>RKRP01000108.1 GCA_007571315.1 Gammaproteobacteria bacterium
TTCGCCAATGAGTTCGCTGCGGGTCTTTTGAATCCCGAGAGAAACGACAGCGATCAGAACAACAGGCGCATTACTCTGGGGCTGAAAGCCGAGTTGCCGTTTCGCGACTGGATGGGCGAGTTTTCCGCCTCGCGGGGCAAGGAGGAATCGTGGTTTGAGTTCCACTTTGTGAACCGGGAGTTGCTGGCCGAGCGGGTCGCAGGGGTGGATGCTTCAGGCAATCCGCTGCCGATGGATCAGATCATCAACCCCTTCGGGGACGGCTCGGCGCAAAGCCCGGCAGCGATGGAGGGGTTGGTGACTCCCGCCAGCGATGGCGGCTCTTTAGGCGCCCTCTACAGTTCCAACTGGAACTTCTCCCGTCAGGACGATTACAACCTGTCGCTGAACGGGAGCGTGCTGGATCTCCCCGGCGGCGCCATGCAGTTGGTTGTGGGTGGCGAGCGGCGCACCGAAACGCTGGATTACTCCGACGATGCGTCGCGCAGCAGCTTCTTTTTGGTTACCGACCCCAAACGCGTCGTTACTTCCTTCTTCACCGAGCTGGGCGTGCCGCTGGTAGGCGAGGGTAACCGCATGGCGGGCGTGCAGGCCCTGGGATTGAAATTCGCGGCGCGCAGCGACGAATACTCTTTCTCCGGGCCTTTCGAGGGCCCCGGGACTCCCTATGTGGAGAAGACCTTTGATCGAGTATCGCCCAAGGTGGAGTTGTGGTGGTTTCCCGCGCAGACGCTAAAGCTGCGCGCTTCCTGGGGCGAATCCTTCGTTCCTCCGGAGTCTCGCAGGTTGTTCGAGGTGGAGAGAGGCGGCTCCATCCTCCCCTGGCTGCCCATCAGGGATATCGAGAATCCCGATCAAGGCTTGCTGTTCCCGCCCGTTTACAACACCGGCAATCCGGATCTGGAGCCGGAAATATCGAAAACGCTCGCCATTGGTTTTGACTGGAGCCCCAAAGGCGCGCTGGACGGGCTGTCGCTGCGAGTGACCTGGTTCGATGTGAAGTTCAAGGACAAATTCGGCAGCGGTTACTCGATTTTGTCCGATCAGCCGGAGTTGATGTTTGAAATTCCCAACATGATCATTCGTGATGAATTCGGCAACATCGAGCGAGTGAACCTGTTTACGGTGAATCTCGCCCAGCGCTTCAGCGAGTATCTGGACGCATCCATACGCTACCGCTTCGACACCACCAGGTGGGGGAGCTTTACCCTTGGCGGCGATGGCACGTACACCCGTCTGCTGAGGGACATCTCCTTCGCCGGCGCGGACCCCAACGACTTGCATCACACGCCCACGGGTCCGGAACGTTGGAAAGCGAATGGCTTTGTGAGCTGGGTGCAAGGCGATGCCGCCCTGACTCTCACCGCCCGTTACTCCAGCAGTTACGCGGGCTTTTTCTATTCGCCGCAGGAGCGGGTGGAGAACTATATGACCTGGGACCTTACCGGCAGCTACGAATTCGGTGATAGCGGCTGGAAGATCTACGCCGGCGCCCGGAACCTCACCGATGCCGAGTTCCCGTTTTTCGATGGACTCCTGTATCCTTGGGACGCGCGCCGAGTGGACACGCGCGGCCGCATCCTGCATTTTGAACTGCGCAAGTCGTACGACGTGTTCTGATCCGAACCTGCGGGCCGGAGGCGTGATTTTAAAAAAAACTCCCGGATACCCTTGGAAAGCGCCGGCGATCAAGCGCGCATCAGGCGCTCGCCCTTTGGCTCCGGGACAGGGCGCCCCAAATCCAGCAGTTCAGCGGGGCTCGCCTGGACGATGCCCGGCGAGGTCAGACTCAAAAAAGCGCAGGTAAAGGAACACGATGGCCAGCACCGCGGCATAGTTCAATGAATCGCCCTGCAAAAAAAGCAGGTCTGCGTTTTTCCAGGCCAGGAACCAGTCCCCGCCCACAGTGAAAAAGATGAAGCAATAGATAAACGCGCCCAAAAGGCAGGCCAGGCAAACCGCATGGCTGTACCGCCGGAACTCGGCAGCGGGGCCGTTGCGGCGCCGGATCATGCCAACCGCTCCGTAGGCGGCGATCAATCCCATGCCCAATTCCAGGACAATGACGAAACCGTAAGTGAGATGGGCCAGCGTTGGACTGCCAACCGCGCGCCAGCCCTGGGTTTCGCTTGCCGTGTTGCCGGCCATGGACAACAGCGGGAATGTGACCCGTTCCATGGTGCCGTTCCAGTCGGTCACATTATTCAGGAAGGCGAACAAGCCCATGCACGCGGGAACAAACGCCAGGGCGATTTGCAATATGCGGCTGAGCCGGGTTGTTTTTGTGTTGGCCATGCGCGCTCTCCGTTAGGGCAGGGTGCTTGAACGGGTTATTTCCGGGCAATGACTTCCAGCGGAATGCCGTCGGGGTCGCGGAAAAAGAAATAGAAGTAGGTTGGGTTGTTGTCGTGAATTTCGGACAAGTCCGCCACGCCCTGTTTCTTCAGGTGCTGGTGAAAGGCTTGCGGGTCTTCCACTTCAAAGGCGATATGCTTGGTGCCCACCACTTGGAAATCCGTTAAGTTGTCCTTGCAAAATTCCGGCAGTTCCCTGGCCTGTTTATGGCAAAACAGCTCCAGGTAGCTCCCGCCTTTTTTGATGAAGACAATGTCGAGGGAGAGTTCCGGCACCGATACGCGGCTCGATTCCCTGAAACCCAGCACCCGCTCGTAGAATTCCATGGAGCGTTGCAAATTGCTCACCGACAGGGCGCCGTGATGCAGTTTGAATGCGGGCGGCTTGCTCATTGGCGCGGGGCAATTCCTAAATCAAAAGCCGGTAGGGATGTTCCGCCACTTCCTTGAAGGCTTGCAGGAAGCGGGCGCCCGCGGCCCCGTCAATCACCCGGTGGTCGCACGACAGCGTGGCCGTCATCATGGTGGCGGTCCGCTCCCCGTCATCCGCGAGGATGCGGCGCCTCTCTGTCGCGCCCACCGCAAGAATGGCGGCTTGCGGCGGATTGATGATCGCGTCAAACGCCTTGATCCCGAACATGCCGAGATTCGACAGGGTAAAAGTGCCGCCTTCAAATTCATCCGGTTTCAAGGCGCCCGACCTGGCCCGCTCAGTCAATTCCTTCATTTCACGGGAAATTTCCATGACGCTTTTTTGGTTGGCGTTTTGGATTACGGGAGTGAGCAGTCCGTTTTCAAGGGCCACCGCCACGGCGACATGGGCGGCGGCGTAGCGGCGTATCGTTTCGCCGTCAAACTGGATGTTGACGGCAGGCGCTTTCATCAAGGCCGAAGCGACGGCCTTCACCAGCAGGTCATTGATGGAAACCTTGCCGTTTTCCATGCTATGGGCCAGGTCGGCGCGGAGGCTGAGCATCCGGTCCATATTCGCTTCAACAGTCAGGCGGAAGTGCGGGGCGGCCTGTTTCGATTCCGCAAGGCGTCTGGCAATGGTTCGCTGCATGGACGTTAGCGGCACTTCCTCGCAGGCCTCGCCGGATGCGCTCGCCGCTGCGGGTTGCGCCGCCGGTTGAGCGGATGCCGCCAGATTGCTGGCGGCTATGGCTTTTTCCACATCTGCCCGGGTGACGCGCCCCCGGGTTCCGGTGGGCGTGGCTTCGGCAAGGTTGAGTCCAGCCTGCGCCGCCACTTTGCGGGCCAGGGGTGTTGCGGGAATATGGCGGTCATCCGCCGCCATCGGCCTGGCGGGCTGAGTTGAGCGGGCGGCGGGCATTGCCCCGCCAGCAGCGAGTATCGCTTGCTCGATGTCCCGCTTTGAAATGCGCCCGCGCCTGCCGCTTCCGGCAATTTTGTTGAGGTTGACGCCAAGGCGCCTGGCCAGTTTCCGGGCAAGATGAGTCGCAGGCGCCTGCGCGTCATCCTCAGCGCCTTGCAAGCTGGCGGGAACCGCGCCTGAGCCTGCATCCCCCTTCCTTGATTCCCCTGCCTTCGCCTCTGCAATTTCATTGGCGCCATGGGTATCGCCGGCAGGCTCCCCGGCCACTTCCATGCTGTCGCCGTCCAGGGGCGAAAAGGCGGCCGCAAACGCTTCAACTTCCTGCTCGGTGGCGGCCTCATCGGCCAGCACGCACAGCAAGCTGCCGACGGGCAAATCAACCCCTTCCTCGACCAGGCTTCCCCGGATTACGCCGGCGCCGCGCGCCTCCAGCTCATTGGTGATCTTGCTGGTTTCAATATCGGCGATGACATCGCCTGGGGCCACGCTGGCGCCTGCCTGAACATGCCATTTCGCCACCATGCCCTCGGTCATGGACAAGCCCAGCTTGGGCATTACGATGGCCTGGATATTGCTCGCCATGGTTTATGCCGCCAACGTTTCCCGGATGCCTTGCTTGATCCGGTCAACGCTGGGGATATAGAGCTCCTCAAGCGCCGGAGCAAACGGTATGGTGGTGTGCGGCGGCGTTACCAGTTTTACCGGGGCGCGCAAGGCCGGTTGCGCCCGCGCCGCCGCCAGGGCCGCAATATCCGCGGCAAAGCCGCAGCGCGGATAGCCTTCGTCCACCACCACTAGGCGCCCTGTTTCCTCCACCGATTCGCAGATGGATTCTTCATCCAGGGGCGAAGTGCTGCGCAGGTCGATTACGGTGCAGCCGATACCGTCATCAGCCAGATCATCCGCCGCCTGGTTGCACAGATTGACCATGCGGCCCAGCGCGCAAACGGTAATGTCCTCGCCGTCCCGGCTGTAATGGGCCTCGCCCAGCGGGATGGCGTAGCTCTCATCCGGCACCTCGCCCTTGTCGTCGTACATGAACTTGTGCTCCATGAACATTACCGGGTCGTCATCGCGGATGGATTCAATCAACAGCCCTTTCGCCTCGTAGGGATTGGAAGGCATCACCACCTTAAGCCCCGGGATATGCGTAAACAAGCCGTGCAGGGTCTGGCTGTGTTGCGCGGCGGCGTTGAACCCCCCCCCGCACTGCATGCGGATAACCAGCGGCACCTTGGCCTGCCCGCCCAGCATGTAGCGCAGCTTGGCCGTCTGATTCATGATTTGATCGAAGCAAACGCCGGCGAAATCGCAGAACATCAGCTCCGCCACGGGCCTCATGCCGGTCACCGCGGCGCCGGCGGCGGCGCCGATGTAGGCCGTTTCGCTGATTGGGGTGTCGATAACCCGGTTGGCGCCGAACTCGCCCAGCAATCCTTTGGTAACGCCCATCACGCCGCCCCAGGCGTCTTCCTCGCCATCGCCTCCGGTTCCGCCGGCAATATCCTCGCCGATCAGAAAGATGGCGGGGTCGCGGCGCATTTCCTGGCGCAGCGCCTCGTTGATCGCCTGCCGGAATGATTTTTCGCTCATGCCGCCGCGCGCCTCGCCGTCCGCCTAGTAGGAAACATACACATCGGTTGCAAGGTCCGCGGCTTCCGGCGCGGGCGCCTGCCGGGCGTGCTCCACCGCGTCATCGAGCAGGCGAATAACCTCCTGCTCGATATCGTCGAGTTCCTTGCCGGTCACGAGCTTGGTGGCCAATGCTTTTTTCCTGAAAATCATCAGGCAGTCCTTGTCTTTCCGCATTTTCTCCGCTTCGCCCTCAGGCCGGTAGGTGGCTGCATCGCCCTCAAAGTGGCCGTAGTAGCGGTACGCGCTGATGTGCATGAAAGCAGGCCCCTTGCCAGCCCGCGCGTCTTTGATCATTTGGCCGGCAGTTTCGTGCATCTGAAAAAAATCATGACCGTCCAGCGCGCAGGCTTTGAGGCCAAAGCCCTCGGCGCGCGCCAGCGGCTCGCCGCCAATCGCCCAGCTTGATGGCGTCGCCTCGCCGTAGCCGTTGTCCTCCATTGCGAAAATCATCGGCAGGTTCAGGACCTTGGCAAGGTTCATGGTTTCCAGGGTGGCGCCTTCATTAAGCGCCCCGTCGCCGAAAAATGCCACCGCCACGCGGTCGGTGCCCAGGATGACCGACTTCAGGGCCGCGCCGGCCGTCAAGGGCACCCCGCCGCCAACGATGCCATTGGCGCCGATCATGCCCTTGCTCAGGTCGGCCATGTGCATGGAGCCGCCCTTGCCGGCGCACAGGCCGGTGCGTTTCGCATAGATCTCGTCCATCATGGCGGTTACGTCGCAGCCCTTGGCCAGACTGTGGCCATGCCCCCTGTGGGTGCTGGCGATATGGTCTTCGTCGGTCAGGTGCATGCAGATGCCCACGGCGCTGGCTTCCTGGCCTGCGGACAGGTGGATAAAACCCGGCACCTCGCCTTTGGCGCTGTTGACATGGATGCGATCTTCAAATTCCCTGATCGTCCTCATGCGCCGGAACGCCTCCAGAAGGATTTCTTTATTCAAC
>RKRP01000030.1 GCA_007571315.1 Gammaproteobacteria bacterium
CAGCCTGCTCTACAAGTGCGGCTGGTCGCCGCTTGAAGGGCATCGCTTTGCCGCCCGCATCGAAGCAACCTTCGTGAACGGCTCCATGGTCTTCAGCGGCGGGCGCCTGCGCGGACCGCCCGCAGGCCAGCCTCTGATCTGCAACGACTTTTCAGGAAGGCTATAACCCTGCCGCAATCAAGCAAACGGCCGGGCGCGGCTGCCGGCAATGCCGGACTGCCAAGGCCGCGTGACTGGCCTGCTCAGCGCCGCGGGCAACGCTCTATACTTTCGGGAAATGATGGCTTCAGGAGACAGCTTCATGAGTGGTTTTTTGCGTTTTGGCCTGGCGGCGGCGCTGCTGCTTGCAGGCGGCGGGGCCCTTCAGGCCGGGGGTTCGTCCGAAGGCGCGCAGGAAGCGGGCGCAAGCGAAGCGCTTTGCGTGGATATGGGGCCGCAAACGCCGCGCGATATCAGCAGCGCCTTTGGCCTGAACTTGGAATCGTTCCCGCTGGCGCCGCCGGCAAGCGAGATGAACCTGTGCAACATCCACACGCACACCAACGCGGAGCACAAGGGTCCGGGATTCAACGTGTTCGTGAGCGATGCGGACGACGGGGGATACGCCTGCAACGAAACCGCAACGCTCAGCGCTGCGGAACTGGCCCCGGCCGAGGGCGCCTACAAGGGTGTCAAACCCGGCGATACCATCGAAGTGCACTGGGTGCACAGCTCATGCGACGCGGCGCCCGGCGAGGGGCTTGGCGCCTGCGTTCCGGAAGGCTGCGACGATCCTCTCCTGCGTGTGGAAACGCAGGTGTTTCTGGTAGTAAACGACCCCGATGCGCTTGACTTCAACGCAATGGACTATGCCGGCCAAAGCGGCGATGATGGCTTGCATCAGGCGAAGATGATCCCGGCGAATACCGGCGAGCCGGTGCTGTTTCGCGGTTCAACCACCGGTCCGTCTTACGACCAGAGCAACTGCTCGCCCGCGCGGGTAACCTGGAATGTGCGCCCGCAGTGCGCCCGTCTGGACATCAACTCGCTGCATCGCTGGGCCGCGCAGGGCAACGTGTTCAACGAAACGAAGTCGCACGGCGTGCGGCAACTGGTAACAGCGCCGGAACTGCTCTCGCCCATCGGGTAGCTGGCTGCCCGCCCGCGCCTCTCCCGGCGAAAGGCCCGGTTTGCGGATGCGGCCGCATCCGCTTCAGCAGGCAATCACGGGCCGGGCTCTTGCGCAGCCGGATGGTCGAAATGGCCGTAACGCAGGAAATGGACGGTTTGGCGCCGGACCTCGTCGTTCCAAACGATGCTGGTGTGGGTTACGGGCACCTCAATGAAATCCTTCATTCCGGCAGCCCTGGTTTCTTCCACGGCAACCACGCCGTCGCTGGGCTCATCAGGCGTGCCGGGCAGCAGTTTGCGCCGGTTGCGGGTGCCTGCGACCACGCCCAGTTCAAAGTCCGGCGGACCCAGGCGCCGCGGGACCGAAGCCTCGCCGGTGCCCAACTGCGCCAGGACTTCCGGTTCATACAACTTGCTGAAGGGGCTTGCGCCCACATAGTCCGCAAACTGGCTTCCCTGGTTGGGCGGCGCCAGCATCACCACGCGCTTCAGGCCGTCGATTCCGCGCGTCGAAAGATACTGCCGCACGAGAATGCCGCCCATGGAGTGGGTCACGAAATGGACCGCGGAAAGTCCTTCAGCCCGGCAGCGGGCCAGGCCCTTTTCAACAGCCTCAACCGCGAGCGATTCAATCGGCTCCGCCAGTGACGGATAGCTGACGTTGGCAACCCGGTAGCCCTCCTCCTCAAGCCTCAGCTCCATCGATTTCAGGAGCAGCCCGAAGCCTCCGATTCCATGAAGGAGAACGACGCAATGGGTTGGCTCGGATTTTGCCTGCGCGGATGCCTCCGCCGCAGCGGCCGTGAGCGGCGCCGCCGGCACTGCCGCCAGCGCCCATAGAATGAATAATCGGCAAGCGCAAAGCATGGTTGCAGGCTTCCGCGGCGGCAGCGCCGCCGCTCTCCCTCCCTGAAGCAGGCCAGACATGCCAGGGCAGAGCGCGGCTCAGTCCCTGGCCGCCCGCAGATTGCAGCCGGACAGGGCCTTTTGCGCCTGCCGGATTCAGCCGCCCTCAGACGGTTTCAGTCGTGGTCGGGATGCCGGACTTCTTCGTGGTAGTGCGGATGCTCGAAGTCGTGCGGATGGTTGTGCCCATCCTGGGCCCGAATCCACTCGTACAGATTGCGCTTTTGCCGGTACAACTGCGCGGCGGCGCGTTCCTGGTTCTCCTCCGGCGTGGTCCACGGATTGAAGTGGAAGTAGTTGTGCAGCTGGGAGTCGGTGCGACCGATCGCGATACAGCCGTATGTGCTCTGGAAAGCGCCATGATTGATCCATGGCGGACGCCAGAAATAACCGCCCGTAGGCAGGTAGCCGAACTGCATCATCCAGGAGGTGCCCCAAATGTGATAGCCCTCTTCCATGCAATCGTGGTAGGAAATATTGTCTTGCCAGAAACTGGCCGTCATGCAGTAGAGGAAGGTGAATCCGTGGGTGAGCGGGTCAAATTTTAGAACCTTCACGAAGCAGCCCGGGGCCACCGATGGCGACACGTTGGCCGGCCCCCAAACGATGTCTTCCAGCGCGTTGACGCTTACCAGCTTGTGGCGCTCGGCGCGCGGATGGTCGGCATCCGACTCCACGAAGCTGGGTTCGCCGTGGTTGTAGAACATCAGGCACCGCGCTCCGTTGGGCGCGCTCATGGCGGGCATGGAAACGCCGGCCGGCAGCCACAGGTAATGGCCGGTCTCGAAGGTCTTGTCTCCGAACTGCAGACTGCCTTCAGCGACATACAGCTCCATCTCGGTGTAGCTCATGCCGGGCGGCAGGGAATAACCGGACTCGAATTTCACAACCAGCGAGCAAGCGCCCGTGTCGGAGTCCATGCTCAGCACCTTGTAATGCATGCCCTTGCCGAAGCCGGGCAGGGTCATGCGCCGGAAGGGAACCTGGGTTTCTACGTAGGGTTCAATATGTGGACGGCCCATTTATATGCTCCCTTTTCTCAAAATACGACCTTGAAAGGCCGGTCAGGACGTTTGGGAAGTTCCTCGTCGGGAATCTGGCGGCGATTGTCGTAGTGAACGTTGAAGCCGCGTGTCTGGATGCGCCCGAAGAATTTTTCCACCCACACATCGCGCTCCTCGGACAGGTCGTCCATTTCCTTGACGATCTTGTTGTAGCGCTCCTCCTGTTCCGCGCCTTCGTCGCTAATCCACTTTTCCGCCTCGGCGGATTTTTCATATTCGATCAGTTTCGCCACCTGATGGCCTCCCTTGATTCTCCTGCGCCGGACGAAACACTCGCCCGTTCCGCTGCCGCGGCGGATGCGTTTTCGGCAAACCGCCAACGGCCCGCCCTATTAAAGGCAGGCGCGAAATACTGGCACAAAGGCACGGTCAATGCAAACGTCTGAGGCGGCGCAACAACGTCTGGCGCGGCGCTTCCTTGCAGTGAGCAGCGCGAGCGGCCAGCGGCAACGCATCGGGCCGCATACATATATAATTCGGGCTCAAGCCGTTGAAAGCCTTGCCTGGCAAGGCGCCGGGCGGTGGCGCCAACGCGCATCTCCCGTTTGCAACCAAGGGGACGTTTCAGATGCAGTCCATTTACAAATCCGTCTGCGCGCTTCTCAGCAGCGCCCTGGTCGCGCCTGCGCTGGCGCAAAACAGCAACGATATGATCGAGGAAGTGATCGTTACCGCCCAGCGCCGCGCCGAGAGCGTGCAGGATGTGCCCATTGCGGTTAGCGCCTATTCCGACGAGCAGCTCCGCGCGCTGCAGGTCACCGAAGTGCTGGACATGGCCCGCCTGGTGCCCAACCTGCTTGGCCACAACAACACCGGCCTGGGAACGGCCAACCTCTATTCGCTTCGGGCGCTGAACAACACGGAATCCATCGCCACCTTCGACCCGCCCGTAGGCAGCTACGTGGACGACATCTTCATAAGCCGGCAAAACGCCAACAACTTCGCGCTGTTCGATATCGACCGCATTGAGGTTTTGCGCGGCCCGCAGGGAACGCTGTTTGGCCGCAACACCACGGGCGGCGCCGTAAACGTAATCCTCAAAAAGCCCGCTGAAGAATTCGGCGGCTACCTGGAACTGGGATTCGGCCGGTTCAGCCAGGTTGGTTTTCGCGGCAGCGTGGACCTTCCGGTGCAGGACAACATGCTGCTGAAACTCTCGGCCTACGCTTTCGATAACGACGGCTTTGTTGAGAATCGCACCACCAATGAAGACGGCATCAACTACGAAAAGAACGTGGGCGTGCGCGCTGCGCTGCGCTGGCTGATCGAAAACGTAACCTGGGACCTGGCCGTGGCCTATGTGGACAACGAGCACGCCAACCTGCTCAATCTCCACGACCCAGAAAATGACAAGCGCTACACCCTCACCGGAGTGCGCTCCGACCAGCCCCCGCCCTGGCCCACTCCGATTTACGGCTCCAAGGCAAGCCGCCCGCTGGGCAATTGGGTCAATTCACTCTCGCTCTACTCGAATATGGAGGTGGATACGGCGTTCGGCACGGTCAGCATCATTACCGGGCAGCGCTATCTCGACCACGACTTTACGCTGGACTTCCTCAACCTGGGGCGGCCCTACGGCGGTTTCACCATCGCCAACACAGGCGAACACGACCAGTTCACGCAGGAAATCAAGCTGACCGGCGCAACCGGAAACGGGGCGCTGGATTACGTGGCGGGCGTTTTCTACATCACCGAGCAAAACACCACGGACTTTGCCGACCTGCTGGGCATAGGCGGCGCCTTCAACGGATTCCAGCCGTTGCTGCTGGCCGACCGGGTGCTGGAAAACGACACCGACGCGATCGCGGCCTATTTGCAGCTTGACTACAACCTGAGTGAGCAGCTTACGGTAACGGGCGGCGTGCGTTGGACCGACGAAACAAAAGACGTGGGCTATACGCCAAATCCCAACTGGAGTTTCGGCTTCAGCACCGCGGACATCGCAGCGCTGGGCTATCCGACCGAGCAGAATGCCAAGATCAGCACTCCGCGCATCGCGCTGGAGTATGCGATGAGCGACGACATGATGCTCTATGCTTCGGCCACCCGCGGCTTCAAGTCCGGCGGCTGGAACGCGCGCGGCACCAATGCGGCCGCAATCGAGGCATTCGGCCCTGAAAAGGTGTGGTCGTACGAAGGCGGGCTGCGCTCCGATTGGCTCGGCGGGCGCCTGCGCCTCAACGCAACGGTCTTTTTCTCGGACGTTACCGACTTTCAATTGCCGTCGGCGGTTTACGATCCCGTAACCGGCGCCCCCACATTCAGCACGCGAAACTATGCTTCGCTTGAAAATCAGGGCGTTGAGGTGGAGATTACCGCAGCGTTGATCGACGGCCTTACGGTATTTGCCAATATCGGCACGCAGGATGCCAAGTACGCGGAGCTCAACCCCTCGATCGTGCGGCAAGTGGAGTTGTGCAACGCGGACCTGGCGGCAGGCGTTGCTTACGCCGCCAGCCCCTTCTGCGGCGCAGGCGTGGTGAATCATCTGGGCGAGATTGCAGACCCGGTGCGGGCGCCCGAATACACGCTAACCGCGGGAGCTGCCTACGAAATCGCGCTCAGTTCCGGCTGGGAGCTTACGCCTAGCGCCTATGTCTATAAGATCGGCAAGCACAGCATTGGCTCCAGCGGCATTCCGGTTTCGCTCAGCGACGGCTACTCGGTGGTTACCGCTTCAATCACGCTGCGCAACCTCGACCAGGACTGGTCGATCAGCGCCGAATGCCAAAACTGCGCCGACCGCGAGCAGGGCACCTCGTTCTTCGTAGGGCTCTACCTGCAGGACCCGCGCACCTGGACCGTAAACTTCCGCAAGGATTTCTAACTGCGCGAGGGCGCGCTTCCCTGCCGGCAGGGGAGAGGGCAAACCGCAGGACGAAGGAAGCGCCGCAGCGCTCAGGGCGCTTCCTTCTCCGGCGCGCTGGTTACTCCGTCGGCCAGCATTTTGGCTATCTGCCCGCGCGAGTAGCCCGCTTCGCTGAGCACTTCCACGCTGTGCTCGCCCAGTTTCGGCGGATGGCGGCGAATGCTCGCCGGCGTGGCGGAGAAATTCACCGGAAAGCCCGGCATTTTGAGTTTGCCTTCCGTGGGATGTTCCATCTCGTTCCAAAATCCAACTGCCTCAAGGTGCTCATCGCCCAGCAGA
>RKRP01000121.1 GCA_007571315.1 Gammaproteobacteria bacterium
TGGTCGGCATCGCCTGCTGCTCCGCGTTGTTCACTTCGGCATTGACGCGGGCGGCAGGTTCCGAGCGATTCAGCAAATACCGGCTGACCTCCGCCATCGACCCGCTGCGGAAGGTCAACAAATCCCGTCATGTGCTGCTGATCATCCTGTTCGACCTCTGCCTCTATTGCTCCTGCCTCGTTTTCGGTTACAAATGGCTGATTCGGGAAGGTTCAACGGGCTTCTGGACGACGCTCGTCCAGATTTTCGCCGTGCTGCTGATCTACGACTTCGGTTTCTACTGGACGCACCGGCTGTTCCATTCGCGGTTCCTGATGCGGCATGTGCATAGCATCCACCACAGAGTGCGGGTTCCCAAAGCCGTGGACGACTACTACCTCCATCCGGTGGACTCGCTGTGGGTCACCACGCTGTTTTTCGGGAGTATCGCCATCGTGGGGCCGCTCAGCATACCGACCTTCATCCTGACGTTTCTCGCGTACGTGTTCATCAACAATTGTCTGCATAGCGGACTGAGCCTGCCGCACGCCTGCTTCAGGCCCATAAACTATCTGGCCCACAAGCATAACATCCATCACAACGTGAACATATCCAGCAATTTCGCATCGATATTTCCGATCCTGGACAAGATATTCGGAACGGCGCACCGCGGCGACCGCTCCGGGCGCGTTCGGCAGCGGCGGGAAAAAAACCGCCGGACGGCGACCCGGCGGGGCGCTGAACTGGCGCAGGCTTCCAGAGTGGACGATAGGGACGGTTCCGGCAGGGGGGCTGCCGGCTTGACTGCGGGCGAACAACGCTCACCAAATCGCCCCCCTCTGATTCTGACATATCATATCGCGTGCCGCGCTTGACGCTTGGCTCAACGAGAGAGCAAGCTTGCGCAACTGGAGCACAACCATGCCGAGCAAGCTGCCCGGGCGCGTACGCAGGGCCTACCGCAACTGGAACGTGGCCGATCGCGTCGCGCAGCTCGGCGCTTCCTTCACCAACAGCCGGTGGGCAGGCGCCGATGGCCGCCACTACGACCACACCGATACTGTCAACAGCTATTACGACCTGTGCAGCGAATTCATGCAGTACGGGTGGAGTGAATCGCTGCACTTCGCCCCGCTCAAGCCCGGCGAAACGCTTGAGAATTCCATTGTTCGCCACCAGCGGCTGATGATTGAAAAACTGCAACTGCGCGAGGGCATGCGGGTAATCGATGTGGGCTGCGGCGTGGGCGGCCCAATGCGGCGCGTGGCCCGCGAGTCCGGCGCCCGGGTGCTGTGCCTCAACAACAATGAACAGCAACTGGAGAAAGCGCGGCAGCGGAACATCGAAGCCGGACTGGACCACATGGCGGAGTACATGAAATGCAACTTCATGGACATGAGCGCCATTGCCGCGGACTCTTTCGATGCCGGTTACGCCATCGAATCAACTTGCCATTCGCCCGACAAGCAGCGCGCCTTCGCGGAGATCTTCCGCGTCCTCAAACCCGGCGCGCTGTTCTGGGGCCAGGAGATGTGCCTGACCGGCGCATTCGACGCCGGCAACCGGCGGCACCGCAAGATTAAGGAACAATTGATGCTCGGCATCGCGCTGCACGACATCGCCACCTTCGCGGAAGTCAACCAGGCGCTGGAAGCAGTGGGATTCGAGGTTGTCGAAGGCATGGACCGAAACGTTCAGACAGGCCCTGGCATTCCCTGGTACCAGCCGATGGCAGGCCGAGGCGGCCGCTTGAGCAGCGCTGTTCGCAGAACGCCCATCGGGCGCAAGGCCATGATCGGCGGGCTGAAGCTGGCCGAAACGGTAAAACTCTTTCCTGAAGGCTCAGCCGCCGTGGTGCGGTTCATGGACCGCACCGCCGATGCCTATGTGGCCGGCGGCAAGACAGGGATATTCACCCCGCTGTATTGTTTCCTGGCGCGCAAACCCCGCGGCTTGGATAGCTCGCGAACCATGACCGCTTGAACCGGCCTTGATGACGCATTCAGCGGTTGCGAAGCGTGGCGCGGCGGCTGCATTCGCGGCAGGCCGGAGATGCGGCGGAGCGCGTAAATCCCGCGCGCATTGAACGAATTGGAGGACCGCTTATGACGAAACCACTTGCAAGGCTGGCGGCTTTGGCCATGCTGGCCGGATTTAGCGGCGGGGTGATGGGGCATGCCTACGTGCATATGACCCACATGCCGGCGGGCTGGATACACGATGTCGAAGTGCGCGTGCCGCACGGCTGCGGCCCCGAGCCCACAACCGAAGTGCGGGTGAAGATTCCCGACGGCGTAACACGGGTTAGCGTTGCGCATGATCCGAATTGGAAGGTGGAGACGATCATGCGCGAACTTGACCCTCCGCTTGAAATGGGCGGCGGTTTTCAGGTCAGGCGGACCGTGGACGAGATCGTCTGGACCGGGTCTCAACTGCCCTCGCGCCGCTTTGGGCGCTTCCTGTTCCGCGCGCTCCTGCCGGAAGAGCCCGGACGCATCCTTTGGTTCAAGACGGTACAGCGTTGCGGCGACGACAAGGAACTGCGCTGGGACAAGGAAAAGACCGACGACAGTCAACCCATGGGAGTTTTCCTGCGCGCCGTGCCGGATTCCTCTCCGTTCGTGGTGCTGACCGAGCCGGAGCGCCCCCAATACGACTTCTGATCCTCAAGCTGAGCAATGCGCGCTTTTTGAATTCCGGATAAAGCCGGCAATCCAATGAGCCGCAAGAGCCGGCCGAAGCGCCGCACACCGCTGAACCGCTCGCTGCTGGCGCTGCACAAGTGGGCGGGGCTTGCCGCGGGCGCATGGCTGCTGGTTCTGGGCGTTAGCGGCATTCTGCTCGATCACGACGAGTGGCGCTGGCAACGGCAACTCACCGTGCCTGAATCCTGGCTCTCCGCCCGAGTGGCGCGGCTGCTGCCGGCCACGGTCATGCGCTACGTGGCGTTCGACGAAGCGCGGCCGAACCGCTGGCTGGGCGGCTCCGAGCGAGGGCTGTGGCTTACCGAGAACGGCGGCGAAAGCTGGAGCGAGGTTCCATTCCCGGAAGGCGGAACGCCGCAGGCGCTGCGATTTGTCCGCCCGGACGACGGCAGCCTCGAAGGGATCATCGTGGCCACGGACGATGGATTGTGGCGAACAACCGAACAGGGCAAGGACATTGAGCGCTTCGCCCTGGAAGGAACGCGCATCGGCAGTCTTACTCGCGGCAGCCATTCGGATGAACTGGTTGGAGTGGCGGGCCATGAACGCATTTTCCGCATCAGCCGCGCGGACCCCGAACGGCTTGAATGGCTGAATCCGGATCGGATCAAAGTGACGGGACTGCCGGATCAGGTAAGCGTTTATGACTTCGTTTTCGACCTTCATTTCGGCTACGGGATCTTCGGCCGAGCGGCTTCAACCCTTATCAACGACCTGGGCGGGCTGGCGATGGCGGCGCTGGCTATCAGCGGCTTTCTCTACTGGTTCCTTCCGTGGCGCTGGCGGCGCCGGCGCGGACCAGCCCCCCGGGTTCGCCGGGAGACACACCGGTGGTTGTACCGCGCCCACGCCACCGTGTTCGGACTTCTGGCGCTCGTGCCGATCGCCTACCTGAGCGTAACCGGCATCCTTCTGGATCATGTCGTGGCGTTCGGCAACTGGGCGCGGGACGTGCCGATGGAGCGCTCGTTCCTGCCGCCCGTGTACCAGTATCGCTCGCTTGGCGGGGAGCTGGAGCAGATCGTGGCGTATCCCGGAGAACCCCGGAGGCTCAGCGTAAGCACGCGCTTCGGATTGCTGCACACGAAGGACGGCGGCAAGTCCTGGAAGGGCGACTCCGCTGCCGGCGACCGGGGCGGAAACCTGTTCCGCGCGCAAGACCGGGTGATCTTCAGCAACAATCGGGGAGTGCATCTGCAGCGCCGCGACGGCGAAGGCGAATGGTTGCCGATCCAGGGGCCGGCAACCATGGTGAGCGACGGCGCGCTGCTCGATTCGACGCTCTATCTGAAGAACAGCAAGGGTTTCTACCGGGAGCAGGCCTCCGGCCATTTCGAGTTGACGGACATGAAATCACCGCAATTGGAAGGCGCCACCTTCTACCTGTTCGTAGTGGATGTCCACACCGGCAACATCATTCACGAGCAATTCAAGTGGATCAATGACCTGGCCGGCGCGCTGGCCATGGCGCTGGTGTTGAGCGGCCCGGCGCTGTGGTGGCGCTGGAAGAACCGCTAGGCCGGCAAGCGATAGCCTTCCTTGCCAAGGGCCTGACGGCTCTCTCTCAGCCCCAGGCCCTATCGGGATTGCGGAAGCGCTCGATTTGAGCTTGCTCGAAGCTGCCGGGGTTGGCGAGGATCGCGTCGCGGATTTCGCTGGCGCGGGCGCCTGCGAAGATGTGCTTTTCGCCCGCTTCAAAGGCATCGAAAACTTGCTGGGCATGCGTTTGCGGCGAGATCAGGGTGGCGGTGTTGGCGGCCGACATGCGCGTTCGCACGCCGCCCGTATAGACGCCGGCGATATCGACCCCCGTTCCGTCCAGGTCGGCGCGAAGACCCATGGTCATGATGGCCTGCGCGGCCTTGGCGGCGCAGTAGCTGGCGTGCGACGGGAGGCAGAAAAGGGCGCCGATCGACAGGATGTTGATAACGCCGCCTTTGCCGCGTTTCACCATGTTCGGAAGATACAGCCGGCACATTTCGATTGGCGAGAAGCAATCCGTTTCCATCACCTGGCGCGCGTCGTCCAAATTGGCGGCGCGCAGAAACCGCCTCTGATTCTCGTCCTCGCTCCCGGCTATCCCGGCGTTGTTGATCAGCAGGCTGGTATCGCGGGTCTGTTTGGCCACCGCGCGCCGCCGCGCGCCGTCGTCGATATCCAAAACGAAGCCGGTGACCCGCGACGGATCCAGATCCACCACGCTCGGCAGATTCGAGGCTTCCCGCGCCGTGGCGTACACCCTGCTCGCGCCCCGCTCCAGAAGCACCCTCACGAAACCACGCCCAATGCCGCGGTTGGCGCCGGTCACCAGCGCCACACATCCTTTAATCTTCACAATAAGCTGCCTCGCAAGCCGCAAGAATCACAATCGATCCAAGGGGCCCGGCTGTTACGAGCCTTCAAACAGGCCCACGTCGTACAGTCCGGTGCCGGCGCGCAGCGGCTTGAGCGCCTGCTGGTATTCCTCGCTATTCCAGAACGCCTTGGCAGCCTCCAGCGAAGGCCAGCGCGATATGACGCAAGGACGCTGGCTCCACATGCCGCCCTCCAGAACCGTTTCCGCCGGGCCGCGCACGATGTACTCGCCCCCGCAGCGGCTGGTGAGTTCGCCCGCGCGCTTCGAATACTCGATAAAACCCTCGGTGCGCTTATCGACGCGCGCCGCAACAACGATGTAAGCAGTCATGTGTCTCTCCTTGCCGCAGAATGCGGCGCAACAGTCTAACCCGCGGCGAATGGATCCCGGGTTCGCAATTCGGGAAACAGCGAAAAATCCCGATCCCTGGTCAGCAAGGCTTCCACACCGTGCGCCACGCAGATGGCCGCGATTCGCGCGTCGTGGACCACGCCGCCAACAACATGGCCCCGTACCAGGAATCGTTGCAGCACCTTGGCGAAGTTCTCAGTTTCCCCGATTAGCCGATTGGATGGCGATTCCGCCCAGGCAAGGAATTGCCGCCAGGCATCGCGCGAATGTGTCGCCGCTTCCCTCCACAACCGGCGATTGGTCGCCACGCTCATGAATTCGTAACAACAAGGCCAGGGTATTGCCCATGGGCGGTCGCCCTGCGCCAGTTCGGTCATTACCTCATAAGCCGCGTTGCCCAGACGCGCCTCGCGGCGATGCGCGTACACCAGCACATTGGTATCCACGGCAATCACCGCGCTTCGAAATCGCCATAAATGAGTCCGCGCAATTCAGGCCAGGAATACCGCTCAAGCGGATCCGCCGCTTTCGGATCGCCCGCCCGTAAATCCGGCAATCGGTAGCGCTGCGGCGGAACAGTTTTCGACAGCACCATGCGCAGGCCGTCTTCGACCAGCGCCCGCAGTGGGCGACCCTCCTGCCGCGCGCGCCGCTTTGCCCGCGCAACCAGCTCATCTTGTATATCCAGCGTTGTTTTCACACGCCCATACTACCCATACCCCCACATATGGGCAACCCATAACCTGGACCAGATTGATTCCCAACCGGATAGTGCACCAGCTGAAGCCCATC
Organism: Gammaproteobacteria bacterium; assembly: GCA_007571315.1. Lineage (GTDB taxonomy): Bacteria > Pseudomonadota > Gammaproteobacteria > Steroidobacterales > Foliamicaceae > Foliamicus. The sequence goes on from RKRP01000121.1 coordinate 6,184, forward strand.
ATTTTGCCCCCTCCCCGCGGGAG
>RKRP01000013.1 GCA_007571315.1 Gammaproteobacteria bacterium
GGAACCGGTAGAACTGGGGGAGCAGGTCGTAACCGCCTCGCGGCTGGAAGGCGGCGACCCCAGCGCCCGAACCCATAGCTACACGGCCGAGGAAATCGCCGCGCGCGGCGTGTCCACGCTGGAAGAGTTTTTCCGCACCCTGCCGTGGGCCTATTCCTCTGTTACCACGCAAACCAACACCAGCCTGCATTTTCAGAACACCGATCAGGACAGCGAATACATTCCGCTGGGACTGGGCATTTCCACGGTCAATCTGCGCGCCATGGGGTCAACCAACACACTGGTTCTGGTGAACGGACGCCGGGTTGCAGGCGCGGGAGAGGAGGACGATTTCGCCAATATTCTGCATGTGCCTCTTTCGGCCATCGAGCGGGTGGACATTCAGTTGGACGGCGCCTCGGCGGTGTATGGCTCGGATGCCATCGGCGGCGTGGTGAACTTCATTACAAAGAAGAACTACACGGGCCTTTCGGCTGACTACCGCCACGAATTCAGTTCCACGGACGCGGACATGAGTTCGGTCAGCCTTACGGGTGGATACGCCTGGGGCAGCGGCAACCTTACCGCCATCCTGTCGCGCAAATCCTTCAAACCGATCGTCAACGAAAAAGCCGGTCTGACCACGCGGGATTTCCGTCCCATTCTGGGGCCGGAATTCGATTTGCGCAGCTACAGCACGGGACAGCCGGGCGTGGTATGCGAGTTGTTCGCCCTCCCCTGGGCGCCTGCCGGCTGGAGATGCGGGCGGGGCTCTCCGCGCTGGCAACTGCCTGCAAGCCACAGCGGGGCAGGAGCCACAGTGGATGATTTCAAGGTGGATGATGTCTCCGCGTATGACGACATCCTTCCGCAAAACGGCGCCGATGCCAGCACCGAATCGGCCACGCTCAATCTTGAGCAATACCTCACCGACGATTTGCGCGTCTATGCGGACTTTCTGTATTCCCGGCACGATTCCTGGCAGGAGCGTCCCCGCCACATCACGGGCTTCATACCGGTGCCGGCCAGCAACGCCTACAATCCTTTCGGACGGGCCATGCTGGTGCAGTATGCGCCGGTCCGGGAATTTGAAAATGGCCTTTTGCCCACGCAATACACCGAATCGGCCAGCACCCAGCGCAATATCAACTTCGGCGCCATCTGGAAAATCGCCGATTCGCACGAGGTGATCCTGGAAGGCACGCGCACCCGGTCGGACCGGGAGGCGTACCGCTTGCGCGCCAAGAGCACCCGCCCCCGCTGGGACCCCACGGCGGACGGCTACCACGCCGCGCTGGCTAGTTCGGACCCCAATCAGGCCCTCAATGTATTCGGCAACGGCGAGGCCCAGGGCACTGCGTTTGCCGATTTTTTGACCGTGGGCGACGGGCCGGTGCGCGGAAACAGCGAGAAGCGCGCCTGGAACCTCAGCTTGCGTGGCTCTCTGTTTGATATCTGGGGCGGCCCGGTGGCGTATTCCATCGGCGCGGAACATCGAAGGGAGTTCATTGACCGCACAGAGGACGCGGTGGCGCGAACGGCGGGTATTGAGAAACAGGTGGTGAACAGCCTGGGCGAGAATGTGGGCGTTGAGCGCCCTTCGCGCGACATCGAGGCCTACTACGCCGAGTTGGCCCTGCCGCTTTTCGGGCCGGACAACGCGCGAACCGCCATGCGCTCGCTGGTTTTGACCTTGCAGGCGCGCCACGACGTGCACGAATCCGTGGGCGCGGACTTTATCCGCATACGGGAGAACTATCAGAGTTTCGAGTTTCTGGACCCCACGCCACTGCCATACTGGCATCCTGACCAGGGCTGGCTCGTATATAACCAGCGCAACTTCGTGTTCAATTACGAAACAGAAATAGACGATCTCAACATCAGCACCACCAAACAGCGGCGCACCAGCCCCAGAGTGGGATTCCGCTATCAGCCCACGCCTGGTTTCACCTTGCGAACAGCCTGGTCGCGCTCTTTCCGCCCGCCGGTATGGTCGGATCAGTTTTTCTCCTGCCTGCCCCGCGGCGACTTCTGCAGCGGCGGCCCGTTCAACGGCGCCTCAACGTACACAGACCCGTTCAGCCCCGGCGGTCCCGCCGAAGTCAGGATTCCATACCGGCAATCGCCTTACAGCCTTGACCTGGAGGCCGAGCACTCCGACAACTATTCACTGGGGTTTGACTGGATAGTAGGGAGCATCGAGGGGCTGCGCTGGAGCGCCGACTGGTCCGAAGTGGACTTTAGCAACCGGATTGAGGACCAACTGTTTGCCGCGTTTCTGGCGCAATCGCACCCGGAAATTCTGTTCCAGCACCCGCAAGTGGTGCAGCGGGACGAACAGGGCAACGTGGAGCGCCTGCTCTTCCGGCCAATCAACATCGCTGAAAAATACAGCGAAATTTTCGAAACCCGGCTGGAGTACGCCTTTGCGACCGCCTGGGGAACATTCAAGCCGCGCATAGGCTACACGCGCATTCTGCATGACTACGTGCGGGTAACTCCCGAAACTGAAAGGATTGACTTTGTTGGAACGGCAATCGGGCCCGACAAGTACCAGTGGGAAGGCCGCCTGAGCTGGCTTTGGAACCAGTTCGCTGCCGACCTGCTGCTGTACTACACGCCCGGCTACCAAAACGAACAGGCGGTATATTGCAGCAGCGACCGGCAGAACATTCCCGGCAGCCGCTGCGCGGACATTCCCTGGGAATGGCTCGGCATCGAGGTGGGCTCCCTGACCACGGCGGATCTCACGGTTACCTGGCGCATGGACAACGGCCTGCGCGTGCGCGCGGGCGGGCGCAACATTCTGGACCGCGCCGCGCCCGCCACGGCGTTCAGCGGCCTGCCTTACGACCCCACCCGCTGGGATGCGCGCGGCAGAGTGCTGTTTATTGACCTGAACTGGGAGATGTAGGCGGAAGGTTCAGCTTGCGCCGCGGTCGCGCCGCGCGCCGGAGCCTGAAGGGGGAGCGCGCAAGGCGGCGGGCCTGCTGGAGCGCAAGCGGTTGGCGCGCGCCAGCAGCAGGGCAACGGCCAGGCCCAAGGTCGCCGTGGGCGCCCAGCCGCCCAGCCAAGGCGCCACGCCGTAGAGCTGTCCGGCTTCCGCCACTCCGCGGTTGGCCAGAAACCACACCAGCGCCACGCCCAGGCCGATGGCGGCGCGGGCGCTGCCCCCCAATGTCCTGCGGTTGCTAAAAACCATCGGCAGCGCCAGCGCGCACATCAAGGCCACTGCCGCCATGGTGGCAAGGCGCGAGTGCATTTCCAGGCGGAACCGCCGTCCGCTGAGTTGATTCGCTTCGAGATAGCGGGCGTAGCGGAGCAGACCGGTAATTTTCATCAGCTCCGGGCGCAATTCCACCAGTTCCACAATTTCCGGGCTCAGGCGCGTTTCCATGATCCATTGGTCGCGAACCTGCACGCGGGTCTTCCGCTGGCCGATAGCCGTTTCCTCATAGCCCCGCAACTCAAGCCTGCCGTCCTCATTAATCCGGGCGCTACGGGCGCGCCCCCACGCGCTGATTCCCTCATCGCCCAGGCGGAACAGGAAAGCGCGCGCATAGCCCTCCTGCTCTTCGCCGGGGCGCAGATTGAGGATCAGGCCGCCATCGCGCATCCAAACGCTTTCCCCCTGGGCAAGCGCCGGCGCGGAACTCATGGCCGCCACGCGCATTCGCTTGCCCAGGGCTTGCATGGGCGGCGCCAGCAATTCGCCGAGAAAGAAGGCAAGCAGCGCCAGCAGCGCCCCGGCCGTCCACACCGGCGCCGACAGCCGCGGCACCGATACGCCGGAAGCCCTGGCCACGGTCAGTTCGTGATGGGCGGAGAGATTGCCGAGGGCCAGGAAGGAGCCGATGATGGCGGCGGGGGGCAGGGCCTCGAAGGCGAACTGCGGAAGGCGCAGCGCGGCGTAGGCGAGGCCGTCCAGAAGCGTGTAATTGCCCTGCCCCGCAAAGCGCGACTGCTGGCCAAACTCCACAAACAGCGAAAGCGAAAGCAGCGCCAGCAGGCACACCAGCACAACCGGCAGGACGGCGCGAAGAATATAGCGGTCCAGCAGCGTCATGCGGCCCCCTGCGCGCCGCCAGGACGAGGCAGCCACTTCCTGAGTCGATGCGAGTTGCCCAAAACAAAGCACGCGGCCGCGGCGCCGGCCACCAGCAGGTGAGTCCACCACACTCCCAGCCATGCCGGCGTAAGCCCCTGTTTGGACCAGGAAATTGCCGCGGTAACCAGATTGGTGTAGATCACGTACGTCAACAAAGCCCAGGGCAGCGAGGCAAAACGGCTCTGCCGGGGAAGCCGGCGGCTCAACGGCAGCGCCATCACGGCCAGCACCAGCAAAACCAGCGGCGAGGCCATGCGGCGCTGGAATTCCAGTTGCGATTCCAGGCCGCCTCCGGCGAGCAAGTCCGCCGTGCGCGCGGCATCCATGCCCGAACCGCCCGCGACCGCTTCCGGCATAACCGCGGGAATGCCGTGTTCGGCAAAGCGCACCACGCGCATCTCGCCTTCGCCCGGCCATCCGTCATACAGCAGCCCGTCCTGGAAGACCACCATGCGCACCAGCGGGTCGGAGGTTTCCCTGAGCGCCATGCGGCTGGTCACGATCACCTGCATGCGCCCGTCAACCTGCCGGTGGGCGAATACCCGCTCAAGCCCCCCTTCCTCGCCGGCCTCCTCCGCGTAAACCACGCCCTGCCCTCCCAGGGCAACGAAACGGCCCGGCTCCAGGCGGCGCAGGTCGCCCAGAGAGGCGGCCTCGCGCTCCAGCTCATCCACTGCGCGGCGGGCGGCCGGCGCCAAATCCAGCGTCATCCAGCAGGCCAGCGCCGCCACCGGAAGCGCCAGCGACAACACCGGAAGCAACTGCGAGCGGGGGCCGTAGCCGCAAGCCATGGACACAGGCAGTTCGCTGTCGCGGTACATCCGCCCCAGCGCCAGCAGCAAACCGAAAAAAAACGCCGCGGGCATGATTACGGGCAGGTATTGCAGGCAGGTGTAGCCGATCATGGGGAGCACCGACTCGCGCGGCAGGCGTTGCGAGGCGGCAGCCGAAATAATGCGCACGCACTGGTTGGTGGCCAGCAGCAACAGCAGGGCGGCCAGCGCGCCGGCGAAGTGCGCCAGCGCCTCGCGGAAAAGGTAGCGGTCCAGAATGCGCGTCATGCGTTCCGGGCGGCGGCGGGAACCCGAACAGCGGGAGCGCGGACGGCGGCAGCCTCCGCAGCAGCGCGCGCGGCTGCGCCCTGCGCGGCAAAAGCAATAGAATGAGCCGTCATTCCGCCACTATCCTTCCCGCGGAACCCGGCAGCAAGTTAATCGTTCAAGAGGCGCGCGCATGGAATTTCAAATCACTACCGACCCAATCCACAGTTTACAAGCCGACCTTGGCATACTGCCCGTTTACCAGGACGGCAAGCCATCCGCGGCGGCATCCAGCCTAAGCCCGAGTTTGCGCTCGCGCATCGCCAGGGCCATGGCCTCCGGCGACACGCAAGGCAAGCCCGGCGACACGCTGCTGCTTACGGAAACTGGCAATCTGGGAATCAAGCGCCTGCTGCTCGCCGGGCTTGGACGCAAGGACAAGCTGGATGCCCGCGCCTGGAACAAGGCGCTGGCGGCGGCGGCGCAACGGAGCGAACGCTCGGCGTCGGCGCATGTGGTGGACCTGCTGGGGCTGGAAACGGTGCCCGGACTGGACGAAACCCGCAAGGCGCGCAATTCCGCCGAGCAGTGGCACCACGCTTCGTACCGCTACACGGCCACGCGCAAGGCCGCAAAGGATGCCCGGCCCAAGGACCGCAGGCTAACCATCGCAGTGGCCGGCGGCGCGGACCTCGCGGCGGCCGAGCAGGGCCTGAAACAGGGCCAGGCCATTGGACGGGCGCGCAATTTCGCCCGGGAACTGGGCAACCTCCCGGCCAATGTCTGCACTCCCGCGTATTTGGCCAGCCAGGCGCGCAAGCTGGCCCGGAGCAGCCCGCGGGTCACGGCCAAAATTCTGCTCGAAAAGGAAATGAAGGAACTGGGCATGAACTCGTTGCTGTCGGTTTGCGAAGGCAGCCAGCTTACGCCGCGTTTGATTGTGCTGCGCTACAAGGGCGCTTCGCCCAAGGCGGCGCCGGTCGCTCTGGTGGGCAAGGGCGTAACCTTCGATACTGGCGGAATTTCCCTCAAACCCGGCCGCGCAATGGACGAAATGAAGTTCGACATGAGCGGCGCCGGTTGCGTGCTGGCCGTTATGCAGGCCGCAGCCGAACTTGAATTGCCGATCAACCTGGTGGTGCTGGCCGCGGCGGTCGAGAACATGCCCGGCGGGCGCGCCACCAAGCCCGGGGACATCGTCAAGGCAATGTCCGGCGAGACCATAGAAATCCTCAACACCGACGCGGAGGGAAGGCTGATTCTGGCCGATGCCCTGCACTACGCCTTGCGCTTCAAGCCCTCCAGGATTGTGGATGTGGCCACGCTTACCGGCGCCTGCCTGATGGCCCTGGGCAGGCATTACAGCGGCCTGTTCTCGCAAAGCGACGAGCTGGCGGAAGAGTTGCGCAAGGCGGGGGAAGATTCCGGCGACCCGGTATGGCGGCTTCCCCTGGGTCCCGAGTACATGCCGGAACTGAAAAGCAATTTCGCCGACATGGCCAATATCGGCTCGCGCTACGCAGGCGCAACAACGGCGGCCTGTTTCCTGTCCCGGTTTGTCAAGGACGCGAACTGGGCGCATCTGGACATTGCCGGCACCGCCTGGAAAACCGGCGCCAGCAAGGGCAGCACCGGACGGCCGGTGCCTCTGCTCACCGAATTCCTGCTGGCGCTGTGAACGCGGATGGCCGTCCGCCCGCAGCTTCTGCCGCGCGGCTGACGCGCGCGGGCCGGCCAGCGGGCGGGCCATGAGTTCGAGTTCCCCTGCGGGCGAGCCGCTGGCGGAACGCTACGAGGCGGCCAAATTCGAGAGCGGCGCCTACCGGCGCTGGGAAGAGGCCGGCTATTTCGCCCCGCGCGGCGATGGACCGCCCTTCTGCATCGTGATTCCTCCGCCCAACGTGACCGGCAGCCTGCATATGGGCCACGCCTTTCAGGACACGGTGATGGACGCGCTGACGCGCTATCGCAGGATGCGCGGCGACTGCGCGCTGTGGCAGCCCGGAGTGGACCACGCAGGCATCGCAACCCAAATGGTGGTGGAGCGCCAGCTTGAGGCCGAGGGCCTGAGCCGGCGCGAGCTGGGCCGCGAGGAATTCGTGCGCCGGGTGTGGGCCTGGAAGGAATCCTCCGGCGGGCGCATTGGAGCGCAACTCAGGCGTTTGGGGGCCTCGGCGGACTTCTCCCGGGACTGCTTCACGCTTGATGAGGCGCGCAGCCGGGCCGTGCGCGAGGTGTTCGTGCGCCTGCACGAGGAAGGTTTGATCTATCGCGGCAAGCGGCTGGTGAACTGGGACCCCGTTTTGCAAACGGCGCTGTCGGACCTGGAGGTGGTGTCCAGCGAGGAAGAAGGGCGGCTGTGGCGGCTGCGCTATCCGCTGGCGGACGGCGGCGGAGCGGTGGAGGTGGATACGACGCGCCCGGAAACCATGCTGGGCGACACCGGCGTGGCCGTGCATCCCAACGACGAGCGCTACCGGAAACTGATAGGCCGGATGGCGCGCCTTCCTCTGGTGGGGCGGGAAATACCGATTGTGGCCGATGAAGCCGTGGACCCGGAATTCGGCACGGGATGCGTAAAGGTTACTCCCGCGCACGACTTCACCGACCACGAAATCGGCAAGCGCCACCAGCTTGCGGCCATCAACATACTCACTCCCCGGGCTTTTTTGAACGACAGCGTCCCGCGGCCATTCGCCGGCCTGGAACGATTCGCGGCCCGCAAAGCGGTAGCGCAGGCGCTCAAGGACGAAGGCGCGCTGATAGGCGTGCGCAAGCACCGCCATGCCGTCCCCCGGGGCGACCGGTCGCAGGCGGTGCTTGAACCCTTGCTCACCGACCAGTGGTTCGTGCGCGCCGCGCCGCTGGCGGAGCCGGCCATCGCCGCGGTGGAAGACGGAAGGGTGCGCTTTGTGCCGGAGAACTGGGCGGCCACCTATTTCGAGTGGATGCGCAACATCGAGGACTGGTGCATCAGCCGCCAGTTGTGGTGGGGGCACCGGATTCCGGCCTGGCACGGCCCCGGGCGCGCGGTGTTCGTGGGCCGCAGCGAAGCAGAAGTGCGGCGGAAACACAGTCTGGGCCAGGATTTCGCCTTGCGCCGCGACGACGACGTGCTGGACACCTGGTTCTCGTCGGCGCTGTGGCCCTTCTCCACTCTGGGCTGGCCGGAGCGGACCCGGGAACTGGAGCGCTTTTATCCCGGCTCGGTGCTGGTGACCGGTTTCGATATTCTGTTCTTCTGGGTGGCCCGCATGATTATGATGGGCCTGAGGTTCATGGGCGACGTGCCGTTTAAGGAAGTTTATGTGCATGGCCTGATTCGCGACCACGAAGGCCAAAAGATGTCGAAGTCGAAGGGCAATGTGATCGATCCGCTGGACCTGATCGACGGGGTGGATTTGGACACGCTGGCGGCCAAACGCACATCCGGGCTGATGCAGCCGCAACTCGCGCCCGGAATCGAGCGGGCAACACGCGAGCAGTTCCCCAAGGGCATCCCCGCCTTTGGCGCCGATGCGGTGCGCTTGAGTTTCGCCGCCCTGGCCAGCACCGGTCAGGACATCCGCTACGACCTGGAGCGCACGGCGGGCTGCCGCAACTTCTGCACCAAACTCTGGAACGCCGCGCGATTCGTGTTCATGCAGCAAGACTCCGAAGAGCCGGAGGGGCCTCCCGGCGCACCAGGCGCCCTGGCCCAGGAGCAGGAACCGGACCCCAGCGCGGCCTCGATCGCCAACCGCTGGATCGTGTCCCGCCTGGGCCGGGCGCTGGATGCCGCCGGCAAGGCGCTGGACGGCTACCGCCTCGACCTGGCGAGCCGCGCCATGTACGACTTTGTGTGGCGCGAATACTGCGACTGGTACCTGGAGTTGGCGAAGCGCATTCTGGCGGACGGCGAGCCGCGCGCATCTGCCGCTACCCGGCGCACGCTGGCGCGGGTGCTGGAGGCGGTGTTGCGGGGGCTGCATCCCATCATGCCTTTCATCACCGAGGCGCTGTGGCAGCGCGCCGCGGCGCTGACGGGAGCGGCAGGCGAAAGCGTGATGATCGCGGACTGGCCGCTGTCCTCGGAGTTCCCCAGGGACGAGCAGGCCGAGGCCGAAATCGAGTGGCTGCAAGGCTTCGTGCTGGGGATTCGCCAGATTCGCGGCGAACTGGACCTGCCGCCGGGCCGCAAGCTCAAGGTGCTTGCGCAGGGCGCCAACAACCGGGACCGGGCGCGGATGGAATCGCTGGCGGGTTTGCTGCGCCCGCTGGCCGGGATTGGCGAACTGTCGGAATTGGCAGAGCATGCCGAGCCGCCGCCCTCGGCTTCGGCCTTGCATGGCGGAATGCGCCTTCTCACGCCGCTGGCAGGCATCATTGACCCGGCCGCCGAGCGGACGCGGCTGGAAAAACTCCTCGCCCAGGCCCAAAAGGTCCTTCAGGCCACCGAGCGGAAACTGGCCAATCCCCAGTTCCTGGCCAAGGCCCCGCCCCAGGTGGTGCAGGGCGCCAGGGACCGCCATGCCGCTGTGGTTCGAGACCTGGAGCGGCTGGCCGAGCAGATTCGGCGGCTCAAGGCCATGCAGGCCGAATAGCGCCGCGCGAAACGCTATCCCGCATGTTTCACCGGCGTTCCTGAGGCACGTTGGGGCGCATTGATTCCGCCTTGTTTTCTCCCCTCTTCTTCCGGGAGACGCATGAATACGTCCTGTAGCCTGATTCCGGCATCCGTGCGCGCCAAGGCTATTGGCGCGCACTCCAGAACTCCCGGAAGAAGAGGGGAGAAAAAAGTGGCGGCTGCGGCAGCTTGCAGGGGCAGGGGCTGGGGCTGGGCGGCAGAGCGACCGAACATTCCGAAGTCCGGCTGCGAAGTAGTGTAGTATTCAGGCCCCGGGGCGCGGCTTCAAAATTGTCTGTTGAGGGTTTGCTTCCGGTACGGGAGGTAAACATGAGAATCAACCACGTCTCTTTCGGTCTTGTCCTGCCCTTTCTGCTGCTTCCCCTGCAAGCCGCCCCGCAAGCCTCGAACAGCGCTTCCGCGTCCGAATCGGTGGCGCAGGCGCGCATGCAGCAACCCGAAAATTCCGAGGGGGGGGGGCAAAACACGGATTCCCCGAGTGAAGCCGCCACAGACGAAGAATCCGCCGAAAGCGAGGCGCCGGTCGAGCTCGGAGAACGGATCGTAACCGGTTCGCGGCTGATCGGAGGCGACCCCAGCGCCCGGGTTTACAGCTTTACCGCCGAGGACATCGCCAAACGCGGCGTGTCCAATCTTGAAGAATTGTTTCGTAAGCTGCCCTGGACCTACTCCGGCAACACCACCCAAACCAGCAACTCGGTAATTGTTCCCGGCGGCACCGAAAGAACCGTCTTTACCCGCGAACTCGGGCTGGGCATTTCCACCGTCAACCTGCGCGGGCTGGGTTCGGCCAACACCTTGCTGCTGATGAACGGGCGCCGCATCGCCGGCTCCGGCGGTCAGGAGGACGATTTCGTGAACCTGCTGAATGTGCCCTTGAGCGCCATCGAACGGGTGGATATCCAGTTGGGCGGTTCTTCGGCCGTGTATGGATCGGACGCCATCGGCGGAGTGGTGAACTTCATCACCAAAAGGAATTACCAGGGGTTTTCGGCCACCTATCGCCACGAATACAGCGACAGCGACTCCGACCGAACCAAGGCCAACATCATCGGCGGCTACTCCTGGGGCAGCGGCAATGTAACCGCAGTGTTGGCGCGTTCCACTTCCAAGCCCATCACCAACAAGAAAACCGGCTGGACCACCCTGGACTACCGGGACTTGCTGGGGCCGGAATTCGACACCCGCAAAAAAACCATCGGCCAGCCGGGCGTTGCCTGCGAAGTGCAAAAACGGCAAGGTCCCAGAGATTGGCCACCGCAATACGGATGCGTGGGCGCTATTCCGTTCGATTTCTTTTACACCTACTACCAACTTCCTGCAGACCATAGCGGAGTGGGCGCCACGATAGACGACTTCCATGTCTTCTCGTACGATCAAGCGCCTGTACCCTTGGACGAAATTCCGCCGCAAAACGGCATCGACTCCACCGACTCCTCGCTGAAGTTGAGCGCGGAGCAATACATCAACGACGATCTGCGCGTGTACGCGGATGTTTTCTGGTCCCTGAACGAGTCCTATCAGGAACACGACCGCGCAATCTCGTTTCCATTCATCATCCCGGCCAGCAACGCCTACAACCCCTTCGGCAAGGCCATGCGGGTTTTCTATGCTCCCGTATATGAATCCGATAACGGACTGATGCCCGCGCAATACGACGCCTCGGAAAATGAGACCCGCTCCCTCGCCTTCGGACTCATCTGGAACTTCTCCGATCTACATGAACTGCAACTGGACATCAACCGCACGAAATCCTGGCGGGAAGCCTGGGCGCTCCGAGGCTGGCCCGAGCGCGGCCGATTCGACCCCACCGCCGAGGCCTTCTACGAAGCGCTGTCCAGCCCCGACCCGGAACGTGCGATCAATGTATTCGGCAACGGAACGGCGCAGGGATCTGCCTTTGACGAATTTCTGACCCGGGCTCGCGGCCCCTGGACCGGAGTGAACGAGACCCGCCAATACAACCTCAGTCTGCGTGGGCAGTTGTTCAACATGTGGGGCGGACCGGCAATTTATTCCCTGGGCGGCGAGTACCGCGAGAACATCAGTTTCAGCGTGGGAAACAGCACCAGCACCAGCATTGAGGAAATCGAAGGGGAGTACGACCAACTTCTGGGTTCGCAGTACATCGTGGGCGTGGCGCGCCCCTCGCGCGATATTCAAGCGTATTACGGGGAACTGGCGCTGCCCTTGTTCGGCGAGAACAACCGGCGGACCGGCCTGCATTCTCTGATTCTGACCCTGCAAGCCCGCTACGATGTGAGCGAGGCCGAAGGTTCGATAGGCGGCTACAGCCAGCATGTCATTCCGGTTCGCTGGTACTACTGGGACCCAGACACCGGATTCGACTTTGTCGTGAATGACAGATTCTGGAGAACCCGCACCATCGACCCCAACCTGGTTACAGCTCGCGACGGCCGCCTGAGCCCGCGCATCGGATTCCAGTATCAGCCCAACGCCGGTCTTACCCTGCGCGCCGCCTGGCGCCGCTCCTTCAAGGCGCCTGTCTGGAGCGATCAGTTCTCACCCCGGGATGAGGGGAATCCGTCCATATACGCCTCAGGCTGGAGGGGAAAGGTAATCGACCCCTACGACCCCGACGGTCCCACCGAAATTACTCAGGACCTCGGCGTTACCCAGGTCTTCGTTCCCTCCAACCCGGAAATTGAGTCGGAATACTCGGATTACTGGTCGCTGGATTTCGAATGGGCGCCGGAGTCACTGCCGGGATTGCGGTGGTCGATGGAATGGTCTCTGGTTGACGTCAGCAACCGGGTTCGCTCCAGCAGCGCATGGTTTTACAACAATCCCGAATGGATTCTGAACCATCCCCATGTGGCGGTGCGCAACGAGCGCGGCGATCTGGTGCAGGTGAAGTCCATCGACATCAACATTGCCGCGGACTACAACGAAATCGTGACCGGGGAGTTGGAGTATTCCTTCGACACGCGCTTCGGCACCTTCACGCCGCGAGTGGGGTACACGCGCTACCTGGACGACTACACGCAGGTAGTGGACGAGGCGCCCCGCGACGAGAACATCGGAACCCAAAACGGGCTGGACGAGTACAAATGGCAAGGTTCGGTAACCTGGCTGTGGGGGCGCTTCGCCGCGGATATTTACGCGTACTACACGCCCGGCTATGTCAACACCCGGGCGTTGCAATGCAACTTCGCGCGTTTCAACATTCCAGGCTCCCGCTGCACGAGGTCCTCCGGATACCTCACCTTGCCCGTGTCGTCGCTGACCACGGTCGATATGACCGTCACGTACCTTTTCGACAACGGCTTGCGGCTGCGCGCCGGCGGCACCAACATCCTGAACCGGGCGGCGCCCATTACCCTGTCGTTCAGCGGTTCTTCCGCCTGTTGCGGTTTTTCACAGGGCCTGCAAGTGCCCTATGACCCGACCCGCTGGGACGCGCGCGGGCGGGTGTTCTTCATGGAACTGAACTGGGAAATGTAATCTCCCGTTCCTGCCGGAGCGAGACAGGCTCGCGTCATCAGCCATATATTTCGCCATGCGGCCGCGCTGGTCGCGCGGGATTTTTGCCGTGCATGTTTGCGCGAGCGTGCGCAAGTCGTTGTTTTATATATCTATGAGCTGTCAAACCCAAGCCTGCGCCGGATTCCCCATAAGCACACCAGGGACGGCAAGACCATTAGCGCTGTAATAACGAAAAACGTGCCCCAATCACCGTGCAGAGCATCCACCGCAAGGCCAGAACCCGACGCAAACAAAGTGCGGCCGGCCGTTCCGATTGACGCCAAGAGCGCATATTGCGTAGCCGTATAGGTGCGATCTACAAGCAGAGATATGAACGTTACAAACGTAACCGTGGCAATCGCAGCGGTAATATCGTCCACAACTACCGCTGCCGCAAAAAGCAAATAGGACTTTCCGGTCCAAGCAAGCGCCGAGAAAAGCAGATTGGTCGCTGCCATCGCAAGGCCGGAAAGCACAAGCGCCTTAACGATTCCGGCTCGCACCGCGAAAAAACTCCCCAGGATTGTGAAGCCCACCGTTACCAGCCAGCCCAACCCCTTCGAATAAATGGCGATGTCAGTCTTGGAGAAGCCGATTTCATCGTAAAACACAATAGACATGCGCCCAAGAAAGGCCTCGCCGATCTTGAACAGAAAAATGAAACCGAGCAGCGCCAATGCAACATAAGCTCCATTGCGCCTGAAGAAGCGCTGAAGCGGCTCCACAGCGGTTGCCCCTAGCCATGCCAGCGCAGCCGTCATTCTGGCGCGCGATGGCTGTTTGCCTTGAAGATGCAGCATGTAGGCATCTTGCGAGGCGAGTTGGTCAGTGGTTCGTTCGGCGGAAGGTTTCTCTCGAACAAACATCAACCCGATATTGCACAGGACAATGACAGCTGTCAGGGCCAAAATGGTGAAACGCCAATACTCGTTCAGGCCCATGTCCTGGAAGGTTTCGGCGGTTTTCAGCGCCATTGCGCCTCCCAACTTGAATCCGGTCCACCAGCCAACGGTAGCCGCTGCCGCCCCGGCCGCCATTAGCCTGGTGTCGGTTGCTCCGATTTGCTCGATTCGCAAGGCATCAATTGCGATGTCCTGGGTTGCGGAAGCAACGGCTATAAGCAAGCCCACAAATACAATCGCGGTCAAGTCCGTGGTGGGATTCAGAAACGACCAGATAACAAGCGCCACAAGGATGATGCCTTGTTGAAGCAACACCCATGCGCGCCTGTGCCCCAACCGCGTGGCCAGGTAAGGAATCGACAGCCGATCTACAAAAGGAGCCCAGAAGAAGTTGATGGCATAAACCGACGTGATTGCGCCAGCGAAGCCCACGGCGGTGCGGGTAAGACCATAATCCCGGAGCCACAACGTAAGAACCGCTCCCGTTATTACCCACGGGAAGCCGCTAATGAAGCCAATCAGCATGATGCGCGAGATGCGGCGGTCCAGATAGCTCCGAAGCTCTTCAAACATTTTGCGAAAACGTCGTGGAAAAATGATCGGCCAGAGTTGAGTTCGTAATCTGCTTCACGGAGAGGCTGCCCGCTGTAATGTTACAGTCCAGCAAGCCGGTAAGAGGCGGACCCCAATGAGATGGATAGCAATGGATTTCTCCCGGCAGCAAGCGGCCATGGTGAAATACGCGAGGTAGTACACTAGATACGGAATTGCGCGCGCCGCGCGGGAGCAGGCAGTGGCTGAACGATCATTCGCCAGGGAAGTTGAATTGCTGCGCTTGGGAGCGGGCGAGGAATTCCGCGGCGAGGGCATTCTCGCGGTCACCAAGGCGCTGCTGCAGTCCGGCGTGGCCTATGTGGCCGGCTACCAGGGCGCGCCTGTTTCCCATCTGATGGACGTGCTCGCCGATGCCAGCGACATTCTTGATGAACTGGGCGTGCGCTTCGAGTCCAGCGCCAGCGAAGCCACGGCCGCGGCCACCCTGGCCGCCTCGATCAATTATCCGCTGCGAGGCGCGGTAACCTGGAAATCGACGGTGGGCACCAACGTGGCCAGCGACGCGCTGGGCAACCTCGCCTCGGCAGGCGTCAAGGGCGGCGCCCTGATCATTCTCGGCGAGGACTACGGGGAAGGCTCCAGCATCATGCAGGAACGCACCCACGCCTTCGCCATGAAGTCGCAACTGTGGCTGCTCGACCCCAGGCCCCGGCTGGACCGCATCGTGGCCGCGGTGCAGCAGGGCTTTGAACTCTCCGAGGCCAGCAATACGCCCGTAATGCTGATGCTGCGCATTCGCGCCTGCCACCTGCACGGGCGCTTCATCGCCAGCGACAATCGCCGTCCGCCGTTTACCGCAAGCGACGCGCTGAATGCCCCAATGCGCGACGCTTCGCGCATCATCCTGCCTCCTTATACCTACGCGCAGGAACAGGAAAAAACCCGGCAGCGCTGGCCGAACGCGGTGCGCTTCATCCAGGAGCGGAAACTGAACGAGTTCATCGACGCCCCGGAGAGCGAATTGGGCATTGCGCTGCAGGGCGGCCTCTGCAACGGCGTGCTTCGGGCCCTGGAGCGGCTGGGACTGGCCGACGGCTTTGGCTCCTCGCGCCTGCCCCTGTACGTGCTCAACGCAACCTACCCGCTGGTGGAAGAGGAATTCGCTCGCTTTGCCGCCGGCAAACGCGCCATGCTGATCGTTGAAGAAGGCCAGCCGGAGCACATCGAACAGGCCGCGAACCAGTTTCTGCGCCGCGCCGGCCTCAATACGCAGGTGCTCGGAAAGGGCCCGCTGCCCATGGCCGGCGAGTACACCGGCGCCGTGCTTCAGGAAGGAATCCGGGCCTTCGTGGAGGAACATGCGCCACGGCTGCTTAAGCCGCTGCCGGTGTCCGAGCAGCCGCTGCTGCCCGCTTCCCAGCTGGCCCCGGCGGTTCCCGGGCGTCCTTCGGGATTGTGCACAGGCTGCCCGGAACGGCCCCTGTTCTCGTCGCTGAAACTGCTGCAAAAAGAGATAGGGCCGGTGCATGTGAGCGCCGATATCGGCTGTCATTCCTTCGCCAGCCTGGAACCGTTCAATCTGGGCGCCAGCATCCTGGGCTACGGCTTAGGCAGCGCCGCCGCCTCGGCGCTGCATGATGGCGGCGGCGGCAAACGCCCGGTTTCGATCATGGGAGACGGCGGCTTCTGGCACAACGGGCTGACCAGCGGCATCAGCAATGCCGTGTTCAACGGCCATGACGGCGTAACGATCATCGTCGATAACGGCTACGCCGCGGCAACCGGCGGACAGTGGGTGCCATCGTCGAAGGCGGACGCGCCGCGCCGCACCGCTCGCCTTTCAATCGCGGACGCGGTGCGCGGCGTGGGCGTGCGCTGGGTGCGCAGCCTGAATACCTACGACATGAAGGGCGCGCTTAAAGTGCTGCGCGAGGCCATGAGCACCCGCGAGAAAGGCCCCAAGGTGATCGTGGCCCAGGGCGAGTGCCAGCTCAACCGCCAGCGGCGCATCCGCCCGCTGCTCAACCGCATGCGCAAGGCCGGGAAGCGGGTAACCCGCAAGCACTATGGCGTGGATGCCGACACCTGCACCGGCGACCACTCCTGCATCCGTCTGTCCGGCTGCCCTTCGCTAACGGTCAAAGCCAATCCCGACCCGCTCAGGCGCGCGCCGGTGGCGGCAGTGAACTACGATTGCGTGGGCTGCGGCGTATGCGGCGAAGTAGCGCATGCCGCCGTTCTCTGCCCCTCGTTCTACCATGCCGAACTGGTGGACAACCCGGGTTTGCTGGAACGCTTCGCGCAGCGCTTGCGCCGCAGGCTGATCGGATGGATGCAGCGGCGCAGTCAACGCAAGCGGTCTCTGGCGTGGTAGCGGCGGCAGCCGCGGCGGCGCCCCGGGTCTTCAAGCTGGCCGTATCCGCGCTCGGCGGCCAGGGAGGCGGCGTGCTCACCCAGTGGCTGCTGCAAGCAGCGGAGTCCAGCGGCTTCATCGCGCAATCGACTTCGGTGCCCGGCGTGGCCCAGCGCACCGGCGCCACGCTCTACTACCTGGAGTTCTTTCCGCGTTCCGCCGCGGAGGCGGCCGGAGCCGAGCCGGTGCTGGCGCTGATGCCCAACCCCGGCGATGTGGACCTGGTGGTGGCCTCGGAACTGATGGAAGCGGGCCGCGCCATACAGCGCGGGCTGGTCACCCGCGACCGAACCACGCTGGTCGCTTCCACCCATCGGGTTTATACGATCGGAGAAAAGTCCGCGATGGGCGATGGCCTGGCCGATAGCGAAACAGTCATGCAGGTGGCGCGGGCCTCGGCCAGGCGGATGGTGGCGCTGGACATGGAGGCCTTGGCGCGGGCCAATCAGAGCGTAATCAGCTCGGTCATTCTGGGCGCATTGGCAGGATCTGGCGCCCTGCCCTTTTCCGCGGAATCCTGCGAGCAGGCCATCCGCGCCAGCGGCAGGGCGCTGAACAGGAACCTGGCGGCATTCGAGGCCGGCAAGGCGCGCGCCGCGGCCCTGGCCGCCGCCGATGCTGCCGGCAAAAGCGAGCCCACGCTTGCGAAAGCGGAGCCGCCGGATGCTTTCGACCCGGTTCCGGCGCCCGAAAACCCGCGCGCCAGGGCGCTGATGGAGCGCATAGCCAGCGAGTTTCCCGGCGCCTGCGCAAACATGCTTGGAATTGGCGCGCGCCGCCTGGTGGACTACCACAACCACGCCTACGCCGGACGCTACCTGGACCGGCTGCGGCCCATCCTGAACCTCGACAGCGCGGCGCGCCACTACGCCCTGCTCACTGAAACCGCCCGCGGCCTGGCGCTGTGGATGAGCTACGAGGACACCGCCCGGGTGGCCGCTCTCAAGACCCGCGGCTCGCGGTTCGCGCGGGTGGGCGCCGAAGCGCAGGCGCAGCAGGGCCAGGTGATGCGAATTGTCGATTACCTGGCCCCCCGCGTGGAGGAGATCTGCGGCAGCCTGCCGGCGTGGCTGGGCGCTCCGCTGCTGAAGTGGAAGTTCACCCGCCGATTGCTGAGCGCCTTTACCGGCGGAAAGAAAATCGCTACCGACCGGGTGTGGGGCTACCTGCTGATGCGAGCCATGGCCCGCACCCGGATATGGCGGCTAAGCACCCTGCGTCACCGCGAAGAGGACGCGCGGATCCGCGCCTGGCTGGCGACGCTGGCCGAAGTGGCGCCCGGCGATTACGAGCTGGCGGTGGAACTGGCCGCCTGCCAGCAACTGGTCAAGGGTTACGGCGAAACGTTCGAGCGGGGCTTAAGCCGTTACCAGGCCATTGCAGGCGCGCTGGCGGCGTTGCGGAAGCAGCGGAACCCCGCCGCGGCGGCGCGCGAACTTCGCGCCGCGGCGCTTGCTGATGAGCAGGGCAAGGCATTCGATGCCGCGCTTGCCCGCTTGTGCGACAATCCGCCAGCTGAAAACACCCGCAACCCGTCCGGGCCCGCGCAGGCGGCGAGTGGCTGAGAATGGGCGACCGAATGAAAACATTGACACAGGGCGCCGGCTTCGCATTGGCGCAACAAATCGCAAACCTCGGCGCCCGCCGCCTCAATCTGCTAGGCGCGGCGGCATGCCTGGCGCTGTTCGGCTACGCGCTTTTCGCCGAGCATGTCCAGGGCTATGCGCCCTGCCCGCTATGCATCCTGCAGCGGTTCGCGGTAATCGGCTTGGGAGGCGCCTTCCTGCTCGCCGCCATCCATCAACCCGCGGGCGCATTCCGGCACGCCTATTCCCTGCTCTGTGGTGCCGTCAGTCTGGCCGGCGGCGGCGTGGCCGCGCGCCACCTGTGGATACAGGCCCAACCCGAAGGCAGCGTGCCGCCCTGCGGCGCCAGCTTCGACTTCATCCTCGACAACTTCGGTGTCATCACTGCCGTGCGCGAAGCGCTCACCGCCTCCGGCGAATGCGCCGAGGTGGACTGGTCGCTGCTCGGCCTTTCCATGCCCGGCTGGGTCCTGCTGGCGCTTCTGGGCCTAAGCGCCTGGGCCGTATGGACCAATTCCTTCGTTCGCACCCGCCGCTTGCGCTAACCCGCATATTGCGCTGGGAGCCCTTCCCCAGGCCGCTTCCAAAATTGCCGCAAAACAAGCACAATTTCATCGAACAACTTTTGTCAGGAACGGATATACTGCGGATATGGCCGCGTGCGACACACTTGGCGCCGCAAAAGACCTCACAGCCTCTGGCTTGCCGGCGCAACAGGCCGATTCGATCGTAGGGGCGATTGTTGCGGCCCAGAGCGACTACGTTAGCGAGTCAACGTTTCGAGCCGAGTTGGCCAAGCTTGAAACCCGGCTCACAGTGCGCATGGCGGCCATCATGGGAGCCGGGGTTGGCATTATTGCCGCTATCGTCCGGTTCTAGCCCGCATATATCACAGTTCAGCAAGCAGTTGATGGGCCGCCGCGGCCCGGATTCTGCCGGCCAGCGGAGGACATCACTTGAGCAGCGCCATTAACGCCATCGTGGCGCGGGAACGTGACGGCAAGGTTCAGGGGCAACTGGAAACCCTTGCCCTGCATGATCTTCCGGACGAAGACGTGCTTGTGGAAATCAGCCATTCCACGCTCAATTACAAGGACGGGCTGGCGGTAAGCGGCCGCGGCAAGATTTGCCGGCGGCTGCCCATGGTGTGCGGCATCGACCTGGCGGGCGTGGTGCGTGAATCTCGCGACGAACGATTCCAGCCGGGCGAGCGCGTGCTGGTTAACGGCTACGAGTTGTCGGAAAAATACTGGGGCGGCTACGCGCAGCAGCAGCGCCTCAGAGGCGACTGGCTGGTGCCCATTCCCGAGGCTTTCACGGCGGAGCAGGCCATGGCTTTGGGCACTGCCGGCTACACCGCCATGCTCAGCGTCCATGCGGTTGAAGACGCCGGCGTAACGCCGGACGACGGCCCCGCCCTGGTAACCGGCGCCACCGGCGGAGTGGGCGCAGTATCGGTGATGCTGTTGGCCCGCCTCGGCTACCAGGTGACCGGCGTTACGGGAAAGCCCGGCGGAGCGGCGTTTCTGGAATCGCTGGGCGCCGCCAACACGATCGGGCGCGAGGAGCTGGCGCGGGATTCGCGCCCGCTCGAGTCCGAGACCTGGGCCGCGGCGGTCGATTCCGTGGGCGGAACCACGCTGGCCACCACGCTGGCGCAAACGCGGCGCGGCGGGCTGGTGGCGGCGGTGGGACTCGCGGGCGGCTTCAAGCTGCCGACCACGGTAATGCCCTTCATTCTGCGCGGCATCGCCTTAAGCGGCATCGATTCCGTAATGGCCTCCCAGGAGCGGCGCAGGAGCGCCTGGGCCGCTCTTGCCGAACTGATTGACCCCGCGGCATTGCAAGAAATCTACCGGGTGGCGCCCATGTCCGGTCTCCCAGAGCTGGCGAACGAAATCCTCGACGGACGGATCAGCGGACGAGTAGTGATCGACGTGAACGCCTGACCCCTCCTGAACCAAGGCGGTGAACGACGCGGAATTGCAGGGGTTCAGGCGCAGGCGCGCCGAACAGCGTTACGTCCCGCAGACCGGCCGGAAATCATGGCCTCCGCCAAACAGGTGCCGTTCTGATAGAGGCCGGAAGCCATGGAGCCCGACTGCGCCGCCTCGCACAGTCCCGGAATGGTACGCCAGCGCGGCTCAGCACCCCACCTTCCGATGCGCGCTTTGCGACGGCCGACATGCATGCAAGCCCCGGCCCGGGTTGGCCGATGGGCGCTTAATCCGCGTCAATGGGCGCTGGACCGATTGTGAAAGCGCTGGCACTGTTTGAGGCTTAGGCATGGCGCAGGAGCCGGACATTGGAATCATCGGGGCCGGCCTGGGCGGCATGACCGCCGCCGTCGCGCTTAAGCAGCGCGGCTACAAGGTCACCATTTATGAACAGGCGGCGGTTCTGGGAGAAATCGGCGCCGGTATCACCGTGGGACCGAACATAAGCCTGGTTCTTGAGGGTCTGGGCCTGGAAGACGCGGCGGAGTCCTTTGCCAGCGGCTCCACAACATTCGGCACGCTTCATCACAAGACCGGC
>RKRP01000001.1 GCA_007571315.1 Gammaproteobacteria bacterium
CCTTCCAGCGCTCCCGCCGCTTCGCCCACTCGCGCGCCCACCTCGACAACGTCGGGCCGAGGTTTTGCAGTGCTTGAAGGGAGAATAGACCGGCGCCAAGCGGGGCGATCACATGAGAGGCCGCAATCAGCGCCGAACGGTTCAAAGCGCCCAGATTGGGGCCGACATCGACGAGAATTATGGTGGCGTTCATCTGTGCGGCGCCAGCCTGCATGATCTGCCAGAAGGCGCTGAGGATGCGGAACGGCCGATACAAGTTGGCTTCGCTCAAAGCTTCTGGCCACACGCTCGAAAGGCTATCCTCGAAGCCGGACAGCGCCAGATCGCCGGGAATAAGCCCGAGCGCTTCGGAGACCTCGTGAATATGCGGTTCTCTCAAGTCTCCCACCTCCATCAACGGTTGAACGCATTGGTAGATGGTTCTGTCGTTCGCGTTGTTTTCCCACAAAGATTCCAACTCGCGTTCCGTCAGAAATGTGGCGGTGAGGTTGGCCTGAGGATCAAGGTCGCAGGCAAGCACTCGCTCACCGATCCGGGAGAGCATCCAGGCCAAGTGGAAAACCAGCGAGGTCTTGCCGATGCCGCCTTTGTTGCTGAAGAAGGTGAGAACGGGCGCAGTCACTGCGAAGATTTTAACGGTTCGGGCGCCACCCTCACGGTAGCCAGCAGGTGGGTTGGTTCGGTCGTGAATTCCATTTCCGGGTGGCCGGCCTGCTTCAAAAGGCCCCGCGCAGTCGGAATTCCGGCGCCAAACCTTTGGACAAATCCCAGAATTTTCATCGCCCCGGCCAAGTTGGGATTACGGTAGTCGGTCATTCCGGGCCGACCGAAATTTTCCGCCGTAACAATGCCGAACGGTCCGCCTGGATTCTGGATTTCGATCCGGTCGTCGAACCACGTGACGCGGACCGGCGCGTTGGTTCCCTCGTAAGTCCGATGCATGACGGCGTTTCGCACGAGTTGCTGCAAAGCCGCCACCGGATAGGTTTCGATGCTCCGCTCCAGATCCCCGGTTACCAGGTCGATGTGACGGGCGTTGTGCAACCGCAACTTGACATCAACGCCGGAAAGGATGTCCGCAATCGTTCCATCGATCACCGATTCATCAATGATCCTGTCGGACAGTTCGTGTCCAGCGATCCGCAGGAACTGCACATAGGCGCCGGGAATGAAGTCGCGCGGCCGGACTCCGAGCACCAGCAACCCGAAAATCGTTGCCCGCGGGTCATCGACCGAGGCAATCATCTTGGCTGCGGCCAAGCGCTCGGGGAAACTTCGTTCGTTGCTTGCGAGCAACTCCCTATCAACCGCGTTCGGCAGATACTCGTCCTCGAACCGGCGCCGATGCAGACTGTCCGGCGCTGTGCACGGCACGGGCGAGATGTCGAAGGGGCGGTTGCCATGCCGCCGCCGCTCGTTCAGGATTCGCTCTTCTTGAGCGGTGGCTATACCCCGGCGCGGGCCCGCGCGCACATGAATTCTGCCCTTGTAACTCACCGGCGGCGAATCCGACGGCAGGACGGTCAGGACTGCGATCTCGCTCCCTTCATACCGACGCCTCTCCGCCAGAAGCGTCGGCGGCGGAACGATGTTTCCGTCGCTGCGCATGTCGGTCAGGGTGCGAAGCACCTCGTCAGTAACGGTGAAGCCGGCGGACGCGCCGTCGTCCTTTAACCCGACAACGACGATTCCCGGCAGGCCTGAACCGGGAAGATCGTTGGCGAACGCACAGATTGCTTCCCGAATTCGGTCCCCGGCGCTGCCTCCCAAGGATTCCTTGAACTCGACCCGGGCGTTTTCCCTAGCTGAAATGACGCTCGCCAGTTCCTCATCACTCAGTTGCAGTGTTTCGACGGTCATAGCGGATGAAGGAGCCTCTTACTTCAAGAACAGGCGGCAGGGCATCCCGCGTGACAGCGATGCCGCGCCTGTCCGCCTCGGCGACCCTGGCCCTATATTGAGCACAGGCGCAACTGCCCGGTTCCCGACCCCGGCAGTATATCTCCTTGACCCGTGAACAACTCTGCCCGAAACAAGGCAAGGCATCGGCGCGGCGGAAGAGCGGGTCGTCCTTGAGCTAACGGGGCAGCATGCCTTCGCCTTGGGCTAATTCGCGAGGCTGGCGAGCATGCGTTTTTCGACTTCCCCTCCCTTTATGGCATCAGGAGTCCTCTGGCGCGCAGCAGCAATTCGCGGCGATGTTCCAGGCAGTTAAGCCCGCCGTTGATTCGCCGGGTGACCGCCTCAAGGTCGTCCGCATCCGCCAAACGGTTCAAACCCCGAGTGGCCCAGAACCAGCATGCCACTCCGACTGCGAGCCCGTCCTCGTCCGAGACGCGCTTCGCTCCGGCATCGGAGAGGAGATCCTCGCCGATATCGTTTCCGTAGTCGGCGTAGTTACTGCGCCCCGTGAGCTGAATCAGCCCGCGTCCTTTGAAGCGCGGCCCGTCGCCCGGTTGGGTATTGCCAAGATCGGCCCGACCCTCGTAAGCCTCGCCGCTCGCAAGCTCTTCCGTATAGCGCAACTCTCCGCTCTCGTGGCCGATTTGGGCAAGAAAATGCGACTGGCGAAGCGGCGTGTCGATGGTGCGGTCTGCCATGTGCTCGGCCAATGGACCGCAGAAACGCGCGATCCGCTCGACCGGGGCATTGATCATGAGGAGCCCCAACGTATCCTCGTTGAACTCCCGACCGACCGGTTCGAGCAGGATCGCGATCGTGCGCCCGCCCGGGGCGATCAGACCGTCTGGAGCCGTGCTGCCAAGCACCTGCCGCTGGAAATCGCGAATGGCCTGCAGCGAGACGGGTCCGATGTTTCCATCGACATCCAGGCGACCGATACCGGACAGGCGGTCGATATTGTGATTGAGCAGCGCCTGCACCACTCGGGCATCTCCGGGGAGATTGTCGCCACGCTGACCTACCGATCCTGTAATGCACACGTCTTCCCCTCCTTGTCTTTTCAAATGAGGCGGGAAGCCCTCTTACTTCTTCGAGTCGTCAAGCGTTTAGTCGCTGCAGTCTTGCGGACTTGAGCGTCCTGAGGCACGTCCTGACGAGGTCGAGAACCAAACCTCTCTCAAGTTCCATAGCCTGACAGAATAGCTCGACAGAGTCCAATTCGAGGGAATCAAACAGGCCCGTCATCCGCTCATTACCAACAACCCTATGAATGTCCCCATTACAAATATGAATATCTCCAGCACAACCGTCGTCTTAGCCAGCCGCCGCCAGATGGCCGGTCCCTCATAACGGTTTGCGGCCTTCCAGATCGCTGTCCACACGAGGATTTGATACAGGGACGGGACGGCTCCAAAAATTATCAAAAACATTAGCAGGCTAATGTCCGAACTGTTCGCAACACTCATGAACAGTATCCACAGCGCTGGCGGAACCAATTTTCCGTAGAGCCAGTAGGTGCGCCAGAGACCACGGTCAGCATTCGGCACGAGCACTCGTGCAAGGCGTAAAATCGTAGACACAAGGTCGCGTTTCCCTGACCCAAAGACCCGTCGCCTTGGCGATGGGGATTCTTCGCCGCGACTCGTTGACGCTGACTCGCCTGCAAATGCCTCAAATTCAGCTGCGGTCGGCGTATCCGGTTCGTTAGCAGTGTCCGAACCTTGATCTGCCTCGGTCGACCGTTTCGTCTCGCGGCGCCTGCGGTCCGTCCGTGTATCCGCCTCCAAATTTCGCTCCGCCGCACGGACCGCATTGATCAAGTGCTCCGCGAACTCTCGTGCGGTCGCGTCAGCGGCAGTACCAGCAAACTCCGTTGACCGATTTGCCGCATCCCTGAACAATGCCCGCCAAGCAGCGGCACTGTCCTTGCCGATTGTGTGCGACGAGAAGGGCAGCCCGTCGTCGTATTCGATGGTGATCTTCATGAAAATACAATTGCGGTCATCTGTAATGAGCCCACTGCGCCTACTGCGTCGCACCGGATGCCGTGCCGGCGAAGCTGTTCATGGCGTTCGCGACAAGGACCATGCTTTGGGCCATGCCCTGTAGCGCGGAGAGTTCCATGATCATCGGAGCGAGCAGAGGGTCGGCCAGCATCGCCCGCCACATGGAGGGCATGTCGCCTGGTGCTCCTGGCACATCGCTCTGGCCTGGCCACAGGCCCTTGGCAAAGCTCTTGGCCGCAACATCCAGAGCGATGTTCTCAGCGCGCATCCGTCGAGCCTCAAACGGCTCCACGGCGGCGGAAACCAAGTCGATGGCTGATCGGAGCGCTGACTGCGCGGCAGCCTTTCGCGCACTTCGGCGCTTCATTCGGCCACCGTCTGGTTCGCTCGCCGGAAGGAATCCCTGACGCGCCGCGTCCACTTCCACACGCAGTCCGGCCACCAACGGCACTACAGCCAGACCAGCTTCGCGTGTGGTGGATTCCAGTTTTGAGAGCCACTCCGCCACCTGGCTCGGGAAATCGTGATGACCGGCGATGAAGCTGTCTGCGAGAGCCGTAGCTTCGGTCAAGCACTGGCGCACCGCATTGAGCCTGTCGGGCGCAAGCATGTTCAGGCCGGTCATCATCGGCTACTCGTCGACTAGGCGGTCTACCAGTTCGCCGTCCTGATCAACGACCGTTACCCACTCCACGCCGTCCTCGCTCACTTCCATCCGCACCCGGGCAAGTATTTCCCGGCTGCCAACTTCCTTCACCTGGGTTGTCGACATCTCCGCATCCAGACGACGAGGCGTCGCGACATACCGCATGAACGCAGTCATGACCCCGCGGCGAAGATCCTCGCGCACCTGCGCCAGCAGTCCCTCCGCATCGTTAGTACCGTTTTCCTCGTCCGATTCTTCACCACCGGAGACTCTCGGACGGATAGTCCGCATGACGACTTTGATCAAGTCGGTGACCGTGCTCGATATGCTGCTCGCAAGACCGGAATCCTCTTCAATGTGCTCGACCACCCGTACGACCACGGCCCGACGAATCACTTCGCGATCGTCGTCAAGCAGCCGCAGTTCGTGAGCATCAAAGACGCGATCCAATACATCAAGAAACCTTGTCGCCGCTTCCTCCGGTTCGAGTTCGGGGACTTGTTCATCGTCGGACGCTTCGCCCTGAATCACGACCGGCACATCCAGATGCACTGTTGGCAGCCGGAAACGAGGGACGGACATGTGTTTGAGCAGAGGATGGCCCGCATATAGCTCAGCCACCCGCACCGCTTCAAGGTCTGCCTGCACCCTAGCCATGGTGATCTCGGTCAGCAATTCACCCAAGAAGTCACCTAGCTTCGGCATGTCGCACCAATATGTTCTGCCGACTAGCTACTACGAATCTTTCGATGTGCTTGGCGACGGAGCATCCGACGGCTGGGATACGATCGCGTTCTCAAGTATTCCGAGCAATCGCTCCATTCCTTCGGGCATCTCGTCCTGAACCGCACGAATATGCACTGCAAGCGAGTACGTTCGTTTGATTTCGTTGCCTATCCTGGTCTTGCTTTGATAGGACATGCTCGCCTTCAGCTTCACTGACTTGCCCCAAAAGCCTGCCTTGGCTTCCCAACTGGAGCCTATATTAAGGTTCCGATCATGCTCGCGGGTCTCAACAGAATTGATCTTTGCGTTAAAGTCGATCTTGGCCTCCTCAACGCGGATGAATGGAATTGGCAGCATCGTTAGAATCGGTACTGTCAAGGTCATCTCCTGCCATACAGCGGCCTGTGCCTCGCGCGCAGGGGTGGTCACATTGCCTTCCTCGTCGCGCTGCTCCTCAACCGCAGGCTGGTAGGAACTGACCTCCTTGGGGTACTTGAAGGTGACGTAGATCGGGGTATCGGTTCCCTGTTCAAACCCCACGCTCCTGACGAAGTTCACCGTAGTCATTGCAGATTGCGCCTGGGCATCGACAACCGCCGAGAGCGGTCCGCCAAGCATGGCCTCGAAGTCAAGCGCCGCCAGTTCTCTTCCGGGATTTGCCATGAGTTATGTCTCCTTTTCTAAAAATTGGACTGGAAAGTGGTGCGTGCTGTCCCGCACGGCCATGTGAAGTATACGCAATCTGACCCTCAGTTTTCCCAGCATCAGGCGGCGGGTTCTGAAGCGCTGCCTAGGCAAGGTGGCCGGGCTATCCCGGGCGCAGTTGACGCGCCTGACCGCCCAGCGCCGAGCCACCGGCCGGATTGAGGATCGACGCCGCAGAGCGCCCGCGAAGCCGTTTGCG
>RKRP01000140.1 GCA_007571315.1 Gammaproteobacteria bacterium
CACGAGCCTCAAGTTTCGTGAACCGCGAATCGATATTTGCGAAACCAGCGCGCATCTCGGCTCGAAGTTCGGCCAAGTCTTTCTTGCTGGCCATGTTGGTATCGACATGAAGGCGCAACTGCTCCACATCGAGGCGCAATTGCCCTACATCAAGACGCAGTTGCTCCACATCTTTGACCAACTGCAAGCTGATGCCTGTGGACTGCATCACGACCGAGACCACCGCTTCCGCCTGCGGGGCCGGGCATCCCGCGCGTTCGAGCTTGCGCACCGCCGCATGGGTATCGAATGAAGGTTGAGCCATCCTGATCCTCCTTGAGGTTCCATGAAAAGTCCCTGTGACCATTCCTTAGTCCCTGCTTATATCGCTCAGCAGCACAAAGTGTCAAGCTTTTGGGGTTCATTACCAGGGCCATTCCGTATTCGGTTTGTTGAGGTTGCGTCGCGTTGAGGAGTCCGGTTTTGCCGCAAGCGAGGCCCGAAGGGCGCTTCACCGTTCTCGCCGGGGCGTTCCGGCGGCGCCTTGAAGGGTCGGCGGGTGGCGTTTTTCAGGTTTTGGCGCTGCGCGGGATGCGGTGCCTTTGGGCCCGGAATACTCCGTTAATCGTGCCGCCGGGCCAGCGCGCGGGCGCCGATATCGGAGCGGCAGAAGGCGCCCTCAAAGGCGATTTGCGACACCGCGCCGTAGCTCCGGTCCCGTGCTTGAGAGAGCGTATCGCCAAGCGCGGTAACGCACAGCACCCGCCCCCCGGAGGTGACCACCTCGCCATCTTTGAGATCCGTGCCGGCGTGAAACACCTTGACCGTGTCTCCGGCGGGCGCATCCAGACCTTCGACACACTGGCCGGTGGAATAGCTGCCAGGATAGCCGCCTGAAGCCATCACCACGCCCAGCGCGCTTTGCGGTCTCCAACTCGGAATTACCTGGTCGAGCCGACCCGCCAAGGTCGCATCGACAAGATCCAGCAGGTCCGTTTCAAGGCGCATCATCAGTGGCTGGCATTCCGGATCGCCGAAGCGCACGTTGAACTCCAGGACGCGCGGGGCGCCATCGGGCGAAATCATCAGGCCCGCGTAGAGCACGCCTCGGTAGGGCGCGCCGTTGTCGCGCAGCGCGCGGACCACCGGGTGCATGATTTCGCTCATAACCCTTGCTTCGACTGACGGATCCAGCACCGGCGCTGGCGAGTAGGCGCCCATGCCGCCGGTGTTTGGCCCGCGGTCGCCATCGTCGCGCGCCTTGTGGTCCTGGGAAGAAGCCAGCGGCAGGATGTGCTCGCCATCCACAAGGGCGATAAAACTGGCTTCCTCGCCTTCAAGGAAATCTTCCACCAGCACGCGTCGGCCCGCATCGCCAAAAACGCCGTTTTGCAGCATATCCCTGACCGCCGCGCGAGCCTGCTGGCGTGTTTCGGCCAGGACCACGCCCTTGCCGGCAGCCAAACCGTCTGCCTTAACCACCATCGGCGCCGGGCGCTCACCCACATGCCGCAACGCAGGCTCCAGGGCAGTGAACTCCCGGTAGCCCGCAGTGGGCGCGGCGGCGGCATCCAGCACCTGCTTGGCGAACAATTTTGATCCCTCCAGCCGGGCCGCGGCCGCTGTGGGCCCAAAACAGCGCAAGCCTGCCTGGGTCATTTGATCGACGAGGCCCGCCACCAGCGGCGTTTCCGGGCCGGGAACAACAAGCTCGACATCTTCCGCAAGCGCAAACTCGAGCAAACGAGCGTTATCCCCATCGTCCAGCGGCACGTTGCGCACGCCGGGCTCGCAAGCGGTGCCGGCGTTGCCGGGCGCAACGAGGACTTCGCTCACGCGGGGGGAGGAAGCGAGCTTCCAGGCCAGCGCATGTTCGCGCCCGCCAGAGCCGATAACGAGCACTTTCATCCGTGACGGAAGTAGCGCACGCCGGTAAACAGCATGGCCACGCCGCGCTCATTGGCCGCGGCGATCACTTCCTTGTCGCGGATCGAGCCGCCGGGCTGGATAACAACGGTGATGCCCTCGGCGGCGGCGGTAACGAGACCGTCGGCAAAGGGAAGGAAGCCATCCGACGCCATGGCGGCGCCGGTCAAATCGAAAGCGGCGGAAGCGGCGCGCTGGCCGGCGATGCGGGCGCTCATCACGCGGCTGGTCTGCCCCCCGCCAATGCCGAGCGTTTGTCCGTCACGCGCATAAACCACCGCATTGGAGGAAACGAAGCGGGCAACGGTCCAGGCGAACCGCGCATCGCGCTTCTCTCTTGCGGTGGGCGCGCGTTGGCTTACCACTTCGTGGCGCTCCTCCGCGCCCGCATCGGAGGTCTGCGCCAAAACCGCGCCGTCCAGCACCTTAAGGCTGGGCAGTCCGCCATCGCTCCCGGAAAACGGCGGCGCTTGTTTCACGATGCGCAAATTCCCGCGTTCCTTCAAGGCATCAAGCGCCGCGGACGAGAACTCGGGCGCGATTACGACTTCGGCGAACTGCCCGGCAACCGCCCTGGCGGCTTCTTCGTCCACGGAGCAGTTGAAGGCGATAACTCCGCCAAAAGCTGATTCAGGGTCGGTGGCGAAGGCGCGCCGGTAAGCCTCGCTGGCACTGCCGCTCACCGCTACTCCGCAGGGGGTGGCGTGTTTAACGATAACGCAGGCGCATTCCGCAAGCGCCCAGGCGCATTGACGGGCCAGATCCGCGTCGGCCAGATTGTTGTAGGACAGCGGCTTGCCGCCGAGCAGCCGCGCGGCGGCGGCATCCGGCGCGGGTGCGCTCGCAGGCGCATACACGGCGGCCTGCTGATGCGGATTCTCCCCGTAGCGCAGGTCGGCCTGCTTGACCAACTCCACGGATAATCGACCCGGCAGAGGCCCGCCGCCGCTCTCCCCAGCCGCTGCCCGGCCGTCGGATGTCAACCAGCCGTGTATCGCCCGGTCGTAGCGCGCCGTGTGATCGAAAGCTTTGGCCGCAAGCGCACGGCGGGTGCCTTCGCTCAACTCTCCGCAAACCTCAAGCTCGGCGGCGACCGGCTCGTAGTCGGCTGGTTCCACCACCACGCCTACGCGCTCATGGTTCTTGGCAGCCGCCCGGATCATGGCAGGCCCGCCCACATCGATCTGCTCGATCACCTCGGCGCGCTCGGCGCCCGTCCGCGAAGCGGCCTCCGCGAACCGGTAAAGATTGATTACCGCCAGCGAAATTGGCCGGATGCCATGTTGCTCCATTTCCTCGGCATCGACTTCGGGACGGCAGAGCAAACCTGCATGGATTGCCGGATGCAGCGTTTTCACGCGCCCGCCCATCAGTTCCTTTTGGCCGGTCACCGCAGCTACATCCGTAACTTCGAGCCCCGCCGCGCGCAGGGCGCCGGCGGTGCCCCCGGATGCGACCAGCTCCCAGCCGAGTTCCAGAAGGCGGACTGCGAACTCAACCGCGCCGGCCTTGTCGGATACGCTGAACAGCGCCCTGGGCCGCATACGCGAAAGCTGGATTGGGCGCGGCCCCGCCGGAGCCGAACTCACAAGCCGTGACCGTGCCGGCGCAACTTGGTGCGGAGAGTGCCGCGGTCGATGCCAAGCATGCGCGCTGCGCGGGTTTGGTTGCCCCCAGCGTATTCCATCACGCTTTCCAGAAGGGCCGATTCCACTTCCGTGAGCACTATCGAGTAGAGATCAGTGGGCCAGCGTCCATTGAGCACGCGGCAATAATCGCGCACCGCTTCGCCGGTAAGTTCCCTAAGCGTGCGCGATCCGTTTGAGTTGCCGGGCTGGTCCGAAAGGCGCGCCGATTGACGCCGATCACCTACCCCCTGGTCGGCGGTCAAACCAACTCCCCCAATGGTGTTTTTCAGTGTCCGCCGCGCCGGCGAATCCGGGAGCGGGCGGCCACTATAGCACGGGATTGAACGGCCCTTGCGCGGCTTGGGATTCGTTGTTGGATTCGAGCCATTTCTCCAGAAAATGGATATCCGCTCCGCCAGCCGCAAAGCCTTCTGTTGCAAGGATTGCCTGATGAAGCGGCACGTTGGTGACCAGCCCCTCGGTAACCATTTCATTCAAAGCAAGCCCCATGCG
The DNA here is from genome assembly GCA_007571315.1 of Gammaproteobacteria bacterium. Taxonomy (GTDB): domain Bacteria; phylum Pseudomonadota; class Gammaproteobacteria; order Steroidobacterales; family Foliamicaceae; genus Foliamicus. The sequence goes on from RKRP01000140.1 coordinate 4,047, forward strand.
GGCAATGGCGGCGGAGCGGCTGCTGCCCCATGCGATCACCTTTCCCACCAGCGAATCATAGTAGGGCGGCACCGTGTAGCCCGTATACAGATGGCTGTCCACGCGCACCCCCGGGCCGCCGGGCGAATGCCAAAGCCCCACCGTGCCTGGCGAGGGCGCGAAGGTTTCGGGATGCTCGGCGTTGATCCGGCACTCAATGGCATGGCCGGAAAACTTGATGTCCTCCTGGCGGATGCCCAGCGGCTCGCCGGCCGCCACCCGCAGTTGCTCCTGCACGATGTCGATGCCGGTAATCAGTTCGGTAACCGGATGCTCCACCTGCAAACGGGTGTTCATCTCGATGAAATAAAACTCGCCGTCCTGGTACAGAAACTCGAAGGTGCCGGCGCCGCGGTAGCCCATGTCGAGGCAGGCTTGCACGCACAGGGCGCCGATGCGCTCGCGGGCTTCCTCGCCAATACTCGGAGCGGGCGCTTCCTCGATCACTTTCTGGTGGCGGCGCTGCATGGAACAATCGCGCTCCCCCAGATGGATGGCGCTGCCGTGCGCGTCGGCGAGCACCTGAAACTCCACATGGCGCGGCCGGGTGAGAAATTTCTCCATGTATAGCCGGGGATCGCCGAACGCCGCCTGCGCCTCGCCGCGGGTGAGCGGGATGATGCGCGGCAACTCATCGGCGGCGCGCGCCACCCTCATGCCGCGTCCGCCGCCGCCGCCGGCCGCCTTTACCAGCACCGGCGGGCCGATCCGCTCGGCCAGGCGCATGATGTCTTCCATGTTGTCTCCAAGCACCCCGTCGGATCCGGGCACGGTGGGCACGCCGGCCGCCTTCATAGCTTTGATGGCCTGCACCTTGTCGCCCATGGTCTGAATGGCGCTCGCCGGAGGACCAATGAAAGTAAAACCGGACTGCTCGGCCCGCTCGGCGAAGTCCGCGTTCTCGGCCAGAAATCCGTAGCCAGGGTGGATCGCATCGGCGCCGGTAACCTCGGCGGCGGCAATGATCGAGGGAATATTCAGGTAGCTCTGATCTGCCAGCGGGGGACCAATGCACACCGACTCATCCGCCAGCCGAACGTGCTTGAGCTCGGTGTCGGCGCTGGAATGCACGGCCACCACCGAAACGCCAAGCTCGCGGCAGGCGCGCAGTATTCGCAGAGCAATCTCGCCCCGGTTGGCGATCAGGACTTTCTCGAACATGGGTTCAGGCGCGGATAACGAAAAGAGGCTGGCCGTATTCCACCGGCTCGGCGTTCTCCACCAGGATGGCCGCCACCTCGCCGGAGTGCTCGCTCTCAATGTAGTTCATGGTCTTCATGGCCTCAACTACGCACAACACGTCGCCAGCCTGCACCCGGTCGCCCACGCGCACGAACGGCGGCGAAGTGGGCGAAGATGCCGCATAAAAGGTGCCCACCATTGGCGAGGTGACCTGCTCGCCCTGCGGCTCGGCTTGTTCAGCCTCGCCCTGCGCCATCTCTTCCGCAGTGGCGGGCGGCGGCGTGGGCGCAACCGCCAGCGTTTGCATGGCTGGAGCTGGCGGCGCCTGACTGGCGCGGCTGATGCGAACCGACTGCTCGCCGTCGGTAACTTCAATTTCGGCCAGCTCCGACTCTTGCAAAAGCTGGATCAGCGTCTTGATTTTCCTCAAGTCCATGCGAACTCCCGTTGGTAAGCGCTAACGGCCTTCGCCGCGCAATCGTTCGGCCGCGTACTGAAGCGCCAGCAGATAGCCCTGCGCGCCCAAACCGCTGATACAGCCTACGGCGATGTCGGCCAGCATTGAGGAACGACGAAATTCCTCGCGCGCGTGCACATTGGACAGATGCACTTCCACGAACGGCAGGTCCAGCCCCAGCAGAGCGTCGCGCAGCGCAATGCTGGTGTGGCCGTATGCGCCCGGATTAAGCAGCAGAAAATCGGCGCCGGGCGCATTGGCCTGCAGCCAATCGACCATCCCCCCTTCGCTATTGCTCTGTCCACAGGTAAGATCATGGCCTAGGCGCCCGGCTTCAGCGCGGCAGCGTTGCTCGATGTCCGCAAGCGTATCCCGCCCGTACACTTCAGGCTCGCGTTGCCCCAGAAGATTGAGGTTGGG
>RKRP01000178.1 GCA_007571315.1 Gammaproteobacteria bacterium
GGCGCGCTGGCGAAGCGCGCGGGCCAGCCGCTGGCGAGCAGCGGCGGCGGAGGCAACACTCTTTTCGCTCACGGTGCGCTGCATGGCGCGCATCAGCGCGGCAAGCTCCTCGTCCGTCGGTTCGCGTTCGGGATCGGCCAAGCGGACTTTCGGCACCGGGGGATTTCGAGCGGTCATGCCCGGAGTATAGACGCACCTTGCCCCTGCATGTTGGGCGTAAGCGGCAGGTAGGCCCGCAAGCCGTAGAATACGGTGGGGATGAATGAGGAGCAACGCGAGAAACTGCGCGGCTATGCGGCGCAAAAGGACCGGAGGCCCGAGCCGGTTTTCGTGGGCCGCAACGATTTGTTCGATGTCGTCAGGGAAAATATCCGGGGCGCGATAAGCGCCGGGAACTCTACCGGCTCGACGGTCTGCATCACCGGTCCCGCCGGGGTTGGCAAAACCGCGTTCGTAGAAGCCCTGAAGGCGAGGTGCCGCGAAGAGGGCTTTGAGGGGACCCGGACGCATTGCGTGGAAATTCCAGGCAGCGACCTGCACAGCCCCGGCTGCGTTATTGCCTCATTGGCTAATGCGGTGCCGGAATTTCAGTTTGGCGAAGCTGTGAAAGGGCAGTTGAGCGCTGTCGGCATTAGCGTCCTGGGCACCGGCGGGTCCCTTTCGTGGGACCGGGCCGCCCCTCCACCCCCTTTTTCTTCTTTTCCAGCACAGTTGTTCAGGGAGGGTGCCGAAGAACTGCTGAACCGCGGCAACGCTTTCATCCTGGTAGTGGACGAAGCGCAGGCCATAGCCCCCACCCTTGGACGCGACACCAATGCCTTGCTGGCCCACCTCCATCAGGGCGTGGACCTCCCCATCGTTCCGGTGCTTGCAGGTCTGCCAAACACCCAGGAAAACCTTCGCGAAACCATATCGCGTTTTTCTTATGGCAATGAGCCGTTCATGGTGGGGCTGAGCGACGGGGAGTCGCGAAACTACGTCGAGAAGATGCTTGAATGGCTGGAAGTTGAGGGGTCGCCGGGCCAGCATCGCGCTTTGGCGGACTGGATGGTCAAGGAGTGCGGAGCCGGGCGCGAAGGCAGCCAATGCGGCGGCTGGCCGCACCACTTGAGCAACGCCATGAAGGCGGTAGCCGAGAGCCTTCTCGCCGTCGGCTCCATGCGCCTGTCGGATCTGAACGGGGCCGCAGTCGAGAAATCCCTGGCATCGCGGAGAGTTCAGTACTACAGGAGCCGGTTCAGAAGTCAAAAGGAACTGGCGCTTTGCAAGGGCCCAACGCTGGCGATTCTTAAATCCGTCCGGGGCGATGCGCATCCCATACCCGAGCATCAGATGCCGGAGAGGGTGTTTGACGAGTTCAAACGCAAAGAGTGGGGATTCTCATCTTCCGACCCCGGTGTTTCATCCGTGCAGTTCCACGATGCCCTGGTCATGAGCGGCCTCCTTGCCCAAAGGGAACTGGAGAGCGGAAAGAGCGAATGGATCTGCCCCATCCCCAGCATGGCGCGTTACATCGAGTTTGGCGAGCACGATTTTTCCGCGCCCTTCCCCCAGCTGATCGACGAGGGCGAACCGGCGGCGAGCGGTTGAGATGACTGCGCTGCGCCGTCCGAGGCGGCGCTATGGCTGGAGTGGATGGGCGGGCGGAGTCGGCAAGCGCAGGCCCTTGCGGAAGGCTTCGTTGGCTGCTTCCTTTTCGTTCAGTTCTTCGAGCAGTTCCGCCAGCTCCAGCCAGGCGCGGCGCGATTCCTTGAGACTCAGGCCCGATTCCAGGTAGGAGCGCGCCTTGCCCCAGAGCTTGGCCCTGCGGCACAGGCGCCCCAAAGCGAGCAACAGGGCGCCGTCCTGCGGATGCTCGGCCAGCCAGCTCTCCGCGTGGCGGATGGCCGCGGGAATATCGCGCGGCTCGACCTCGCCGTAAGCCGCGGCCAACTCCGAACTCCAGTTTGACCTCAGATGCCGGCGAATATTCTGTTCGGCCAGGTCGTGAGCGCCGCAGCGCATCAAAGCGCGGGCGTGAGCCAGCACCAGGCGCTCCGACGAACGCAGTTCCCTGGGAACTTCTCCCCAGATTTGCTGAACGCCGCGCGCGTCTTCGGCGGCGCCAAGCAAACCTGAACAGGTTTCGATTGTCCACCGGGCCGTATCGGCGGCGGATGCTTGGCCGTGCTTGCGCAGAGCCTTCAACCGGCGGCTGGCCTCGGCCCAATCGCCGCGCTGCATATGCAGCGGAATGGCCAGGCGCAGCGCCTGAAGGTGGCGGGGAGCGCGCTCCAGAACCTCCTGAAGGCAACGCATCGCCGCGGATTGCTGGCCTGAGCGCATGTGCAACTCCGCGCGCTCCAGGGATATGGCGTCGCGCGCTTCCGGCTGAGCTTTTTCAGCCAGCGCAAACCAATGATCGCGGCGCTCCTCATCGCCGGAAGCGTGCGCCAGCCGGGCGGTCGCCAGATACTGAAGGATCGGCGCCTTGCTCCTTCCCGCGGCGCGCGCCAGCAGCCGCTCGGCGCGCGCGGTTTGCCCGGCGGCCAGCGCAATCAGCCCGCGGGCGACGCGCTTTCCGGTTCGCCGGGCGCTAGCCTTGGCGGCGCGTTCCGCCACCCGTTTCGGCGCCAGGCGCACGCGCCGCAACAGGCCGGCCGCCGCCAGCAGCAACAGCAGAAGTACCAGCAAGACCGGAACGGTCATTTCCACCACCCATCCCTGAAACAGAAGCAGCACGTAACCGGGGTCAGCCGCTAAAAAGTGCGCCGCTACCGCTACCGCCAGCAGCAACAGCACCACGATCAGCCCGGCGCGCATGTCAATCCGAACGCAGCGCGCGCAGGCGCTGGAGGGAAGCGGCGATATCCGGCGTTTCGCGAGCCTGTCCGAGTTCCAGCAGCGCGTCGATGTCGGCCAGCGTATCCACCACATCCGCGTCGCCCGGCGAATACAGGCGAGCGAGGCGCCCCCGGGCAGCAACCAGGGCCGCAGTGTACGCCTGCAAGTCGCCCTGAATATAGGCCAGGCGCGCCAAATGAAGCTCCGCCGACAGCAGGCGCTTCAAGGTTTGCGTATCAGTTTCCGTGAGAAGCGTGCCGGCCCCGCCGTCCGAGCGCCGCACCGCAATCAGCGACCGCAAGGCGCGGCGCGTGCTGGCCAGCGCCCGGTCCCAACCCCCTTCCGGCAACTCCTCCGCCGCCGCCCGCCCGGTGGAAGCCGGACGAGCAACCGGCTCAAGCCGCTCGCTCCGGGAAAGCAGCGCGCCCAGGCGCACCAACACGCTCTCAATGTCACGCGCAGGAATACCCGCCAAGACCCTGGCTTGCTCTTCGAGCTGCGCCCGCAGGTCGCCGTAACGAGGATCGCCCACCTGCCCCAGCAATTCCAGCGCTTCACGCACAGCCAGGGCCGCGCCGTTGTGATCTCTGGCAAACCGGTTCAGATGATCGGCCAGCGCCAGCAGCCGGTCGGCGGCATCCAGCCTCCATGCAATCCGCTGTCCCGCCGACTGGCTGCCGATCGCCTCAAGGTTCCCTTCGGCAGCGGACAAACGAGCTTCGAGCGCATCCCGCACCCGCTCAGCGGCGCGCCTGGCATCCTGCGCCTCGGATGCCAGCGAGGCGGCATCTTCAGCGCGCAGGCGCTCCATTTCCGCAATTCTGGGTTCAAATTCCGCAAGCCGCGCAATTTCCGCCTCAAGCCGGTCAATGCGCGCAGGATACTCCGCCAAATACTGAAACCCGAGCCACGCGCCCGCCGCCACCAAAACCAGCGGAAGCAGCCAAAGCCACCACAAGCGCCTGCGCGCAGCCGGACTTTCCTTCTTCCCCGAAGCGTTCTTACGAGGAGCTTTAGCCGATGCCTTTCGCGGCGCGGCACCCTTGCCGGCTGCGCTCTTGCCGCCCCCCGGCCCTTTGCCCTTTGGATTAGCCTTCGTTCCCGCCATAAATCCTCCAGTCTCCGCGGCTAGTCTATCAACTCACATACCCAATCCGCATCTTGCGCCCGCTAAAGTTGCGCCAGCTACACCCTGGCAAGAAATACCCGCGTTAAACGCACAATTGCGCTCTGGACAAAGCGGCATCGGTTGCCGCAACCTTGCCTTCCATGAACGATGAATTCATTTCCGACTTGGCGAAACGGCTTCGCAATCTGGTTCCCGACACGGCCCAAGGGCCGGTTCGGGACCTGGAATCGAACTTTCGCGCCCTGCTGCAGGCCGCATTCGGTCGAGGCGATTACGTAACCTTTGAAGAGTTCGAGGCGCAAAAGCGCGTGCTCGAAAGAACCCGCAAGAAGGTGGAGGCCCTGGAACGGGCAATCGCCGAACTGGAGGCACGGGGAGCCTGATGCCCCGAAAGGCCAGGGAAGGCTTTGAATCCATCCACAGTCCATACCCGCGCGCTGCGCGGGATCGACGCCCCCCGGGTGTTCGTGGAGGTGGGCATCACCAACGGGCTGCCCGGCGCTACCGTGGTGGGCCTGCCGGAAAAGGAAGTGCGCGAAAGCATAGCGCGCGTGCGCCATGCCCTGCGCAGCTCCGGCTTCAAGATGCCTGACCGCAGCGTGACCGTGAATCTGGCGCCCGTGGAATTGCCCAAGAGCGGCGGTCGCTACGACCTCGCCATTGCGCTAGGCATCCTCGCCGCAGACGGCCAGATCGACCCGTCCACGCTCTCAGGCGCGGAGTTTTTGGGCGAACTGGCGCTGACCGGCGCAATCCGGCCGATCCCGGGAGTGCTGCCGTCGCTGCTGGCGGCCGCGCACAGCCGCCAGATCATGTTTCTGCCGAAGGAGAACGCCGGAGAGGGAGCTCTGGTGCGCGACGGCCAAGCCTGCGCCGTAAGTCATCTCCGCCAGCTTGTGGAACGGCTGTACGCGCCCGAGTGCCGGGAATTCATTCCCTACCGCGGCGATGATTTTGAGCCGCCCGAATACAGCGATATACGCGACGTGGTGGGGATGGCGCAGGCCAAGCGGGCGCTGGAAATTGCCGCCGCCGGCGCTCACAGCCTGCTGATGACTGGCCCGCCGGGGGCTGGCAAGAGCATGCTGGCGAAACGTTTCGCGGGGCTGCTGCCGCCGATGAGCGACCAGCAGGCTCTTTCCACCGCCGCGCTGCATTCGCTAAAGGGCGTGCCGCTGAATAAGCGTTGGCGGCAGCGGCCTTTCCGTTCTCCCCACCACACCTGCTCCGGCGCGGCGCTGGTGGGCGGCGGCGTTCATCCCACTCCCGGGGAAATCTCGCTGGCGCACAACGGCGTGCTGTTTCTGGATGAACTGCCCCAGTTTGGCCGGAACGTCCTGGAAGCTCTTCGCGAACCGCTGGAAACTCGCAACGTGGTGATCTCAAGGGCCCGTTATTCCGTCACCTACCCGGCCCGCTTCCAGCTGCTGGCGGCCATGAACCCATGTCCGTGCGGATTTGCGGGCGACCCGCGGCGGGAATGCCGCTGCACTCCTGAGGCCGTGCGCCGCTACCAGGGCCGGATTTCCGGGCCGCTTCTGGATCGTATCGACCTGCGAGTGCATGTTTCCCGGCCTGCGCAGCCCGTAGTCGCCCATGCGCCGCAGGACGGGCCTGCAAGCGCCGACTTGCGGGAACGGGTTCTTGAGGCCCGGCGGCGGCAGATGGAGCGGAGCGAGAAACGCAACGCTCACTTGGAAGATGCTGAACTGCGCGTGCATTGCGTGCCTCGCCGGCAGGGGCGCGAACTGCTTGAAAGCGCCGCCCGGAACCTGGCGCTGTCGCCGCGCGCATGCGGGCGGATCCTCAAGGTGGCCCGCACCATCGCCGATTTGGGGGCAGCGCGGCGCGTGAATGAAACGCACATCGCTGAAGCGCTGGCCTTGCGCGGGCGCGACCCGGGATGATCGGACCGAAGGTGCGGGTCGGAACGGATGTGACCGTCAAAAGTCACGTCGTCCTTGAAGGCCTCACTGAAATCGGGGACGGAACAACGATTTTTCCGTTCGCGACAATCGGCGAAATCCCACAGGACCTAAAGTTCAGGAACGAGGAAACCCGACTGGTCATCGGCAGTCGTAACCGCATACGCGAAGGCGTAACCATGAACACCGGAACCGCTGGCGGCGGCGGCAT
>RKRP01000145.1 GCA_007571315.1 Gammaproteobacteria bacterium
ATCCCCCTCTCGGCGGGGACGCATGAACCCGTCCATGGGGCTCGGCTGGGGCTGTCCTGCCCCAGACGCCCCGCCGAGAGGGGGATAGCCCGCCCGCGCGCAGAAATGAGGCTAAAGCCCGGCGCTTTCGCGTGCTTATCCTGCCTATTGCGCCAGCTCTGCGTCCTGCCCCCTCCCCGCGGGAGCGGCGGCGGCAGGACAACTTCATGCGTCTCCCGCGGAGAGGGGGCAAGCGCAAGGGCGAGGCAGCTCGCCCTCGTGCAATATGTGGACAGGAGGAGGGAGTAGAAGCTCGCGCCCAGGCAAGAGGAGGGTTGACCTCGCTACGGGGACGGTGATGTCAGAAGCGGTAACTGAGGGTTGCTCCATACATTCGGGGGTCGCCGAACACCGCCACCACGCTGGAGGCGATGGTGTACACATGGCTGATGTACTCCTCGCTGGCGAGGTTCTTGCCCCACAGGGCCAGTTCCAGCGCGCCGTCGCTGCTGGTCCAGCTTGCGCGGGCATCAAGCAGGTCGAAGGCCGGCTGAATCGCCCAGGGCTCCAGTTCGCCGCGCTGATCGTCGGTGTAACGCCAACTCAGGTTCAGGCCCAGTTCCGCGCCGCTGGCCAGGGCCATTGCGTAATCCGCATTGATGTTGAACTTGTTCTCAGGCGCCCGGATCAGGTCCTGGCCGGACTGGTCGGGAAACGCCGTGCCAGGGATATTGGTGTCGCCAAACTCGCTGTCCTGAAATGCGTAGAACCCGGACAGCGTCAATTGCTCGGTAACTACCCAGGTGGCTTCCACCTCAATGCCCTGAATCTCCGCGTCCCCGGCGTTGAAAGTCTGGAAGGTGCCGAAGGCCGCCGCGGCTGTAAGCGGGCCGAAGGTTTGCATTTGCAGGTCCTGGTACTCGGTGTAGAACAGCGCCGCGTTCAGGCGGAAGGTGCCTGCCAGGTCGGTCTTGAGGCCCAATTCGTAGTTCACCGCTTCCTCCTGGTCCAGCGGCTGGGTGAACTCGATGCCCTGGGGCGCCGCTGCGAACCCGCCGCTTTTGAATCCCCAGGAAACCGCGCCGTAGAGCGTGGTGTCGCCGTTGGGCTTGTAGGCCAGGGAGAATTTGGGCGTGAACGCGCTCCAGCTCTCGCTCACCGAGTTCGAGAAGGTCTGGTTGATGACCACGAAATCGCCTGCGATCGCGTCATTGTCGATCGCCTTCTTGTCGGAGCTGTAGCGCCCGCCCGCCGTCAGTTCCCAGCCATCGGCGAAAGTCCAGTCGAACTGGCCGAAAGCGGCATAGCTGGTGGTCTGGTTGACCTGCCGGTACCAGTCGGTGGCGCCGTTGTCCGCGGAGGGCGTGCAGTCGCTCGTCGTCACGTCGTTGTCGAAGCACTCGGTGCGGTCGGTTTCCTCGCGCAGGTACCAAAGCCCGGCCACGTAATCAATGTTGTCGCCGAGGCTGGAAACCCAGCGCAATTCCTGCGTGAACTGGTCGGTGAGGTCGAAGATGTCGTCGTTGATCTGGTTGAACAGCGGCGGCAGGGGCGATGCCGGCGTGCCGGTGGAATCCATGTTCCAGTCCGCCTCGTTCTCGCGGTAGGCCGTAATCGAGATCAGTTCGCCGCCTTCCAGGCCCCAGTTGAGCTTTGCGCTCAACCCCCAGGCGTCTCTTTTCGCATAGCCGTCGATAGGGCCGGCGGAACAGTCCGCGCCGCGGCCCGAGCACAGCTGCGCGTAACTGCCGGGAACCGGAGCGGCCCAGAAAGCCGGGTCGCCCGGCTCGCCTGTAGCTATCGGAGTGCGGGCCATGTCCTCAATATCCAGCTGATTGAAATCGGCGCTGAGCAGCGCCTCGAAGTTCTCGCCCGCATACAGCAACTGGCCGCGAAGCGCCTTGACATCGTCGTCCTTCTGTTTCTTGCCGAGAAATACGTTGTCCACCCAGCCGTCGCGCTTGCGGTAACTGAACGACGCCTTGCCCGCCCAGCCGTTTCCAACCGGCCCGGTAATCAGACCGGCCAAGTCCCGCCGCGCGTAGTTGCCCAGGTTCACGCGCACCCTGCCTTCCAGCGCTTCCGTGTTGGGGCGCGTGGACACCACGTTGATGGCGCCGCCGATGGTGTTCTTGCCGTACAGGGTTCCCTGAGGCCCGCGCAGCACCTCCACCCGCTCCAGGTCGAACATTTCCGGATTGATGTTGGATACGCGGCCCAGGTACACATCGTCAACGAACACGGCCACCGAGTTGTCCGTTCCCGCGCCGTCGTCGTTGGACGAGGCGCCGCGCAAGGCCACGATGTTCTGGCCCGGCGAGAACGGCGAGAAGGTCAGCCCGGGCACGCGGGTGGCGATGTCGGTGAGGTCGTGTATCTCGGCTTGCTCGATGGCCAGGCGGCTCAAGGCCGTGATGGCGTTGGGCACCTCCTGGAGGTTTTCCGAGCGCCTTTCGGCGGTTACCACGATTTCCTCGAGTTCCTGGGCCTTCAGCGCGCCGGCAAGGAGGCCTGCGGCCAGGAAAAGGGCATAAGGGCTGCGTAGATCGCGCATGATGGTTACTCCTCAAAAGTTTTGCTTCGGCAAGCCTGCCGCGCTGCCAGGTCCGGCCTTCCTGATCAGTGTTTCGATGGCCGCTCCTATTGCCAGAAGCCGCCGGTCGCTCCCCTCGGGACCGTCGATTTCGATGCCCGCGGGCATTTCGCCGGGAGTCGCGGCAAGGGGGATGGACAATCCGGGAATCCCTGCGTTGCTGCCGGGGTCGGTGTTGCGGATATAGATGGGAAAGGCGGGGACCTGCTCGCCGTTCAGTTCCACCGTTTCGCCCGCCTCAGCCAGCGGCCGGGCGGTGAGCGGAGTGGTGGGGAAAACGATGGCCTCCACGCGGCGCCGGGCGAAATAGTCCGCATAAGCGGCGCGCAGAAGGGGCCGGTCGCGGTCGATCGCCTGGCGGTAGGCCGCCTCCGGCATGTCGCCGTTCACTATGCCGGCAAAGATGTTCTTCACGTCCGGGCTGGCGATCGATTCGGCCAGCGCTTGCAGCGTGCCGCCGGGCAGGTTTTCGGCCAGATACTCGCTTAGCAGCAGGCCGGTCTCGAACAGCACTACCGGAAAGCTCACCGCCTGGTTCAATTCGGCCACGCCGTCGATGTTCGCTTCCACCAGCGCAGCGCCCGCTTCCGCCAGCGCTTGCAGCGCAGCCTCCATGCGCCGGGCCACCAGCGGCTCAAGCCCGTCGTAGAAATAACGCCGGGGCACGCCCAGCCGCAGCCCTTCAAGGGCCGCGGGCTCTAGCGATGCGTCCTCGTTCGCCAGCACCGCGTCGAGCAGGGCCACATCAGCCACGTTTCGGCCCATCGGCCCCACCGTGTCGCGGGTGCTGGATATGCGCGTGAGGCCTTCCGATGGATAGCGCCCCACTGTGGGGCGGAAGCCCACGATGCCGTTCAAGGCCGCCGGAATGCGGCTGCTGCCGCCGGTATCGGTTCCCAGTCCGGCCACCGCCATGCCCGCGGCCACCGCCACGGCGGTGCCTCCGCTGCTGCCGCCGGCGATGTAGCGCGGGTTGCGGGCATTGCCCACCGCGCCGAAAGCCGCATTGTTGCTGGTAATGCCGAAAGCCAGTTCGTGCAGGTTGGTCTTGCCCAGCACCACGGCGCCGGCCGCCCTCAGGCGCTCCACCACCGGCGCGTCGGCCCGGGGCACGAAAGATTTGAGCAGCGGCGTGCCTGCGGTATTGGGCATTCCCGCCACATGAATGTTGTCCTTCACCGCGACCGGAATGCCATGCAGGACGCCAGGATTGTCCCCGCGCCTGCGCTGCTCGTCGGATTCGCGCGCCTGCTGGATGGCGCCGTCGAGGTCCACGAAAATGAAGGCGTTGAGTTGCTGGCGCCGGGCGGCGGCGTTGAGCGCCTCGGTGGTGAGTTGCTCGCTGGAGAGTTCCCCGTCCGCCATCATCTTTTGCAGCGCCGCAATGGACTTTTGCGGGAAGCTGGCGGCCAGCGCCGCCTGCATTCCGGCGCATGCGAGCGCTGAAAGCAGAATGCAGCAGCCAAATATCCGCTTTTTCACGACACTCTCAACAGTAGCAAGCGGGAGGCCGAAAGAGAATCATCAAAATTAATGATTTTTCAGGCGGAAATTGCGCTTTTGCCGTGTCCGTTTGCCGCGCCTGGAAATCATGCGGGCCTGCGCTTTGCTTGCGCTGTAATTCGCGCTAGAGTGGCGCGGGCAATGGACCGGGCGCATTTCGCCCGGGTTGGAGTTCAGGTGAGCGGAGCAATGCAAGGTTGATGCCGCACGCAAGCGTTCTTGAGGCGGTCGGTTTGACGGCGCGCGAATTGCAAGCCGGCGCGCTTGCGGTTCGCTCGCCCATCGACGGGGCCCAGGTCGCCAGCGTGCGCGAAACCACTCTGGCGGAAATGCCTGAAGTGGTGGCGAAGTCGCAGGCGGCGTTTCGGGCATGGCGCGAGACGCCGGCGCCGCGCCGCGGCGAACTGGCGCGCCTGCTTGGCGAGGAACTGCGCGCCGCCAAGGAGGCGCTGGGCGCCCTGGTGACGCTGGAAACCGGCAAGATCATTTCCGAAGGCCAGGGCGAGGTGCAGGAAATGATCGACATCTGCGACTTCGCCGCGGGACTTTCGCGGCAGCTCTACGGCAGGACGATCGCCTCGGAGCGGCCCGGGCACAGGATGAGCGAGACTTGGCACCCCATGGGGCCGTGCGGCGTGATTACCGCGTTCAACTTCCCGGTTGCGGTTTGGTCGTGGAACGCGGCGCTGGCGCTGGTGTGCGGCGACCCCGTGATCTGGAAGCCGTCGGAAAAAACACCGCTCACCGCCATGGCCACGATGAAGATCATGGAGCGCGCCTTGGCGCGGTTCGGCCACGACGCGCCGGACGGTCTGACGCAACTGGTTATCGGCGGCGCGGACCTGGGCGATGCGCTGGCGTCGTCCCGGGACGTGCCGATCATTTCCGCCACCGGCTCCACCCGCATGGGTTCGATCGTCGGCCCTAAGGTAACGGCGCGGTTCGGCCGCCCCATCCTGGAGCTTGGCGGCAATAACGCCATGATCGTGGCCCCTTCCGCGGATCTTGAGCTGGCGGTGCGGGCCATCGTTTTCTCCGCGGTGGGCACCTCAGGGCAGCGCTGCACTTCGCTGCGGCGCCTGATTGCGCACCGGTCGATTCGGGAAGAACTGCTGGCAAGGCTTGCGGGCGCGTACTCCGGGCTTGCCATTGGCGACCCGCGCGACGAAGGCGTGCTGGTGGGCCCCCTGATCGACCAGCGGGCCCGGGACGCCATGATGCAGGCTCTGGAGAAGGCGCGAGGCGAGGGGGGCGCCGTTGCGGGAGGCGAGGATGTAAGCGCGGGCGTTCCCTCAGGCGGCCATTATGTTCGCCCGGCCATCGTTGCTATGCCGGCGCAGACGGCAACGGTAACCGTCGAGACTTTCGCGCCCATCCTCTATGTGATGCATTACGAAGCCTTCGAGGAGGCGATCGCCCTGCATAACAATGTGCCTCAGGGCCTGTCCTCGTGCATCTTCACGCAGGACATCCGCGAAGCCGAGTGTTTTCTTTCCGCAGTGGGCTCCGATTGCGGAATCGCCAACGTCAATATCGGTCCGTCGGGGGCCGAGGTGGGCGGCGCCTTCGGCGGTGAAAAGGAAACAGGAGGAGGACGCGAGTCCGGCTCGGACGCATGGAAGGGCTATATGCGCCGCCAGACGAGCACGGTGAACTATTCCGCCGCTCTGCCGCTTGCCCAGGGCGTGAAATTCGACCTCTGATTGCTTGCCTGCTCTGCGCAGGAGACTTGTGAAGTCATTCTGAGGAGTTCCCGCTTGGGTGTGCTTCCTTCGCCCTTGCGCTTGCCTCAGCCCCCATCCGGATGCTCGATATGAGCGTGTTCATAGGTGTGCTTCCTTCGCCCTGTTGGCTTGCCCCCTCCCCGCGGGAGACGCATGAACCCATCCATGGGGCTCGGCGGTGGCTGTCCTGCCGCCGACGCTCCCGCGGGGAGGGGGCAAGCCAACAGGGCTTTACCTGGCGCGATGCGCGGGCTGGCGGGGCGCGCGAGAC
>RKRP01000018.1 GCA_007571315.1 Gammaproteobacteria bacterium
CCTCGCGCGCGCCAAGCTATTGGCGCGCGCTCCAACGCTCCCGCAAGGAGGGCGCAGACGAAGGGCTTTAGCTTGGCTATAGGCTATTGACGAGGCGGGTTACGGCAGCCTGATCGCAGGAATTTGATGCTTTCATTGGGGATGGCATGGCTGGCGGGCGTGTGCCTCGCGTTTTTCGCGTTGCCGCCGCCACCCGAGCCGCCGCTGATTGCGGCGCTGCTTGCCCTCGGGGCGCTTTGCGCCTGGCGCATGCGCGCCTTGCTGTTTGGGATGGCGCTGCTGGGCGCGGCGGTGGCGCTGTGGCTGGCTGATTCACGGCTGCAGCAGCGAATGCCGGAAACCGCCGGCCGCGTGGACCGCATTGTTACCGGGGTTATCGACGATTTCCCGCGGATTAGCGAGAACATTTGCCGCTTCCGTTTCCGGGTGACCAGCATCGAAGACTCCGGCCCCCCGCTGGAGCGCGCGCAGCTGAGCTGGTACGACTGCAATGCGCCCCCTCAAGCCGGCGAAACCTGGCGGTTGAAAGTTCGTTTTCGCGCCCCGCGCGGCCTGCATAATCCCGGCGGCTTCGATTTTGAGCGCTGGGCCTTCCGCGAGAACCTTCACGCAACCGGCTATGTTCGCCAGGAATTGGCGCCGCAACGCCAGGCCGGCTGCGAAGCGGGCCCGCCGCTGTTGTGCGCGCGCGCCGCGCTGTTGGAACGGCTTGAGGTTTGGCTGGAGGGGAACCCGGGGCTCCCGTACGTCATGGCGCTCTCTACCGGGGCCAGGCACCGGCTGGCCGATGAGGACTGGGAAGTGCTGCGCCGCACAGGCACAGCGCACCTGTTCGCTATTTCCGGCCTGCATGTGGGCGTGGTGGCCTGGTTCGCCTGGCTGCTGGGCAGCGTTCTCGGGCGCCTCGCGCAGCGCTTTGTGGAAGGTTTCCGGCCTCGGTATTCCGCCGCCGCGCTTTCCTTTCTCGCGGCTTTCAGCTATGCGGCACTGGCCGGATTCGCGGTGTCCACGGTGCGCAGCCTGGCCATGATTAGCGCGGTTTTGGCATTGACGCAATTGCGCCGCCGCGGAGGATTTTCGTCGGCCCTGGGAGCCGCCTTGCTGGTTGTGCTGGCGCCGGATCCGTTTGCGGCGCTCTCGGCCGGCTTCTGGTTGAGCTTTGGCGCCGTGGGCTTGCTGGCGCTCAGCGCGCTGAGCCTGCGCGATCCAGAGCGCAAGACTGGCGGGTTTGGGGTTGAGGCCGCCTCGAACTGGGCGCGCGGGCTGGCTGTGGCGCAGTGGCGCATTACCCTGGGTTTGGCGCCGCTGGTGTTGGTGTTTTTTGGCGAGGTTTCACTGATTGGCGCAGCCGCCAACCTGATTGCCATTCCGCTTTTCTCCCTGCTCATCGTTCCAGGGCTTCTCGCGTCGCTGTTGCTGACGCTGCTGTGGCCTGCGCCGGGGGTATTTCTGCTCGCCTGCGGCAGCAGCCTGCTGCACGGCGCCATGTTTGTTTTGGGCGAACTGTCCCGTCTTGAGTGGGCCGCCTGGACGCCGCCGGACTTCAGCCTGCTGCCGGCGGTTCTGGCGGCTGCCGGCATCGCCTGGCTTTTGGCCCCCCGGCCTGTCCCGGCGCGCTGGGTTGCGCCCCTGCTTCTGCTTCCGTCCTTGCTGGGAATGGAACGGGACCGGCTTGAGGCCGATCTTGCGGTAACGGTGCTCGATGTGGGGCACGGCCTTGCGGTGGTTCTGCAGGCCCCCGGGTACAACCTGCTCTACGACGCGGGGCCCCGCTATTCCTCCAGCGATGCGGGCGACAGCGTGGTGGCGCCGGCGCTGGCCCGGTTGGGCGTTAGGCGCCTGCATGCCATGGTGATTTCGCACGGCGATAGCGACCATGCCGGCGGAGCGGCCAGCGTGCTCGCCTTTCACCCCGAGGCGGAACTGATCGCGCCGGGCCGCTACGGCCTGCCGGCGAACCGTTATCGCCGCTGCGAAGCGGGCGCCGCCTGGGAGGCGGGCGAGGCGCGTTTTCGCGTGTTGAGTCCTGAGCCGGGGACATCGGGGCAGGGCAACAATTCCTCCTGCGTGCTGCTGGTGGAGGCCGGGCGCGCGCGCGTGCTGTTGCCGGGCGACCTGGAGGCTTCCGGGGAAGCCCGGTTGCTCGGCTCTCTCTCCGGCGCGCCTTTCGACCTGCTGCTTTCGCCTCACCACGGCAGCGCCAGTTCATCAACGGCCGGGCTGGTGGCGGCGACCCGCCCGCGCTTCGTGGTCCACTCCGCCGGCTTCTTCAACCGGTGGGGATTTCCGCGCCCGGACGTGGTGTCCCGCTGGGCGCAGGCTGGCGCCGAACAGCGGAGCACCGGGGCGAGCGGCGCCCTGCGCTTTGAAGCGCGGGAGGGCGGCGCGCTTGAGTTGACGGCCGAATGGCGCCGCCACCGCGCCCGCCTTTGGACTTTCCCCCCGCCGCCGGACGAGGCCTTCAGTCCGCCTGCGGACAGGTAAACTCGGAACATGGACACTCCAGCGAAACGTCTGGCGGCGCTGGCAAGCGGCCATCGGCGCGGTTTCTTGCTGGCAGTGCTGGCGATGGCGGTATTCGCCGGGACGGAAGCCGGATTCGCGTTCGCTGTCGAACGGCTGGTCGGCCTGCTCGACGATGCCTCGGACCCCTGGGGCCAGTGGTTGCCAGTGGGCGTTCTGGGGCTGTTTCTGGTGCGCGGCGTTTCCGGTTTTGTGTCGGCCTGGCAGCTCGGGCGCATTGGCCGCGCGGTGGTGGGACGAATACGGGAAATGCTTTTCGAGCGATTCCTGAGGATGCCGGTGCGCAGCCTGGAGCAGCGCCCGCGCGCGGAACTGCTCTCCCGCATGCTGTACGATGCCGAGCAGGTGGCGGATGCCGCTTCCACGGTGATCACCACCATTGTTCGCGACAGTCTGACGGTGCTGGTGCTGGTTGCGTACATGGTTTACACCAGCGCCAGCCTTTCGGCGGTGGTGTTCGTGGCGGCGCCTCTGATTGCGCTTACCGCCCGGGCGTTGTCCAGGCACTTCCGGCGCTACAGCGCCCGCATCCAAGAAAACATGGGCGAAGTGTCGCGGATTACCGGGGAGGCCTTGCGGGGCCATCGCATCATCAAGGTTTTTGGCGGCTTGGCGCGCGAGCGCGAGCGCTTTGCGGTCGCCAACGAAAGCAACAAGCGCCTGCATCTGAAGTTGATCATGGCGCGCGCCGCCGGCGATGGAGTGACCATGCTGCTGGCCGCCGCCGGCGTGGCGTCAGTGGCCTGGTTCGTGGCGCAGCCCTTTATTGCCGAAAACCTTGAGAAGGGGCCATTCACCGGTTTCATGGCGGCGATGGTGCTGCTGATGACTCCGCTGAAGCACCTGACCAATGTGAATGCCTCCCTGCAGCGGGGCCTGGCCGCAGCCAACTCCGTCTTCGGGTTGCTGGACAGCCCGGTGGAATCCGACAAGGCTCGCGTCCCGCCGCGGAAACTGCCCGCTCGCGCGACCGGCCGATTGCAATTCATCAATGTGGCGTTTTCCTACGAGCCGGGCGGAGCGGCGGCCTTGCGCGATGTCAATCTTGAGATTGAACCCGGCCAGCGGGTGGCGATCGTGGGCCGCTCGGGCAGCGGGAAATCGACTCTGGTTAGCCTCATCCCGCGCTTTTTCGAACCCGGCTCCGGCCAGCTGCTGCTGGATGGCCGTCCGCTTGCCGATTGGCCATTGCCGGCGCTGCGTGAACAGATTGCGCTGGTCACTCAGGACGTGATGCTGTTTAACGATACTCTGGCCAATAACATTGCCTATGGCGCCCTGGCGGGGGCCGAGCCGCAAGCGGTGGAGGCGGCAGCTCGGGCGGCCCATGTGATGGAGTTCGTCGCCAGGCGGCGCGAAGGGCTCAATGCCCTGGTGGGGGAGGGCGGAATCAGTCTTTCCGGCGGCGAGCGGCAGCGTGTGGCCATTGCCCGCGCGCTGTTGAAGGATGCTCCGGTGCTGATTCTCGACGAGGCGACTTCGGCGCTGGACAGCCGCTCCGAGAGCCAGGTGCAGGATGCTTTGGACCGCCTGATGCGCGGCCGCACCACGCTTGTGATCGCCCATCGCCTGAGCACCATCGAACACGCCGACCGCATCGTGGTTCTGGAGCGGGGCCGTATTGTGGAAAGCGGGCGGCACGCCGGGTTGCTGGCGCTCGGCGGCCACTACGCCAGCCTCTACCGGCTGCAATTCCGCGGCAATTCACCGCATGCGGGCTAGCCCTCATGCGGTTTAACCCGCCGGCCGCATGGGCGCGCCGCGGCGGGTTCAGCGCAGCGCTATGGCCGGCGGCGGCGTTGTTCGGCATGGCTGTTGCGCTGCGCAGGGCGGCGTATCGCCGGGGCTGGCTCGCCTCCGAGCGTATTCCCGTTCCGGTGGTTGTGATCGGAAACATCAGCGTGGGCGGCACCGGAAAGACTCCGATTGCCGGCTGGCTTGCGGAGCAGCTGATCCGCGCCGGACGCAAGCCGGCCATCGTAAGCCGCGGCTACGCTGGCCGGCGGCAGACCGTGCCGGCGCCGGTTGCCGCCAACTCCGATCCGGCCGAGCTTGGCGATGAGCCGGTGATGCTTGCGCAGCAGGCCGGCTGCCCGGTATGGGTTTGCGTTGACCGCGCCAGCGCCGCCCGCAGGGCGGCGGAAGAGGGAGCGGAAATCGTCCTGTCGGATGACGGCATGCAGCATTACCGCATGGCGCGCGATCTGGAAATCTGCGTAATTGATGGCGAGCGGGGGCTGGGAAACGGCAGGCTGCTGCCGGCAGGGCCATTGCGCGAACCTGCCGGGCGTTTGGAAGAAGTGGACGAGATACTGGTTCAAGGCGCGCCCGGCCCGCTCCGGGGGCTGGCTTTTGAGTTGCGGGTCGATTACGCGGTGCCGCTGAGCGGAGCGGGGCGGCGTTCCCTGAAGGAATTCGCCGGCCGCAGGGTCCTGGCGCTGGCCGGAATTGGGGCGCCGGAGCGTTTCCACGCGGCGCTGGAATCCGCCGGCCTCCAGGTGGAGCCGGTGCCGCTTCCCGACCATGGCCGCGCAGCCCTGGCGCCCCTCATTGCGCGCGGTTTGCCGGTGGTGATGACGGCCAAGGATGCCGTAAAGTACCGGGATGCTTCGACAGGCAACCTGTGGTGGACGCCCGCGCGCGTGGTGATGCCCGAACATTCGGCGGAAAAGCTCCTTGGCCGTGTTCTCGGGTTGCTGGATGAACGGACAAGATGAACGGACAAGATGAAAGGAATTGACGGCTGATTTTCATATCGTGATTCCGGCCCGCCATGCCTCCAGCCGGCTGCCGGGCAAGCCCCTGAGGATGTTGGCGGGGCGCCCGCTGATTGAGCATGCGCACAGGCGGGCCATGGCGGCCGGAGCGAATTCGGTAACGGTGGCAAGCGATGATGAACGGGTTTTGCGCTGCGTGCGGGAATTTGGCGGAAGCGCGGTGCTGACCGCCGCGCGCCACGCCTCCGGCTCGGACCGTGTGGCGGAGGCGGTCGAGGTGCTGGGCCTGGGAGCGGAGGAAATAGTTGTGAACCTGCAAGGCGATGCGCCGCTTGTAGAGCCAGCGCATATTCGCGCCGTGGCCGCCAAGGCTATAAACAGCGATCTTGCCACCCTGGCATCGCCCCTCCCGGACCCCGCGCGGGCCACCAACCCCAATGTGGTGAAGGTGGTTGTGGATGCCCGCGGGCGCGCCCTTTACTTTAGCCGGGCGCCGATTCCCGCAAGGCATCCGCTTACCGGCGCCAGGCCGCGCTATCTGCGTCACACCGGCCTGTACGCTTACCGTTGCTCGGCGCTCAGGCGGCTCGCCGCCGAGCCGCAGTGCGAACTGGAACGCGCCGAGGGACTGGAGCAACTGCGGGCCTTGTGGCTGGGCATGCGGATTTCCGTGGAGTGCGTGGAAGCGCCGCCCGGGCCGGAAGATGTGCCGCCCGAACTCGGCGAGTTCATTGAGGGCGCGCTCATCTTGGATGTAACCTTCCAGACGCAACGCGGCGTAACGGTGAGCATCCTTGAGAATGCGG
>RKRP01000177.1 GCA_007571315.1 Gammaproteobacteria bacterium
ATGATATTGGCGGCGGGGCGGGGCGCTCGGCTGCGGCCCTTGACCGACCGTGTGCCCAAGGCGCTGATGCAGGCAGGCGAACGAACCTTGATCGAGCACCTGCTGGATGCGCTGGCCGGCGCAGGAGTGCGGGAAGCGGTCATCAACCTGGCCTGGCTGGGCGGAGCAATCCGGGAGCGGCTGGGCGATGGTTCGCGTTACGGGGTCCGAATCTTTTACAGCGACGAGGGTGATTCCGCGCTGGAAACCGGAGGCGGCATCCGCAAGGCTCTGCCCCTGCTGGGCGAGGAGCCGTTCTGGGCAGTCAACGCCGATTTGAGAACCGATTTCCCCTTCAGCACCGTGCATCTGCGGCCGGAGGATCTGGCCTGGCTGATGCTGGTGCCCAATCCCGCGCACAATCCCAAGGGCGATTTCGGCCTGCATGGATCGCAGGTTGGCGGGCGCGGCCCTCGCCATACCTTTGCGGGCATCAGCGTGCTTCGCCCCGCCTTGTTCGCGGGAATCACCGAGGAACGTTTCCCGCTGGGGCCCCTGTTGCGGACGGCTGCCAACGCGGGGCGCGTGGCGGGCGGCCTGTATGAAGGCTACTGGGCCGACGCAGGCGCTTTTGAGCGGCTGGAGGCCATACGGTCCGCGCCGGCTTCCTTCCCGGAACCGTAAAGGCGGCGGAGCAGCAGCGGCCTGAGCCGGGCGGCAGCGCGCCGCGGATCGGCAGGCCCGCCCAAGTCGGCGAAATTGACCGCCTTAAGGCCCTCGAAGCCACACGGGTTGATGCGCGAAAAAGGCGCCAGATCGGCGCATACGTTAAGCGCCATGCCATGATAGGAACATCCGCGCCGCAAGCGCAGCCCTATCGCCGCAAGTTTGGCGCCAGCAACATACACGCCCGGAGCGCCCGGGCGCTGCGCCGCCCCAATGCCGAATTGGCCTGCGCAATCGATTACCGCGGCCTCCAGCGCGCAAACCAGCGACCGCGGCCCCAGCCCGGCGCGGCGCATATTCAGCAGAGGGTAAACCATCAGTTGCCCGGGGCCGTGATAGGTAACCTGGCCGCCGCGATCGGATTGCTCCACGGGAATGCCGCCGGGGTTGAGAATGTGCGAGCGGTTCGTCTTCACCCCCAGCGTGAATACGGGCGGGTGCTCGCAAAACCATATTTCATCCGGGTCCGAAGCCTCCCGCTCGTCGGTAAAGCGCTTCATGCGCCGCGCCGCGTCAGGCCATGGCAGACAGCCCAGCCAGCATATTCGGGGCGAAAACGCGCCTGCTATTCGAACCACAGCAGAACGGAATCCCGCGCGCGTTGCCACCAGCCTCCGGCGGGAACGGCTCGCGCCGGAACCAGTGGCCGCTGCGCAAGAACTTCTCCGTCGGAGATGAGGGTTACCTTGCCGACCACGCTATCGGCGGCAAGCGGAGCAATCAGGGGCTGGTCGATCACAACCTCGGTTTCGGCGTTGTCGGCCACGCCTCTGGGAAGGGTCATCGCCAGGGTTTCGGACACCACGACATCAATGACCGTGTCCTCGCCTTTCCATACGCGCGCCGTGCCGAAAGCAGCGCCCGCCTCAAGCAGCGCGCGATTCTCGAAGTAACGAAAACCGTAGCTCAGCAAACGCAGGGTGTCCTGCAAGCGCTGAGCCTCGCTGGATGCGCCCATCACCACGGCGATGAGGCGCATCCCATCGCGCGCCGCCGAGGCCACCAGGCAATATCCGGCCGATTCGGTATGCCCCGTTTTGACACCATCCACCGTGGCGTCCCGGGCCAGCAGCGTGTTGCGGTTCGGTTGCGTAATCCCGTTCCAGGTGAATTCGCGGATCGCGTGCATGGCGTACAGCGCCGGATAGTCGCGAATCAGGGCTCGGGTCAAAAGCGCGGTATCGGCGGCAGTGGTGTAATGGCCCTCGCTCGGCCAGCCGGTTGAATTCTCGTAATGCGTGCCTGTGAGTCCGAGCCTGGCGGCGGTGGCGTTCATGATTGCGGCGAAGTCTTCTTCAACTCCCCCCAAATGCTCGGCCAGCGCCACGCTGGCATCGTTGCCCGACTGCACGATCATTCCCAGCAGCAGGTTTTCCACGCTCACCCGGCTGTTCACATCGAGAAAGGTTCTGGACCCCTGCATGCGCCAAGCCTTCTCGCTAATGATGGTCTCGTCTGAAAGGCGGACGCTGCCCGACCGCAACGCATCGAAAGCCACGTAAGCGCTCATGATCTTGGTGATGCTGGCCGGCTCAACCCGCAGATCAGGCTCATGCGCGGCCAGGACCGTTCCGGTCGCCTGCTCCATCAGAATGAAGGACGCTACCTTCAGCGCTGGCGGCGGCGGCGGGTCGGAAACGGGCCGCGCCGGTTGCGCGCCGGCCACAGGAAGCGCAAACGCAACAATCAGCCCCAAAAGCAATACAGCGCTGTTCTTCATATGCGGTTCCCGGGCCTCACTGCGGAGGCGCATCGCCAAACACTCTCAGCGTTTGCGAGATGCCCAAATCCGCCAGTTTTCTCTCAAGCCTTCCGGCTTCGCGGTCATTCTCCAGCGGGCCCACCCATACGGCATATACGCCGTTTCCCTTGTGGCGGATATACACGCCGGAAATTCCTGCCTGCTGAAGCTGTTGATGCAATATGAGGGCGTTCCCGCGGGAGGCAAACGCGCCTGCCTGCAAATAGGCGTACGCCCGCGCCACGCTTCCCGATTGGCGCGTTCCGCCGGGCTCCAGCGCTTCTATGCGCACCCTGGCCGTGCCCGGCCGCACCACGCCCAGCTTCCGGGCCGCGGCGTACGACAAATCGATTACCCGGCCCTTAACGAAAGGTCCGCGGTCGTTAACCCGCAACTCGGCGCGGCGGCCGTTTTCAAGATTGGTTACCCGCACCCGGGTGGGCAGCGGCAGAGTTTTATGCGCGGCGGTCATGGCGTGCATGTTGTAAGTTTCACCCAGCGCGGTGGGCCTGCCGTGAAATTCCTCTCCGTACCAGGAGGCCATGCCGGTTTCCACAAAGCCTTCGGCGGACACCATGGGGCAATAGCGCTCGCCGAACTGCGTGTAACAATCTGTTCCAGCGCGGCCTCCGGACGAACCTCCCCCGGGAAAGCCGGCTGCATCCCGGATAACCGAGCAGGCGGGCGCAAGGATCACGCAGCCCGCCAGGAGCAGCACCCTCCCGATAAGCTTCATCCCGCGTCCGTCGCGGCAATGGCCTCTCCGAGCTGATGCACCACCAGGGCGTACATATAGCTGCGGTTATAGCGCGTGATCACGTAGAAATTGGGGAGCGCCAGCCAGTATTCCGGTCCGTTTGCGCCCAGCATCCTCAGCAGGCCCGCAGGCGTATCGTCGGCGAGGGCGGCATCGAAAAGCACTCCGGCGGCGCGCAAGGCCCCAACCGAAGCAGGCGGCGACAGTCCGCGCTCCTGCGGGCTGGCCGCGCTTCCCTCCGCCAGCGAGGCCGGAACGGCGACGGCGCCGCCCCGCCGCCATCCATGCGCGCTGAGATAACCGGCCACGCTGCCAAACACATCGTGCCAGTTGCTGAACAGGTCGCGGCGACCGTCGCCGTCGCCGTCCACGGCATAGCGGCGATAGCTGGACGGAATGAACTGGGCTCTGCCCATCGCGCCCGCGTAAGACCCCAGCACGCGCGCCGCATCCAGCGCGCCTTCGCTGTCGAGCACCAGAAAGTCCTTCAGTTCGCGGCGGAAGAAATCGCCCCTGCGGGGATGGTGAAAGGCCAGCGTAGCCAGCACATCCAGCACCCGATGATTGCCAGTTATGCGGCCGTAGCGCGTTTCCACGCCAAGAATGCCTAGCACAACCGACTCCGGCACTCCGGTCTCGCGGGCCACCTCGGTCAGGGACTCGGCGTGCAGGCGCGAAAAAGCCTTGCCCGCGGCAATTCGCCCCTCGTCCATAAAGAGGCGGCGATAAGCGGCCCATTCCACCGTCCGCTCCGGCGCCCTGCTCATCCGCTCGATCACATCGGGACGCAATTCAGCCGCCGCGAGCAGTTTGCGCGCCTGCGCCGCAACCACCGGCTCTTCAGCGGCCAGTTCGTTCAGGAAATCGCGGACCTCAGGGTCCTCAATATCCATGGCGCGGACAGCAAACGCGGCGCACAAGGCGCAGGAAAGAAAAAAGAATCGATACACGAGCTAACGGGCCAGATAACGCTGGTCGTTGCGAATGGCCATAAGAACACCCAAGCTGGCGAGGAAAGTTACATTGGCGCTGCCGGCCACGCTCACCAGCAGAAGCGGCAATCCTACCACCGGCAACAGGCCGGTAGTCATCGCGGCGTTGAGTAAAAAGCTGAAGAAGAAGCTGATGGCCAGCGATGCGCCCAGAACGCGGGCAAAGCGCGCCCGCCCGCCGAGCGCGATTTGCAGCATGCGGACTGTAATCGCGATGAACAGCGATGTCAGCGCCAGCACGCCAACAAAACCGAATTCCTCGCTGATTACCGAAAACACGAAATCCGTGGTCGGTTCGGGCAGGAAACCGAACTGCGCCTGGCTGCTCTGCATCCATCCCTTGCCGAAGAGTCCGCCGGAACCAATAGCGACCTTCGACTGAATAACGTGATAGCCAGCGCCCAGAGGATCGTATTCCGGATTCAGCATGTTGAGGATTCGCTCACGCTGATAGTCATGAAGATTGGCCCACAGGACCGGGACCGCCAGAAACCCGGCAACAGCGCCGGCGTATATGAACCGCCGCTGCAACCCGGCCAGGAAAAGAGTCATCATGCCGAACAGGCACACCACCATGCCGGTTCCCAAATCGGGCTCGCCAATGACCAGCGCCACCGGAATGCCGATCAGCAGCACCGCTGTCATAGTGCGCAGGAAAGAAGGAGTTTCGTGCGCGCGCAGCAGTGAAGCCACCATCATGGGCACAGCCAGCTTGGCGAATTCGGAAGGTTGAAAGCGAATGCCGAAATCCAGCCAGCGTTGCGCGCCGCCGCCCTTTTCTCCTATCAGCAGCACCAGAACCAGCAAGACAACCACGGCGCCGTAGAACCAGGGCGCGGCACCCGCCAGACTCCTCAGGGAGACTTGCGCCAGGGCCAGCATGAGGGCCAAACCAATCAGCAAGCGCGAGACCTGAAAAAACACCACTTTGCTGTTGCCGCCCGAGGCGCTGTAGAGCACTGCCAACCCAATCACAAGCAACAGGAACACCCATGCCAGCAGCCATCCGTCGAGCTTCAGGCGCACAAGCGCGCCAAAGCGCTGGACAGGGGCCAAACCCGCGTTCATCGCGCCTGCGCCATTTGGTCCGGCGGTGAATGGCTCGCCAGGTAGGTTTCCAAAACCCGGGCAGCCACCGCAGCCGCAGCGCCGGAGCCCGAGCCTCCGTTCTCAACAATCACCGCCAGCGCAATAACAGGATCGTGCGCCGGCGCGAAGGCGACGAACAGCGAGTGGTCCTGAAAACGCTCGTCCATCTCGCCAGGATCCTGCTCGTCGTCCTGCGGCATGGCCACCACCTGCGCTGTGCCGGTCTTTCCCGCCGCAGTAAAAGCAAGCCGGGCGCCGGTGCCGCGGGCGGTGCCTTTCTCGCCATGCAACACATCCACCATGGAATCCACCACAGTGCGCCAATGCTCAGCGGACTCCGGCGCAAGAACCCCGGCCGTCTCCGGCGGGATGCGATTGAGGCGGCGGGTCGCAGGGTCGGCAATCGCCTCAACCAGACGCGGCTTGTATCGAATGCCCCGCATGGCAATTTGCGCCGTGGCCTGCGCCAGTTGCAATGGTGAAACCACGAGGCTGCCCTGGCCAATGCCGGTCACCACCGTTTCGCCGGGAAACCA
>RKRP01000092.1 GCA_007571315.1 Gammaproteobacteria bacterium
GGCGCTGATCGGTCTCGGCATCCCCAACGTGGGCGTGCCGGCCAAACCCTGGGGCTCGCCCAGGATCAGCGGCAGCATCAAGACGGTGGCCAACATCGGCATTGATCTTGGGGGCGGTCGGCAGCTCTACGCCTTCGGCAACTATGCCAGCCGCGAGGTGGAGACAGCCTTTTTCTTCCGCAGCCCCATGAACCGGAACGGCGTCTACAAGACCAGCAGCAACATCTTCCTGGTGGGCGGCGAGGGTTGTCAGGCGAAGTACGACATACCTTCCACAGCCGACAATCTGCTGGCCTTCCGCGACGCGGTCACGGCCGATGCGGACTGCTTCTCGTTCGTGGAACTGTATCCAGAGGGGTTCACGCCCGCCTTCGGGGCGGAAATGACGGACTACTCGTTCGTCGCCGGGATCAAAGGCGCCCTGGCAAACGGATTGCTCTATGACATCTCCGGCAGCATCGGCGGGAACAACATGGACGGTTTCCTCAACAACTCGCTGAATCCGTCCCTGGGGCCCGGCTCTCAGCGTGATTTCGATATCGGCGAGTACACGCAGACCGAAACCAACTTCAACATCGACCTTTCCTACCCGGTCGATGTTGGCATGGCCTCGGACCTGAACATTGCCGGCGGTTTCGAGTGGCGGGAAGAAGAGTTCGAGATATCCACGGGCGAGCGGGCCTCCTGGGAGATCGGTCCCTACCAGCAGTACGGATTCGGCACCGGCTCAAACGGTTTCGGCGGCTTCAACCCCGCATCGTCCGGCATCTGGAACAGGGCCAACATTGCCGCCTACCTGGATCTGGAAGTGAACGCCACCGACAACTGGAGAATTGGCGCCGCCGTTCGCCAGGAAGATTTCGACGGATTCGGCAGCACCACGAATTTCAAACTGGCCACCCACTTGCGCATTTCGGATGCGCTGGCCCTGCGGGGCTCCTTCGGAACCGGTTTCCGGGCGCCGACGCCTGGTCAATCCAACGCCCGGAATGTCTCTACCGTGGTAAACGCCGCCACCAACGCTTTCGAGGAGCGAGGCACCATCGGCTCCACCCATCCCGTGGCCATGGCCCTGGGCGGGCGCGAGCTTGAGCCGGAGGAGAGTGAGAACCTGTCTCTCGGCGTGGTGCTTGCGCTGGACAATGGGCTTAGCCTCACGGCGGACTATTTCCGTATTCATGTTGATGACCGTATCGCGCTTTCCGGCCTGTTCAACGTCACCGATGCAATCAAATCGGCGCTGATTGCCGACGGTGTGCCGGAAGCCCGGGAGTTCACCTCGGTGCGCTATTTCACCAACGACTTCGATACCAGGACCGAAGGCATAGACGTGGTGCTAACCTACGGATGGGATTGGGAATTCGGCAATAGCCATCTGTTGTTTTCATTCAACCATACGAAAACCGAGGTGCGTAACTTCCGCGCAGGATCGACCATCGCCGGCGGCGACACCATCGACAATCTTGAACGCGGCGCGCCGGAGACGCGCTTCAACGTGACCGCTACGCACAATATCGACGCGTGGCGCCTGGCGTTGCGCTACAGCTATTTCGGCGATTGGTATGACGACCACAGCGCCGCCGAGTTCGATGGCTACGGCCTCGCGGACCTGCTGGTGCAGTACAACTTCGCGAGCGGCCTGTCCGTTACCCTGGGCGCCGAAAATTTCATCGACGAGTACCCGGACACGGCCATCAACTTCGGCAACGGCCGCAAGTACCCGCGTTATTCGCCGGCAGGGCACAACGGCGCGCTGGTTTACGCCAAGTTCAGCTATTCGATGTAGGAACTTCGCCGGGCAGCTGGCCTCTATTCGTCCTTATTCTTGCGGGCGCGACGGTCGGGCCCGTAGTGCTTTTCGAGGTATTGGAGGACTTTCCCGCGAATCTCCGGCTGAAGCGGAACCATCTGGTGCTCGTTGACCATGTCCGCCAGCACTTCCTCCCAGACAGCGCGCGACAGGCCCTGCTGCAACACCAGGTCGATCGAGTGGCAGGACGCGCAAAAGCCGAAAACCTCCCGCCGGCCCTCGTCCTGCGGCATGCCACGAAACAGCGCCCGCTCCTGTTCATCTTCAATTCGGGAATCGGAATTTTCTTCCGCCGCCGCGTGCAGCCCAAAGGCCAGAAGGCCGAATGCGGCCGCGATCGCGGGAACGCCCGTAGCGAAGCGAATCATGGTGGTCAGGTCACACGCACCGCAATGTGATGCAGGGCATTGTTGAGGTAGCCCCTGGGGTTCCAGGGCGCCTCGAAAGGCTGGCTTGCGCCCTCGCGGTCGGTCGCCCGCGCCCACACCTGGTAATAGCCGGCCTGCGGAAAACGCACCCGGGCGGTGAAACGCTGCCAAGCATGCGGATTATGCGGCGGGGCCAGCCGCGCTTCCTGCCAGGTGGCCCCGTAGTTGATGGACAGGTCCACGCGCGCCACTTCGGTATCGCCGGCCCAGGCGTGCCCCGCCACGTCCAGCTCTCTTCCGGCAAACGCCAGTCCGGTGGCGGGGCGCGTAATCAGCGACTTCACCGGCATGGCGTGAATGATCTTCATGTCCTCGGCCGGGACCGACTCGCCCGGCGCTACCGGATACGGCGGCACGCGATACGAAGCGCCTGTCATCTTGGGCCCATCGTGCACCACGTCCCGCAGCCAGATTCGCGTCAGCCATTTCTGCGAGCAGGAGCCGGGCCAGCCCGGAACCACCAGCCTCAAGGGCGCGCCGTTCATGGGGTGCAGCGGCCCGCCGTTCATCTCAAAAGCGATCAGGTTATAGGGGTCCATGGCCTTTTCGACGGGCAGGCCGCGGGAAATCGGGAGCAGGCCGGGCGTGCCGGACAGGTGGCTGTCAGCGCCCTCATGCGCGGTATAGACCGCCGTGTCCATAACGCCCGCCGCATCAAGAACATCGGCCAGACGAACGCCGGTCCACTCGGCGCAAGCCACCGCGCCGAAGGTCCACTGGTTGCCCCGGGTAGGCGGATCGAATCGCGCCCTGCCATTGCCCCCGCACTCGAGCAGCAGCCGGTATGTCACCACCTCGAAACGATCGCGGAGGTCCTGAATGCTCAGCGTCATCGGCCGCCGCACCCGCCCGTCGATTCTCAGCGCCCACGTTGCCGGTTCCATCTGCGCGGGCACGATGCCGTTGTTGCGGATGAAGTGCCGCTCGGTGGGCGTAACCTCGTCGTCAAGCAAGTGCGGCGGCGTCTCGGCGCTCAAGGGGCGGTCGTTCAGCACGGCCAGCCCGTCCTTGCCGGCAACCGGCAGGAAATCCGCAGCGCTGGCGCTGGAAATAAAGCCGTAGGGCGCCCGGCGCCCAAGAGGAATCGCAGCGCCCATAAAAGCCCCTGCGGTGGCCATGCCTGCCTGCCATAGAAATGCGCGGCGCTTCAGGATGTTCATTACGGCACGTATTCTAGAATACGGCAACTTGCAGCGCGCGGCGCGGCATTGCAACGCCGCCATCCGCGACCCACTCTCGCGCTTTAGTATCCGCCCGCGCCGAGAGCAGCGAAAAGGGCGGCTGGCATCAAGCCAGCCGCCCTGTCGTTTTGGTGGCGGAGCAAGGCGCCGGCATTGGGCAAGAAACCCGATGCCGGCACCGGGCTTCCATCAGAACAAGTGGCGGTAGCTCACGTAAGGCTGGCGCCCGTCGAGGCTGTAGAGAGCGTAGATCGCGGGATTGTCGGCGAAGGGATCCAACTCGGGATCCTCGTCGGTAAGATTGCGCACACCCACCGTAAGCCTGCCGCTCCATGGCGTGGTCCACTGATAAAGCAGGTCGAACTCGGTGTGAGACGGAGCCGTGAATATAACGGCATCTTCCTCCCCAAGCCGCACATACCCGTCAATATGGCGAGCGTAGGCCGAGACCACATGGTCGGCGTACTGCCAACGAACCAGCATCTGGGCGCTCAGCTTGACAGCGCCGGCCTCGCCCAGGGCGTTGAGCCATTCGGTGGCCGATTGCGAACGGGTTTCATATTCCAGTATCCGCACGGCATGCAGCGCGAAAGTAAAATCGCCCAGCGCACTCGTTTCCAGTTCGTAGGCGAGATTCACGTCAGCGCCCGAGCGGCGCTCGCGGAAGGTGTTCCCCCAGCCTGCCTCGGCCTCGGTCAATTTGCCTGTGTCCGGGGCGCGCTTGAGCTGATTTCCGGGTGAACACTCAATCAACGTAAGCCCGTCAACCACCCCGAGATCCGCGCACTGCCCGTTCAATTCGGCATTGATCAAGCCCTGCAAGGAGGCCAGGCCAATGCCATTTTCAATGTTGAGCGTCCACCAATCCGCCTGAAACGTGAACGGCTCCCAATCGACCACGAAGCCAACGCTCAGGCTGTCGGACAATTCCGGCAATATCTGCGTATTCCCGCCGGTGTAAGTGGGGTACTGCTCCTGGGGGCATTGTTCTTCGCTGAGCCCTACGCGCGCGCAATCCACCAGATCCACGCCGAACTCGAAACTCACCGACCGCGCCCCATACAGATTGTTCATGTTGGCAGCGCGGAAGCCCTCACCCCAGGAAGAGCGAAGCAACAGCCAGTCCGTGGGCTGATAGCGGGCCGAGAGATAGGAGCTGAGCTCGTTGCCGGCGGAGTCGTCGTAGCTGTCCCAGCGCACCGCGGCGCCCACCTCCAGATTATCCCATGCCGGAATCAGCGATTCAGCGAACAGCGCCCTGACAACGCGGTCGCCGGCGCCGCTATTGCCGGCGCTGCCGATCAGATCGCCCCCCTCGCTCAAGGGATCGTATTTGTCATAAAAAAGCTCATCGAAATAATCGAAGCCGACTGCCCATCCGATGGGGCCTGCAGGCGCATCGAACAGGGTCCAACTCACATTTCCGCTGTAGGAGCGCAAGTCGCCCCGGGAATCGCGGTTGGCATTCGCTGTCATGGCATCGTAGGCGGCGGCGTTGGCCGGGTTCAGGGGATCAAACGGGTTGTAGCGCCCCTCGGCGACA
Source organism: Gammaproteobacteria bacterium (assembly GCA_007571315.1). Taxonomy (GTDB): domain Bacteria; phylum Pseudomonadota; class Gammaproteobacteria; order Steroidobacterales; family Foliamicaceae; genus Foliamicus. Next base: position 4,963 of record RKRP01000092.1, read on the forward strand.
AATTGCGATGCGGTGTACGCCTTGGCGTAACAGCAACTGTCCTCGCGGAACCCGTAGCGGGTGTGGCTGGCCTCCAGTTCGTAGTCGAACATGCCCACCGTGCCATAGGCCAGAAGCGCGTGAGAGGAAAGCGTATTGGTGCCCTCGAAATTGCGGTTGCCCAAGCCCACGAAACGATGCCCCAAGCCATAGCCCGGGCCGGAAAGTCCGAGAAAACCAAGAGCCCATGCGGGCGTCAATTGCATCAGTTCCGGGTTGGGAAGATCATAATCGAAGCCCCGCTTCAAACCCTCGATCGCCGCTTCAGGAATACCAAAAAAACCCACGGGCGGCGCATAGCGGCCATGGGCGTCGGCAACGCTGAACATGGATTGCAACCGCACCGCGTGGTCGGGAGTCAGCTCGTAGTCGGCATGCAGGAAGGAACTGGTGCGCTTGAGATCAGCCGTCTCCCAGGCGAATGCCGCGTAATCAAAACCGCAGCGTTCGCGGCCAAGCTGATCAATATACGGACCGATCAGCAAACGATCGCCGTTGCCATCCACCACTTGCTCGCAATTCGATGGCGAAACATAGAACGGCCAGATGGTATTGCCCCAGGAACTCACATTGTTGGTATTCGACCAATCGTACCAAGTGGCGTCAAAGGGCGCGTCGGGGTAATCCGCCGGGCCGGCATCGTAGCCCGGGTCGCCGAGCGAATACTCGCGGTCCGCTGAAGCGATGCGCTGCTTGTTCCAGAAATCGGCGGCGAACAGGAAACGCCCGCGGCTGGTGGAGCCGCCCAGAGCGATGGAGCCTGTTTCAACATCC
>RKRP01000051.1 GCA_007571315.1 Gammaproteobacteria bacterium
GCACCCGCCGCCGCAGGCGGGCCCGCTGCCGCCGGCCCTCCCCCCGGAATAGCCGCCGGCCCTCCGCCCGAAGCCTTTGCAGGCATGCTTACCGGAGTGGAGGGACGCGAGGAAGACCTCGGCAGATCCGTTGCGGTTGTGCTCAAGACTCTCAAGAACGTAAAGCCCTATGAGCACGAGATCAACGACGCGCTGATCAAGGCGCGCCTGCAGGCCATGCAGTTCGCCAAGGACCAGGGACTAATGGCCGAATACGTGGCTCACGACATCAAAACCATGAAGCCGCTTACCGATATGATGAAGGGCCTGGTTGAGAAGAGCGGCCAGAGTGAAATCGCCCTGATCGGCATCTTCGACCGCACCGCCTGCCACTATCAGCTCTGCCTGGAAAACGAGTCCCGCCCGGGCCTGCGCCGCTGGCGCTCGCCTTTCGGGAAGGTGTTGGGGATGTGCCGAAAGATCGGCCAGTTCGACCTCACTGAGGAGTGGATTCACGAAAACTGGACCCGGCCGCGCCTGCTGGGCTACGCCGAAGCCATGGGTGTGGAGATGCGCGTTTCGCACTGGCAGCCGGACGGCTGGCTAACCGCCGAAGTGTCCTAGTCAGCCTCCACATTCCGCCGGGACGCGGTGATGCGCGCCCCAGACTGGCTTGAGGCCGCTGGATTTTTGCTGATTTTTTCAGAGTTCAGCCCTTTTCGTGTTCGCCAGTCGGCCCTCGCCAAGCCGGACATCCCGCATATTTCACGCCGCGCCTGCCTGACGGCGGGTGCGGGCTTCTCAAGACGAACTCGAACCTTCGCCTGCCGGTCCCGAACCCGCTCCCGCTTCCGGGCGCCTGCGCCGTCTGCGCCGCCTGCGGCGCGGCGCCTGCGCGCTGCCTGCGTCCGCGGCCTGGCCACCCTTGGCCGGCGCTTTGGCCGAGGCCTTCGGTTTTGCCCTGGGCCTGGGCTGTCCCTGTTGCCTAGGGGGTCCCTTCGGCTTGCGCCTTGACCGGCTGCGCTGCGGAGCCTTGCGCGGCCTTGCGGGTTTTTCGGGTTCGGCCTTCTTCTCCTTCTCTTTCTTCCTCTTCCTGTCGAGGCCGAAGAGGCGGGCGAAGAACCCGGGCTTTGGCTTTTTCCGGCTTTTGCGCTGTCGTTGTTTCGCGCCGGGCTTGCCAGGGGGCTTGGCCTTGCGCTCCGGCGGCGCCGCGTCGGGCAGCGAGCGCTCAACAGCGGGCTTTTCCGGAGGTTTCGCGGCGCTGGGCTGCAGCGCGGCCGGCGGCGATGGCGTTACGGTGGCCATTTGGTAACTCGGCGTGCCGTTCTGCTCCTTGCCCCGAATCCGCCGCAGCACGAATTCCGGGGTTTCCATAGCCGAGTTGGCCACTATAACCACGCTCACTCCAAACACATCCTCGATATGACTTAAAGCGGGCCGCTTTTCGTTGAGCAGGAAGTTCGCCACCACCAGCGGCAGTTCCGCGACCACCTGGGAGGTGCGCTCCTTGCCGGCTTCCTCGCCGATCATGCGCAGGATATGCAGGCCCAGCGATTCCACGCTCCGTATGCGGCCGGTTCCTCCGCACCGGGGGCAGGTTTCGTGGGTAACGTCCACCAGCGATGTGCGCAGGCGCTGACGCGACATTTCCAGTATGCCAAAGCGTGATATCTGACCGATCTGGATCCGCGCTGGCTCATTGCGCGTGCCCTGGCGCAGCCGTTCCTCCACCTTGCGGTTGGAATTCGAGGAACGCATGTCGATGAAGTCGATCATGATGAGGCCCGACAGGTCCCGAATGCGGCACTGGCGGGCAATCTCATCGGCCGCCTCCAGGTTGGTTTGCAGCGCGGTCTGTTCAATATCGTCGGCGGAAGTCGCCCGGGCCGAATTCACGTCCACGCAAATGCCCGCCTCGGGCTGGTCGATGATGATCTGGCCTCCCGAAGGCAGGCTCACCCGGCGCCGGTAAGCGGAATCGATCTGGCTTTCGATCTGATAGCGGTTGAACAGCGGGCCGTCGCCCTCATGGCGGCGCAGCCGGTCCAGAAAGTGCGGCATGGTGTGCTTCATGAAGCTGCGTATGTCGTTGTACGCTTCGTCGTCATCCACCACCACTTCGCCGATCGCATCGGAGAGATAGTCGCGAACCGCCCGCAGGATTACGCTGGACTCCTGCACCACCAGGAACGGGCCGTCCCTCTCAAACACGGCCAGCTTGATGGCCTCCCAAACCCGCAGCTGGTTGTCCAGATCCCACTGCAATTCCTCCACGCTGCGATCATGGCCCTGGGTGCGGATGATTACGCTCATGCCTTTGGGGATATTGAGCTTGCCCAGCCGCTGCTGCGCCGCCTGCCGCTCGTCGCCGCGCACCTGGCGGGAAACTCCGCCGCCCCGCGGGTTGTTGGCGTTCAACACCAGGTAACGGCCGGCCAGGGAAATCATTGTGTTCAAGGCCGCGCCCTTGTTATCGCGCTCGTCCTTTTCAACCTGCACTACAAGCTGCTGGCCCTCTTTGACCAGTTCGGCGATGTTCAGGCTGCGGCCGGGTTCCGGTTCTTTGAGGAAGTATTCGCGGGAGATGTCGCCGAGGGGCAGGAAGCCATGGCGCTCAGCGCCAAAATCGACAAAGGCCGCCTCAAGGCTGGGTTCTACGCGGACAATGCGCCCTTTGTAGATGTTGCCCTTTTTTTGTTCTTTTTCCCTGTGTTCAATGGCCAGATCATAGAGTTGCTGACCATCGACCAGAGCAACGCGCACCTCTTCTTGCTGGGTGGCGTTTACAAGCATTCTTTTCATTGTGACTCTCGTCCCTGGCAGGGCGGGTCCACGCCTCAACTGCGCATGGCGCCGCGGCCAAGCCGCGCCGGCAGCCGTGCTCATACAGGCTATTCATCAGGAAATTCCTTCCATTGGGACCCAGGTCTTAACGATATATATCCGTTATGACCGGCGCTTCTCCGCCGTATTTTTGGAAACAGTTTCGGCAGTTTCGCCGATTGCGCAATCACCTGCGCGGGCGCCGGTTTTGCAGCGCCGGAGGCTACTATACCACGTGGTGACGGTTGAACTTCGCAGCAAGGCAATGAGGGACAACATCCTCGTGGTGTCGGAGGACGATGCCGGACGCCGCCTGGACAACTTTCTGGCGGGCCGTCTCAAGCGCATGCGGCAGTCGCGGGTGCATCGCATGATTCGCCGCGGGGAAGTGCGGGTGAATCGCGGTCGCGCATCCCCGGGTTACCGCCTGCGCCGCGGCGACGAAGTCCGGCTGCCTCCGCGCCTGGACCGCCGGGCGCCTACGCCTGCGGCCGCGCGGGCGCGATGGATTGAACAGTTCGTGGTGCATGAGGACGAATTCCTGCTGGCGCTCAACAAGCCCGCCGGGTTGGCGGCCCATGCCGGGGGATCAGTGAGTTTCGGTGCGGTTGAATTGCTTCGCGCCGCCCGGCCCGGCGAAAGCTTTGTGCAATTGGCGCATCGCCTGGACCGGGCCACCAGCGGATTGCTGGTGCTGGCCCGCAAGGCGCGCGCGCTGAGCGCGCTGCACAGGGCTTTTCGTGAAAACGAGGTCGAGAAAACCTACACGGCCCTGGTTGCGGGACGCTGGCGCGGCGGCGAGCGCGAGGTGGACCTGCCGCTGGACCGCTCGTTCCGCTCGGGAGGCGAACGCCGGGTCCGGGTGGGGGCAGGCAGGCCGGCAATGACCCGCTTCAGGCCGGAAAGAGTCTGGGAGAACGCCGCGCTGCTCAGCGTCATTCCGCTCACCGGGCGCACGCACCAGATTCGGGCGCACGCGGCGGCCATAGGCCACCCGGTGCTGGGCGACGAGCGCTATGGGCGCGAGGCGGCCGCGCTGGCGTCGCGCATTGGGCTTGGGCGCCTGTTTCTGCATGCCCGCGAGCTTGTTCTGCGCCACCCGCAATCCGCCGGGAAGCTGCGCCTGCGCGCGCCGCTGCCGGATGAATTGCAGTCTGCGCTCCAGCGTTTGGGGCGGGCCGAATCGTTGCGGGCTGAATTTGGCCGAACGGGGCGAAAAACATAGAATACGCGCTTTTGGATTGTGCGGTGGAACTGAAGCAATTTCTCTGTTTGGCGCGCTACGAGGCGCGTGGTGGTTTCCGGGTGGCGGCGATGCGCTTCGATGGAGAGCGCCTTGGGCCCTGGGCGCGGCTTATGGGCCATGGCAAGGGCGGCGCTTTACACTTGAATGAAGTGCGTTATCGGAACAAGTCGCCGGCGCGGCCGCTGGACCTTTTCCTGGCGCCCATCGAAGCGGCCGTCCCCAATCCTCCGCAAACCGAGAACCTGCTTGTAGGACAGCGGCCCCGCTGGCGCAAGACCGGCGACTACCCCCGGGAGTTGCTCGGCGACCTGTGCTCCTCTCCGCTGATGCTGTGGTCGGACAAGACCTCCACCAAGGCGGGATTGTATGACCGCGTTTTGGCGCCCGAGGCCATGGAGCTGGAATCCTCGCTGCTGCTAATCGAGCTTGACCAGTACATTGTGGACGTTACGCGCCGTCCTGTTTCGGATGAAAAAGTTGTGCGCATGCGCTTCAGCCACCTGGAGCGCGAGTACCGCCTGCAGCTGTGCGAGGATGTGGTGCGCCGCCGGTATGCGCGCCACTCGCCGGGCGAATACGAAGTTACCCGGCCCGCGGCGGCCTGCATCACGCTGGGGCCGCCGGGCAAGCAGGGCCGCATCAAGCGGGTCGCCTCGCTGATCCCTCTGGAGGCGTGAACGGCGTTTGCGCCCCCGTTTCGCAGTGCCGTAAGCGGACGTGCGCTACAGGCCGCGAAACGCTGCCGCCGCGCCTGCGAATCCTGCGGTAAGGCTGCGCGTTATCCCGGCTTCGGGATTGTGGGATTTGTACAAGATCAGGGACTGCTACCGGCTGCGGTTACGGATCTTCCAGCGTAGCCTCCACATCGTAATGTATAGGAAGCGGGGTAATTTTGCGTAACCAGACAGGCTTTTCGAAATACTCCCTTGGAATCCACTGATAACGCATATCGGGAGTAATGACTAAATGCTTCTCAATATGCAAGGGTAAGGGGGGCATCTCTTTCAAGTAACGCGGGAAATCCCGAGAATGAATGGTTCCTGAAAAACGGCGCCTATAGGCCGCGTGTTTCTCGGCAATCCTTGCGGCTTTTGCTGCCATTTCGGCGGCCCGATCAATCTCATGATCAGTCTGATCACCAAGCCACCAAACCGCTAAAACGCTGCCCGTGCCAAGGACAAAAAGAAAACCAAGAATTAACGGCCGCAAGCGATAAGAGGCAGTCACAACTTGAAACCCGCTGTCTAAGATCCAATGCCAACTACGGAATATTATGGCACGTACTGGAGCCATGCAGTTCATAGGATCTGTAACCAATGCCTACTAAAACTGCTACTCCTGATGCATCAAGCCGCCCTCCCGTTGGAGAATTAAGCTGAGGGACGTTGAAGTAGTGCCCTCCCCCCGAGCAGTTCGGATGATGCCAAGCGGTGCCCGTAATTTGTGTATGATCCTCAGCCCTAACATCCTAAGTTAAAGGTCTCGAATCGGACGTACTCATGAGTGGTGCGCAAGCAATAAATAAAGCGGCCCAAACCACAGGCAGGTAGTTTCTAGCTGGGGCGAGCATGGCTAGCATATGGCTATGGGAAATTTCCATTTTGCGCATAAAGTGCCTCCTTCAGCTACCAGTTTCAGTGGGAAATCAAACAGTGCGAAGCGCTATAAGTATCCTTTTCCCTCAAGTCAACGCAATATACGGCAGCTGTTGCGGACAAGTTATGTGCTCGCTACAAACATAGACTTACGAATAGCGCACGAGCCTCGCTTGTATTATTATCTGCGCTGCTCCTTCGATTGGGGCATGTCCTCGGCAAATGGGGGAGGATGATGTAATGTCGAAAATCAGTCTTTTTTGCACCAGTCACCCTGGCGCTTGCGCGTTGCTTGCAGTGGTTCTGTGCGCGGCTCCGCCTGCCCTGCAGGCGCAGAATTCCGAGGGGGGGGGGCAATCCACTGACCTCGCCGACGAGGTAATCGATGCTCCTGCTCAGGAGGAGGAACCAGCGGCGCTCCCCGCCCTGACCGTAACCGGATCGAATCTGATTGGCGGCGACCCTTCTGCCAAGGTGTTTGTGATGACCGCCGAGGATATTAAAAGGCGTGGCATTTCCAGCGTGGAAGACATCTTTCGCACTCTGCCCTGGGCCTACGGCTCCATCACCACCCAGACCAATATGGCCTTTGGCACCGACGCGGCCGATGTGGACAAGAACCTGGGCGCGCTGGGTCTGGGCACTTCCACGGTGAACCTGCGCGCCTTGGGATCGGCTAACACGCTAGTCCTTAAGGATGGGCGCCGGCTCGCCGGAAAAGCGGGCGATGACGACAACTTTCTTAACCTTTTGAATCTGCCGCTGGCGGCCATCGACCGGGTTGAAATCCAGTTGGACGGCGCTTCGGCAGTCTATGGCTCGGATGCCATTGGCGGCGTGGTCAATTTCATCACCAGAAAGGACTATCGCGGCATGTCCATTACGGCGCGCAATGAGTGGAGCGGGACCAATGCGGACCGCCGCAATCTTGATCTGGTGGCCGGCATGTCCTGGGACAGCGGCAACGTGAGCGGCACGCTGTCGCGCTATGAAGACAGCCCGATAGACAACACCAGGCTCTGGACTTCCAGCGATTACCGCGCCGAGTACGGTCCCGAGTACGACCGCCGCAACTACAACACCGGCCAGCCGGGGGTGGCCTGCGACTGGAATGGTTCGTTGGTTTACCCCGGATGCAGTTACTTCAATCCGGCGAGGTACCAGTTGATTTCCGGTTCTGGCCTGGGGGCCACGATCGACGACTTCACCACCGACATCAAGCCCTGGGATTTCGTGGAGCCGCAGAACGGCGCGGATTCCACGCAAGAGGCGCTAACCCTGGATGCCGAGCAGTATGTGACCGATGATCTGCGCATCTACGCGGGCTTGCTGATCAGCAGGCGCGAAAGCGACCAGAACGCCGGGTTTGGCATGAGCAACTACCTGATCCCGGCCAGCAACGCGTACAACCCGTTCGGGCGAACCATGGTGTTGAGCTATTTTCCGCTTTACGAGGTTCGGAATGGCGATCTGCCCTGGCCGTACACCACGGCGGAAACGCGCCAGAACGAATACCATGCCGGCCTGTATTGGCAACTGGGTGATTCGCACGAGTTGCAACTGGATTTCTCGCTGGGCCGCACCCGAAAGGAAGCCCTGCAGTCCCGCTACGACTACGGCATAGCTTCGCGTGGCGGCGCGTACAACCCGGACTCGGCCGCGTTTTACGAGGCGGTGGACAGTTCGGATCCAGCGGTTGCGCTGAATCTGTTCGGCGACGGCACCGCGCAGGGCGCAAATTTCGCCGAACTGCTGACCGACGCGCTGGGCCCCAACCTGGATTTTACTGACAGGACAACGGTCAAGCCCATGCTGAGGGGCGAGTTGCTGGAAATCTGGGGGGGTCCGATTCGCTATGTGGTCGGCAGCGAAATGGAGCGCCGCGAGGTGTACAGCCATTCCTTGCGCTGGACCGAAAGCGGCCTGGAACGCGCTTATGGGCGCGAGACCCGCGTGGGTGTCGAGAAGCCGGAGGTGAAGGAGACCGGCCACTTTGTGGAACTGGCCCTGCCGCTGGTCAACGCTCAGAACGCAATGCCGGGCATTGCCGCATTGAATCTGAGTTTGCAGGGCCGGTCGCAATCCCACGAGTACACGGGCGCATTCGGCGGCGTGAGCTCCGTTCGGGACTTCGGGCAGCCCCGCGACAGAACCGTGTGGGTGCCCGGAGAGGGATGGCAGACCGCGCGGTTGTCGTCGTGGTCCTGGGTGGATCAGGGCACGCCCAGTATCGTGGACGAGAAGCGCAGGGAAACCAGCGTTCGGCTGGGCATTCACTACAAGCCGGTGGATCAACTTACATTGCGGGTCTCCTATGCCGAGGCCTACAAGCCGCCCAACTACGGCGATCTGTTCGATATCAACGAGCCCCGCAATTTCAACAGCCTCTACATCGATCCCTACGACCCCGATGGACGTACGGGATACATCTACTTGCCCACGGTGTATTCTGGCGGCAATCCCGAATTGCAGAACGAAACCTCCGATACTACCCGGGTGGTGCTGGACTGGAACCCGCCGGCAGCGCCGGGGCTGACCCTTACTGCCGACTGGTCGAAGGTGGAATTCGTCAACAAGATCGAATACGGCAGCAGTGTGCTCTACAACTACTCGGAGATCGCCTTCACGCTGGACAATCTGGTTCAAAGGGACGCGAACGGGTACGCCATCTCGGTGCGCAGCCAGACTCTCAATGCGGCGGAAAAGGTCAACGAGAGCCTTGATCTCTATGCCGAATACACTTTCGGCACAAGGGTTGGCGACTTTTATCCACGGCTGCACTACAACCGGGTGCTGGAGGAATACTTCGTTATCGTCCCGGGCTCCGAACCAGTGACCCGCGTCGGCACGGTGCGGGGCAGCAACGAGTACCGGATCCAGGCTTCGCTAAGCTACCTTCGCGGTCCCCTGGCGGTGGATGCCTTTCTCACCTACATTCCCGGCTATGAGAACGACCGCACCGGCTATTGCTACGAGGTCGTCGGCAGGTGCGCCCGGCTGTATTCACAGGCCCCGCCTCTGCAGGTGAGCTCCTACAGGACGGTTGATCTGACCGTGACCTACCAGTTCGACAACGGGCTGCGCTTGCGCGGCGGCGGGCGCAACATCTTCGACGAGGAACTGCGCACGGTTTATGACCGGATACCCTACGATCCAACCCGCTATGATGCGCGCGCGCGCGTATTCTTCCTGGAAGTGAACTACGAGCTGGGCGCGGACTGGTAAGCCCGCCAACGGAGCTGAACAACCATCCTGCAGGGCAGGACGCTAAAAGAAGAAAAAGCGGCGGCGGGACTGCCCGCCTTCGATTTTCTCGCCCGGGAAGTTTGTTGCCAGCGCCCGTTCGGCATCGGTCGCCAGATCGTCCATTCCCACCCGCCGGTACGCCTTGGCCATGATCTTGAGGGATTCCACGATTTCCGGCGAGCCGCGGTAGTTCTCCACCGCGAAGCGCGCCCGGTTGGCGGCTGCGATCCAAGCGCCGCGCCTCAGGTAATAGTTGGCCACATGGTTTTCATAACGCGCCATGCGGTTGCGCAGGAACACCATGCGCCGGCGGGCGTCGGCGGCGTACTCGCTGTCCGGGTAGCGGGCGGTTAGCTGGGCGAAGGCGTCGAACGATTCGCCGGCGGTCAGGACCGGGCGCCGGGAGTAGTCGATGCGGAACAGCCGCCCGAATCTTCCCGGCTGGCGCGCGAACAGCGCCAGCCCGCGCATGTAGATGGCGTAATCCACGTTCGGGTGGCGCGGGTTCTCGCGCTCGAACTCGCGCGCCGCCTCCACCGCGCTGTCCTGGTCGCCGAGCCGGTAGTGGCAATAGATGATTTCCAGTTGCGCCTGGCGGGTTTGCGGATTGAAGGGGAAGCGCGCCTTCAATGTGCCCAGAAACCGCAGCGCCTTGCGGAAATCACCGCCTTCCAGCGCCGCGTGGCCTTGCTCGTACAGCAGGCTGGCGGCGGAAAGTTCGTCGCGCTCGCCGCCGCGCCCGCAGCCAGCCAGAATGGCGCAGGCCGCTCCCGCAAGTAAAATTCCGGCAAGGCGCCGCGCTGGTGTCATTTGATGGAAAATCGCTGTCGGCAATGAGTTGAAACATGCAGTATAGCGAAACGGCGAGCCGCATGAAGCGCCATGTCGCCCGCAGCGTGGTTGTGCCCGAAAAGCTCGCCGGGCGGCGGCTGGACGCGGCGCTGGCGGCGCTGTTGCCGGAATTTTCGCGCAGCCGCATCAGATCCTGGATAGAAAGCGGCCGGGTTTTTCGCGAAGGCGCCTCCGTGCAACGCCCAAGAATGCCGGTGCGGGCCCGGCAGATCTACGAGGTCAGGGCGGAGCTTGCCGCTGCGGGCTCGCTACGGCCGGAACCGGTTGCCTTCGATGTGAGCCATGCCGATGAGCATCTGATTGTGGTCAACAAGCCAGCTGGCCTGGTGGTGCATCCTGGCGCCGGAAATCCGGGCGGCACCCTGCAGAACGGTTTGCTGCATCGCTTTCCGGAGCTGGCAGCCGTGCCGCGGTTCGGCCTGGTGCATCGGCTGGATGCTGGCACTACCGGGCTGTTGCTGGTTGCCCGCACCGCCGGCGCCCATCAAAAACTGACCCGCGACCTTGAAGCGCGGCGGATTCAGCGCGAATACCGGGCCATTGCCCGCGGCTGTCCCGTGGCCGGCGGCACCATCGACCAGCCCTTAGGACGCCACCCGCGCGACCGGTTGCGGATGGCCGCGCGCCTGGGCAAGCGCAGGGCCGTGACTCATTTTCGGGTTCTGGAGCGGTTCTCCAGGCATTGTTTTTTGGCGGTCCGCCTGGAGACCGGGCGCACCCACCAGATCCGGGCGCATCTTGCGCACATTGGGTTCCCGCTGGTGGGCGATTCGCTGTACGGGCGCGGCAGCAAAGGCTTGCCGCGGCCAGCGCTGCATGCCCGCGAACTGCGCCTTGAGCATCCGGAAACCGCCGGGGAATGCGTTTTCCGGGCGCCGCTGCCCGGCGATATTTGCGCGCTGCTCACCGAACTGGCGGGCCGGGAAAGCGATTGGAACGATTATTCGTGGAACCGGTAATCCGGCCTGAATGGGCGGCCCCGCCGGCCGTATGCGCCGCCAGCACACAACGCGGCCTCGGCCCCGAAGAAGCCTGGACGCTGCTTGAGGTTCCCGGAGAACCGCGCTGGATGACTCAGATGCACGGCGCGGACGTGGCTTGCGCCGACGAAAGCTGGACGGACGCACGGGCTGACGGCTGCGTCGCCTTCTCCCCGGGCCGCGCCTGCGTCCTGCGCACGGCCGATTGCCTGCCCGTGCTGCTTTGCGATAAGGCCGGCAGCCGCGTGGCAGCCGCGCACGCGGGCTGGCGGGGTCTGGCCGCGGGCGTGATCGAATCGACCCTCGCCGCCCTGTGCCGGGGTGGCGTGCGGCCCGTGGGCGCCGGCGAACTCATGGCTTGGATCGGGCCCGGGATCGGGGCTTCCGTGTACCAGGTGGGTAGCGATGTGTTCGAGGCCGTCACCCGGGCCTCCCCCGATGCGGCCCGTTTTTTCTCGCCGCAGGCCGGAAACCGCTGGCTGATGGACCTAGCGGGGCTGGCCCGGCGCCAGTTGCGCCAGTTGGGCGTTGCGAGGATTTACGGAGGCCGATGGTGCACCTACTCCAGTCCCCAACGGTTTCATTCCTTCCGCCGCGATGGCTCACCGGAGCGCCAAGCAACGTTCATCTGGCTGGGTCGTTAACCCGCCTATTGCACCAAGGCCGCTGTTCGTTGACAGAACCCCTTTTTTTCGTTGAATATCTTAATGTTGTATTTTCCCGAGAGTTGCCGGGTTGTAAAGTGCGCTGGCCGCGCCCAGGCTGGTCTTTTGCTCCGCTGCGCGCATAGGCTCGCTCCACCATAGCGTAGCTATGCCTTCGCTTGTGAGCACACGCATCGAAGCAAAATCCTGAGCCGGGATCACGATACCTTGGTGCAATAGGCGGGCTGGATCAAGGGCAAGAACTCACGCTGCCGCCAGTGCAGTGGTTGGGTCCAGCCGAGCGCCGCGCCGGGCTGGCGCAACGCTGAACAGCAGTCCGACAAACAGCGCGCAGCAAAAAGGAAAAAACAGATACCAGAATGAATATTCGGCAGGCAAATTGGTGCCCCATCGCAGCATTGCGACAAATGCCATACCCAGAATCGCTCCAAACAGCCCGCCGACAGTGCTCAAGGTCATGGCCTCGCTCATGAATTGCCGCAAGATATCGGTCCTTCTCGCGCCCACAGCCAAGCGAATCCCGATTTCCCGGCTCCTTGCGCGCACCGACATAAGCATCACAGCAAGCACGCTTGCATTGCCGGCTATCAGCGCGATGCCTGCGATGCTCCCCAGAACCAACCTGAGTTTCCTGACCCACAGTTTGACTTCCTCCAGAACAGCACTCGGATACCAGACAAAAAACACATCCCCGCCATGCCGCCGAATGCCCAAATCCCTGATTGACGGTGCCGTTTCACTGATCTTGCCGGGATCCTCCACAAACACGAACAGCGTGTCCACTTCATTCGTTCCAAAGTGAGCGGCGGCGGTCTTGTACGGCAGATAAATCCAACCGTTTATTCCGTCTTCCGAGTTACGCCGATCCTCTTCGGAAGTGGGATTCGATACCAGGCCGGTGCGATACTTGAGCACGCCCTTGATCCGAAATGGCACGTTCTCGATCAGAATTTCCTGCGCCAGCGGATTGATGTCAGGCGCAAACAATCGGTCACGAGCGGTTGCTCCCAGCACGACTACGCGGTCAAGGTTGGCGTCTTCCTGTTCTGTAATGAAATCGCCCGCCTGCATCCGATAGCCAGCAAGATGGCCACGGTCCTCTTTTTCGCCCAGATCCACATAGGCCTTCAGATTCATTCTCAGATTTACGTCGCCGCGGCTAACCTGTATATCGCGGCGCCACAGTGTCGGTGATACGGCGCGCACGTTTGTGACCTCTTGTTCAATGGCCCTGACATCGTCCATCGTGAGTTTCTCTTGAATTGCTGCCTGGCCAGAAGCAGACAATGGGGTCGCCGATGTTGCCCACCACACGTCGATCGTATCCATGCCCATCGCATTTACTACAGCAAAGGTCTGCCGATAAACGCCTTCGCCAACGCTTAAGGTCATGGCGCCCAGGCAGACGGCGATCGAGACGCAGGCAGCAGGCAACACAACGCGCAGCCGCGCGCCACGCTTCAGGTTGGCGCGCAGGAATGCCCAGCTTTCCCGAACCGCCTCCCGGATGTTCGCCATGAAGCTGCCGGTCGCCGATTCGACTGCAAACGCGCTGTCGGCCGGTTGAGCGCGAACGTCCGCAGTGCCGGAATCATGCTCTATTCTTCCGTTCCGCAGCTGGATCCGGCGGCGGGCCAGAGCGGCGATTTCGGGATTGTGCGACACGATCACGACCGTATGTCCACGGTCTGCCAACTCTTGCAGCGTGTTGAGCACTTTCTTGCCGCTGTCCCGATCCAATGCGCCCGTGGGCTCATCGGCCAGGATCACCCGCCCGCCATTCATCAGGGCGCGGGCGATGGCTACGCGTTGCTGCTCACCGCCGGACAACTCCGCAGGGAGATGGTCGGCCCGGTCCTCAAGCCCCAGCCCGGATAGCAGTTCCCTGGCGCGATTCGTTCGTATGCGCCGTGGCGCCCGCGCATACGCGCCGGGCAATTCGACATTCGTCATCGCGGTGGCGGAATCCAGCAGGTTGTTTTCCTGAAAAATGAAGCCGAATATCTTCCGGCGCAAAAACGCAAGGCCGTCGGGGTGCAAGTGCTGGATTTCGCGGCCGGCCAGACGGTAGCTGCCGCTGAAGCCCCGGTCGAGACAGCCGAGAATGCTCATCAGCGTGGACTTGCCCGAACCGGAGGGCCCCGTGATGCATACGAATTCGCCCTCAGCGATAGACAGTGAGATTTCACGGACTGCCGTAACAGCTGCGCCCGCCTTTCCCTCGAAAGACCGGCTGACGGTATTTAACTCAATCATTTCCAGCCACGCCACCCCATGGTTGGGCCGGTGCTAACCGGCCCAACCAGAACACTTGACCTTCAGGGGCAGTTCAGACATTGCTCCTTTGTCAGAAAACAGAAAAGTGCCTGTGACCTCTCACTGTCACTTCTTATATCGTACCCCCTTGTCAACCCCGCATGCCGCTTTTATCACGGCTACTGTTTCTGCCCTTGCATGCGTTCTGCGGAACCACCTCTCTCGCCCGTCTCTTGCCACATCGCCCTGGTTTGCGCGCTCTCTCGTTCCCTCTCTGTGGGGACCTTGCGAGGGCAGGATGCCCGAACAGAGCACACAGGATGTGCTTGTTGCGTGTCCCCACAGAGAGGGAACGAGAGAGCGCGCCGACGCACGCCCATGCCATAGCGACACCACGCCCTCAGGCAGTACGCGTACGCGGCTTGCAGGTTGAATTCGGCGGCCCGGGCGCTATATCCCGGATATGGAGCAATTCACCAATCGGGTGCGCGATGCGCTGGCCGAGGCGCGCGAAACCGCCGTGGACGCCAACCACCAGTTCCTCGAGCCTGTGCACGTGCTGCGGGCGCTGCTCGATCAGGATTCCGGCGCCGCGCTGCCGTTGCTGCGGCGCGCGGGAGCAAACACGGAGGAACTGCGGGCGGCGTTTTCGGAAGCTGCGCAACGGATGCCCAGCGTCCAGGGGCGCGAAGGCGAACTGCACGCATCGGCGGCGCTTGCCAGGGTGCTGAATCTGGCCGGCAAGCTGGCGCGCAAGCGCGGCGACAGCGTGGTAAGCAGCGAAATCCTGCTGCTTGCGGCGCTCAGCGACCGGGGCGAGCACGCCCGCCTGATGAAGGAGGCCGGCCTGGAACCGGCGCGCCTGAACGCGGCGATCGATCAGCTGCGGGGCGGAGAAACGGTGGATGAGGCCGGCGCCGAAGAACTGCGCGGCGCCCTGGAGAAATACGCCATCGACCTCACGCGCAGCGCCGAGGAGGGCAAGCTCGACCCCATCATCGGCCGCGACGAGGAGATCCGCCGCACCATGCACATTCTTCAGCGCCGCACCAAGAACAATCCGGTGCTGATTGGCGAGCCGGGCGTGGGCAAGACCGCGGTGGCGGAGGGGCTGGCCTTGCGCATCGCCAACAAGGAGGTGCCGGAAGGGCTCAGGAACAAGCGGCTGCTGGCTCTGGACCTGGGCGCCATGATCGCCGGGGCCAAGTACCGGGGAGAGTTCGAGGAGCGCCTGAAGGCGGTGCTGAAGGAGTTGGCGAAGCAGGAAGGCCGCATCATCCTGTTTATCGACGAACTTCACACCCTGGTAGGGGTCGGCAAGGCGGAAGGCGCCATGGATGCCGGCAACATGCTCAAGCCCGCGCTGGCGCGCGGCGAACTGCACTGCGTGGGCGCCACCACGCTGGACGAATACCGCAAGCATCTGGAAAAGGACGGCGCCCTGGAGCGGCGTTTTCAGAAAGTGCTGATCGACGAGCCCGGTGTCGAGGACACGGTCGCCATTCTGCGCGGCCTCAAGGAGCGCTACGAGGTGCATCATGGCGTGACAATTTCGGACTCGGCTATCGTGGCCGCCGCCACGCTGTCGCAGCGCTACATCGCCGACCGCAAACTTCCCGACAAGGCGATTGATCTTGTCGATGAGGCCGCGGCGCGCATTCGCCTGCAGATGGACTCCAAGCCCGAGGCGATTGACCGGCTGGAGCGCCGCCTGGTTCAGTTGAAAATCGAGCGTGAAGCGCTGCGCAAGGACGAGGACGAGGGCGCCCGCCAGCGGCTGGCGGACCTCAACGAGGAAATCGCCCGGCGGGAAGGCGAGCACGCGGGGCTCGCGGAGACCTGGCAGGCGGAGAAGGCCCGCACCCAGGAATCCGCCGGGCTCAAGGAGCAACTGGAGCAGGCCCGCCTGGCGCTGGAAATCGCCGGCAGGGGCCAGGACCTGCAGCGCATGTCCGAACTGCAATACGGCGTGATTCCAGACCTGGAGAAAAAACTCAAGGAATCCGGGGCGCAGGAAGCCGTCGGCGCCATGCTGTCCAGCCGGGTGGAGGAGGCGGACATCGCCGCGGTAGTGGGCCGCGCCACCGGCATTCCGGTGGCGCGAATGCTCACCGGCGAGCGCGAGCGCCTCAACCGCATGGAAGAAGAATTGCACCGTCGGCTGGTCGGCCAGGACGAGGCGGTAAGCGCGGTGGCGCGCGCCATTCGCCGTTCCCGCGCCGGGCTGGCGGACCCGGACCGGCCCTCCGGCTCCTTCCTGTTTCTTGGACCCACCGGCGTGGGCAAGACCGAATTGTGCAAGGCGCTGGCGGAGTTCCTGTTCGACAGCGAATCCGCCCTGGTGCGGGTCGATATGTCGGAGTACATGGAGAAGCACGCGGTTTCGCGCCTGGTGGGCGCTCCCCCCGGCTATGTGGGCTACGAGGAGGGCGGCCAGCTCACCGAATCGGTGCGCTGCCGGCCCTATTCGGCGCTGCTGCTCGACGAGCTGGAGAAGGCCCATCCGGACGCGCTCAACATCCTGCTGCAACTGCTCGACGAAGGACGCCTGACCGACGGGCAGGGCCGCACGGTGGATTTCCGCAACACGGTGGTCATCATGACCTCCAACCTGGCCTCCGCGCAGATCCAGTCGCTGGCCGGCTCAGAGCATCAGCAGATGAAGACCGCGGTGATGAATTCGCTGCGCGCCCACTTTCGCCCGGAGTTCCTCAACCGCATCGACGACATCGTGGTGTTCCGGCCGCTTACTCGCGATGAAATCCGCGCCATCGTGGACCTGCAACTCGACCGCCTGGCCGCCCGTCTGGCGGAACAGGACCTGGGCCTGGGAGTCGAGGATTCCGTCAAGCTGCGCCTGTCCAATCTGGGCTACGACCCCGCCTACGGCGCCCGGCCGCTCAAGCGGGTCATCCGCGACTGGGTGGAAAACCCGTTGGCGGAATGGCTGCTTTCGCCGGATGCCAGGGGCGGCGAGACGCTGGTGGTGGAAGAGCAGGACGGCGGCACGGTAGTGCGCGCGCAGAGCACCCGGAAGGTAGCGTAAACTGTGCCTTTTTCCTGGAGAAAGTGTGTTGGCGCAACGTTGCGCCGGCTTGCGGCATCCAATTCAGATCAAACCATGGAATCCCGACGCGGAGAAGAATCCTGACTAGGAGGAGGAGAAAGCAATGAGAAGGTTGAAAGGTGGACTGATCGCGATCATCCTGCTGGCGCAGCCGGCGCTGGCGCTGGCGGATGATCCGCTGGGGCTGACCGGCGGCGAAGCGGGCTTTGAGTATGTGACCAGCGTTGAGGGCATCCACGAGTACTCGCTGCCAAACGGTTTGCAAGTGCTGCTGTTTCCCGACAACGCACAGGCGCGGGCCACCGTAAACGTAACCTATCACGTGGGCTCCATGCACGAGAACTACGGCGAAACCGGCATGGCGCACCTGCTGGAACATCTGCTGTTCAAGGGCACTCCGGGCCATCCCGACATCCCGAAAGGCTTTGCCGAGCGCGGCATGGGCTTTAACGGCACCACCTGGCTCGATAGGACCAATTACTTCGAGAGCTTCGAGCCCACGGATGACAATCTCGAGTGGGCATTGCGCATGGAGGCCGACCGCATGGTCAATTCCTTCATTTCCTACGACGACCTGCAGTCGGAATTCAGCGTGGTGCGCAATGAAATGGAGCAGAATGAAAACAGCCCCGGAAGAATGCTGAGCCAGCGCATCCGGGCGGCTGCCTTTGAGTGGCACAACTACGGCAATGTCACGATCGGCGCGCGCTCCGACGTTGAAGGGGTGGACATCGGCCGTCTGCAGGCGTTCTACCGGACCTACTACCAGCCCGATAACGCCACGCTGATCGTGGCCGGCGACTTCGATCCCGCCGAAGCCGCCTCGATCATCGCCGACTCCTTTGGCGCCATCCAAGCGCCGGAGCGGGAACTGCCGCGCATCTATACCGTGGAGCCGACCCAGGACGGCGAGCGTCTGGTGACCTTGCGAAGGGTCGGAGAACAGAGCCTGGCCATGGCGGCCTATCACATTCCCGCCGGCTCAACGCCGGAGAACACGGCGCTGGCTGTGGTGGCGCGGATATTGACGGACTCCAGCCGCGGCCGGCTGTATCGCAAGATGGTTGAACCCGGCATTGCCGCCGGCGCCGGCGCCAGCGCCGATGCTTTCGCCTACCCGGGGCTGTTCTCGCTGAGCGCCACGGTGCCGGTGGACGGCGATGCGCAAGAAGTGCTGGACGCCCTGCTGGAGGTCGCGGAAGGCATTGCCGAGGAGCCGATTACGGAGGAGGAACTGAATTGGGCACGGTTGGCCATGGTCTTGGGCTATGACAATGCCATCAAGGACGTGGGTTTTCTTGCCAGAAGGCTGTCCGAGAGCATCGGCGGCGGGGACTGGCGCTACCTTTTTCTTTACAGGGACCAACTGGACGCGGTAACCGTTGACGACCTGAACGCGGTAGCGGTGAAGCATTTCAAACGGAGCAACCGCACCGCCGGCATGTTCATCCCCACCGAGAGCCCGAACCGGACCGCGGTGGCCTCAAGGGGCGATCAGAGCGAGCAACTGGCGGCTTTGGCGGGCCGGCAATCGGTGAGCGCCGGCGAGGAATTTCTACCGACGCCGGAGAATATTGCGGCCCGTACGGTCAAGCACGAGTTGGCGGGTGGCGGCTCCTTGTGGGCGATCGAGAAAAAGTCCCGCGGAGACCAGATCATCGTTTCGCTGAACCTGTTCTTCGGCAATGCAGAGAGCCTGGAGGGCAAACACGGCGTGTCCGGCTATGCGGCAGGTCAACTGCAGCGCGGCACCACCCGCTACAGTCGGGACGAACTGGCCACCGAATGGAACCGTCTGAAGAGCAGCCTGGGCGTGTTCGGCGGAGGACAGCGAATAACCGCCTCGCTCGAAACGGACGAGGACAACTTTGACGAAGCGCTGGCGCTGATGGAGCATGTGCTTCGCGAACCGGTTTTCGATCCCGACCAGATTGAAGAAACCAAGCGT
Source organism: Gammaproteobacteria bacterium (assembly GCA_007571315.1). Taxonomy (GTDB): domain Bacteria; phylum Pseudomonadota; class Gammaproteobacteria; order Steroidobacterales; family Foliamicaceae; genus Foliamicus. Next base: position 18,658 of record RKRP01000051.1, read on the forward strand.
TCCGCCCTGGCGAGTATCGCCGGGGCACGCGGTCAGCCCCGGAGCGCGGTTTCGATCGCCCTGTCCAAGGCGCTGAGCCCCTATGGTCCCGATCACTTCCGCTATGCCATGGACCTGGACGAACAGGAAGAAATGATCCGCAACATGAACCGGGACAAACTGGCCGAATTCTGGAATTCGCATGTCGGCTATAAGGGAGCAATCGCGCTCGCGGTAGGCAATATCGACTCCGCGGCGCTGGCCGCGCGGCTGAATGAGTTGCTCGGCGATTGGGAGGCGTCGGTTGCTTACGTGCCGGCTCCCAGCGTGCATTTCCCGGTGGAGCCTCAGCAGGCTTGGCTGGATACGCCCGACAAGGCCAGCGGGGTTATGGTGGCTGCTCTTCCGATCCCCCTCAACGTTCGGGACGCGGATTATCCCGCGCTGGTTATCGGCACACGCATCTTCGGCGGTGGCAGCATGAGCAATCGCCTGATCGACCGCTTGCGTCAGAAAGAGGGCTGGTCGTACGGAGCAGGCGGCGGGATGAACGCGTCCAACCGGGAGGGAGACAATAACGGTTCGATTTTCATACAAGCGATCGCCGCTCCCGAGAATCTCCCCAAGGTCAAGAGCGGGGCGCTGGAGGAATTGCAGCGGGCTGTTGACGATGGTTTCACCGCGGAAGAGCTTGAGGATGCCGTGGACGGCGTCATTTCCGGCACCCTCAGTTCCTGGTCCAGAGACTCGGCCCTAACCGGCATCCTCAGTTCCGGTGCGGAGCATGGATTGGGCGCGGAGTGGTACGGAACGCTGCACGACCGCTACAAGGCCCTTACGCTGGAGGAAGTCAACGATACCTTCCGCAAGTACTACAAGGCGGATGATCTGGTGATCTTCATCGGCGGCGACAAGGCCAAGTCGGAAGCCGCCGACGTTGCGGCTGCCGCAGGCTCCTGACCGGAAGCCGGCGCGCCAGCGCCTGACTATACCCACGGTGTCGTGGGTCGTGGTCTTGGCGCGTTGATCCGCCTCTCCTCGTCCCCGCCTTGCGGGAGATGCATGAACCCATCCCTGTGGCTTGGTTCCGGCATCCTGCCTCCAACACTCCCGCAAGGCGGGGACGAGGAGAGGCTATGCTGCGGTCTGCAACCTGCCGAATTACAGG
>RKRP01000139.1 GCA_007571315.1 Gammaproteobacteria bacterium
GCCGCGCTGACGGACCCTGGGGTCCAGCAGGCCGTAGCAAATATCGACCAGAAAATTGAACAGAATAATCAGCACCCCGTAGAAAACGACCACGCCCATTACAAGGGTGTAATCCCGGTTGAGCGCCCCCTGCACAAAATGGCGGCCCAGGCCCGGCACCCCGAATATCTGCTCTATGACCACCGAGCCCGTGATCACCGCGGCGGTGGCCGGCCCCAGATACGACAACACCGGAAGCAGGCCGGGCTTGAGCGCATGCCGCAGCAGGATTGCGGATTGCGCCAGGCCCTGCGCCCGGGCCATGCGGATGAAATTGCTGCGCAACACCTCGATCATGCTGCCGCGGGTCAGCCGGGCGATATAGGCGATCTGCGGCAACGCCAGGGCGATAACCGGCATCACCATGTTCGGCAGCCGATGGAAGAACCCCTCCGTGGGCCAGCCTCCCGCCGGCAGCCAGTCCAGATGCACGGCGAACGCCAGGATCATTAGCGGCCCAATCACGAAATTGGGAATCGAAATGCCGGTCATGCTCGCCGCCATCACGGCATGGTCGGAAACGCGGTTCTGGCGCAGCGCCGCCCAGCCGCCGGCGGACACGCCCACAAGCAGCGCCAGGAGCATGGCGCAGGCGCCCAGCTGCAGCGACACCGGGAACCCTTCGCGGATCAGTTCGGTTACGCTGCGGTCGATGTACTGGAAAGAGGGGCCGAAGTCGCCGCGCGCCAGTCCCCAGAGGTAGCGGCCGAACTGCTGATAGAGCGGCTCGTCGAGATAATAGGCCGCGCGAATCTTGGCCTCGATTTCCGGATGAAGGGTCTTCTCGGCATCGAACGGGCCGCCGGGAGCGGCGCGGATCATGAAGAACGCCAGCGCGATCAGGACCAGCAGCGTGGGAATCGCGGCAAAGACCCGTCTTATGGCGTAACGGAACATCAACGCATCATAACTGTGGGAAAAGAGGCGGCGGCTTAACCCGGCGGGTTAGTGCTTGAGGATGCGCAGGTGCCGGGTGTAGATGTGATCCATGATGTTGCCTTCGTAGCCCTGCACCCACGGCTTGACCATTCGCTTGGTCACGTAGAAATACAGTGGCATGAGGGGCTGATCCGCAAGCAGCACCCGTTCCGCCTCCTGCAGGTGGCGGGCCCGGCGCGCAACATCCGGTTCGGCCGACGCCGCGGCCAGCAGGGCATCGTAGCGCGGGCTGTCGTAGCCGAAATCATTCTGCTCATTGGAGGACTCCAGCAACTGCGCGAAGGTATAGGCGTCCTCGTAGTCGCCAATCCAGCCGGCGCGGTAAATCTGGGTGTCTTCCTTGCGCTTGCGGGTTTCCAGGAAAACTTTCCACTCCTGGTTGGACAGCGAGGCTTCCACGCCCAGCGCCTGCTTCCACATGAAGGCCAGGACGGTTGCGATGCGCTTGTGGTTATCGGAGGTGTTGTAAAGCACTTCCACCTTCAGCGGGTTTTCGCGCGAGTAGCCCGCCTCGGCATACAGGCGCCGGGCTTCCGCCTCGCGCCGCTCCTGCGTCCAGCCCGCCTCCTCCGGAATCTGCTGCTGGTAGCCGCGCACCGGCGGCACCCAGCTGTAGGCGGCCGTCTCGCCGGCGCCGCTCACAACGTTGACGATGATGTCGCGGTCCACCGCCAGCGATAATGCGCGGCGCAGTCCCGGCTGGCCGGCGAACGGCGGCCGCGTGACGTTGAAGCCGAAGTAGTACGTCCCCAGGTAGGGCGTAACCCGAAACTCGGCGCCCAGATTTTCCTGAATCCATCGCAACTGCTTTTGCGGGATGGTGCTGGTAATGTCCAGTTCGTCGGCTCGATAACGCTTGAGTTCGGCATCCTGATTCTCGATGGCGTAATAGCGCACATCGTTGATCGTGGTGTTGGCGTTATCCCAGTAGTGCGGATTGCGGGTTAAGTGAATGTGCGACTGCACCACCCATTCCTTGAGGCGGTAGGCGCCGTTGCTCACATGCGTCTCCACCCGCGACCAATTCATCCCGCGGCTTTCCACGGTGCCGGGATGCACGGCGTAGCAGGTCGAATGCGTGAGCAGGCCCAGCAAATACGGCGTAGGCGCTTCCAGCCGAATGATCAGGGTGCGTTCATCCAGCGCCTCAACGCCCAGCGCTTCCGGCGGCAGCTCGCCAGCGATCACCGCCCGGGCGTTGACGATCGGGGCCAGCACGCTGGAGTAGCGCGATAACGTCTCCGGATCCACGCTGCGCCTCAGCCCGAATTCAAAATCCCTGGCGGTAACCGGGTCGCCGTTGCTCCAGCGCCCGTCGGGGCGCAGGGTGAAGGTGTAGGCGAGGCCGTCTTCGGATATTTCCCAAGACTCCGCCGCGCCCGGGATCAGCGCGCCATCCGGCGCTTCAGCCACCAGCCCCTCGAACAGGTCGCGCAGGATGTTGGATGAAGGCACGCCCTCCGCCCGATGCGGATCCAAACTCTGCGGTTCGGTGCCATTGCCCCGGCGCAGGATCTGGACATCGGCCAGTTCATTGCCGCTCTCGCCGCCGATCGGACCGTAGCGAACCGGCGTTTGTTCCGGCCCGCTTCCGCCACAGGCGCCAAGGACCAAGGCGCCCGCAGCCAGACCGCATATTGCGCCAGGCAGTTTCTTCAGGCGCATCGCAACTCCCGCTTTTTGAGGTGAACCAGCAACTGGGACACGGCCGCCGGCGTCATGCCGGGCACTCTCTCGGCCTGGCCGACGGTGGCCGGACGCGCCTGGTCCAGCTTCTCTCGAACTTCGTTCGACAGGCCAGGCACCGCGCCGTAATCCATGCCGGGAGGCAGGGCCGTTCCGCGCAAGCGCCGATTGCGCTCGATTTCCGCCTGCTGCCGCGCCAGATAGCCGGCGTAGCGGGCCTCAATTTCAACCGCGCCGTCGATCTGTTCGCCCAGCTCCGGCCATTCCTGGGCCAGCGGCGGGCGCGGGCCCACCGACGGCAGGCCCGTCAGCCTGCGATAATCCCAATCCGGGCGCCGCAACAGTTCCAGCGCGGCGGGCGCGCGGGAACCGCCGGCGCCGCTGTCCGCCGCCCTCAGGTTTGCAAGCCGGTCCCGCTCCGCCGCCACCGCCTCCTGCTTGCGGCAAAAAACCTCCCAGCGCCCGTCATCCACCAGCCCCAGCTCCCGGCCCTTAGGCGTGAGGCGGGCGTCAGCATTGTCCTCGCGCAGGCGCAGCCGGTACTCCGCGCGGCTGGTAAACATCCGGTAGGGCTCGGTCACGCCCCGGGTGAGAAGGTCGTCCGCAAGCACGCCCAGATAGGCCTGCTCGCGGCCGGGCATCCAGGGCGCCTGTCCGCGCTGCGCCAAAACCGCGTTCACTCCGGCCAGCAGGCCCTGCGCGGCGGCCTCCTCGTAACCCGTGGTGCCGTTGATCTGCCCGGCGAAGTAAAGGCCGCCAATGGCGCCTGCCGCCAAGCCCTCGCGCAACTCCCGCGGGTCGAAATAGTCGTACTCGATGGCGTAGCCGGGGCGGGTCATGCGGGCGCGCTCGAAGCCCGGGATAGTGGCCAGAAACTCCATCTGCGCATTCGCGGGCAGGCTGGTGGAGATGCCGTTGGGATAGACCTCGGCGGTCGTCAGACCCTCGGGCTCCACAAAAATCTGGTGCGAGTCCCGCTCGGCAAACCGGACCACCTTGTCTTCCAGCGAAGGACAGTAGCGCGGTCCCGGGCTTTCGATGCCGCCGCTGAATACGGGCGACCGCTTCAGGTTGGCGCGAACGATCCGGTGGGTGGCTTGCGTGGTCCGGGTGATATGGCAATCCACCTGCCGGGGATGGTGCTCGCGGCGCCCCATGAATGAAAAGACCGGCCGCGGCTTATCGCCCGGCTGCCGGCGCATCACGGAAAAGTCGAGCGTCCGTCCATCCAGCCGGGGCGGCGTTCCCGTCTTCAGCCGCCCGGCGGGCAGCTGCAGTTCGCGCAGGCGCCGCGCCAGCCGGTTGGCGGGCGGGTCTCCGGCGCGGCCGGCGGCATGGCGCGCTTCGCCCACATGGATCCTGCCGGCCAGAAAAGTGCCCGCTGTGAGGACCACTGCCGGGGCATGAAATTCAAGCCCGCAGCGGGTTCGCGCGCCGCGGGCGCGGCCGTTGCCGGTCAGCAGGTCATCCACGCTGTCCTGAAACAGGGTGAGGCCTTCGGCGGTTTCCAGCGCGTGGCGCACGGCGCCCTTGTACAGCAAGCGGTCGGCCTGGGCGCGAGTGGCGCGAACCGCCGCGCCCTTGCTGGCGTTAAGGCGCCGGAAGTGAATGCCGGCCTGGTCGGCGGCTCTTGCCATGATTCCGCCCAGGGCATCGATCTCCCGCGCCAGATGCCCCTTCCCAATGCCGCCTATGGCGGGATTGCAGCTCATCTGGCCCAGCGTATCCAGACTGTGCGTAATCAGCAGCGCTTGCGCGCCCATGCGCGCCGCGGCGAGCGCGGCCTCCGTTCCGGCATGGCCGCCGCCCACGATTATCACGTCGAATCGCTTTGCCTTCATTTCCAGCTTGTCCGCTCCCGGGGCGCGGCGCCCGGGCCCCGCTCGTCAAAGCGGAGATTCTACTTGCCGATGCAGAATTGCGAGAAGATTTCGCCCAAAAGGTCGTCGCTGCTTACAACTCCGGTAATTTCCCCCAGAAAGCCCTGCGCCAGCCGCAATTCCTCGGCGATCAACTCCGCGGATTGCCGCTGGCCGAACAGCGACTCGGCCTCCTGATACTTGAGCTTGGCCTCCCTGAGGCGGCTAATGTGCCTAACGCGCGCCGAGAATGCCCCATCCGGCGCGCCGCCAGCCCTTTCGGCCAGCAACTGCCGCAAGGCTTCCATCCCGGCCCCGGTTCTGGCGCTCACATTTACGGCCCCGGCGGCTAATCGCCCGGCGGGTTCTCCCGTCAGATCCACCTTGTTGCGAACCAGCACGGCGCGCTCCGCCGGGGGCGGTTCGTTGCCTCCGGCGGCGGCATCCCAAACCCGCAATACCAGGTCCGCCTGCTGCGCGGCGGCCCGGGCGCGGCGCATGCCCTCGCGCTCCACGCCATGCTCGCTGGCGCGCAGTCCCGCCGTGTCGATCAGCTCCACGGGAATCCCCTTAACGGAAATCCGCACCCGGACCAGGTCGCGGGTGGTGCCTGGCTCGGCGGCCACAATTGCCGCCGGCTCGCCCGCCAGCGCATTGAGCAGCGAGGACTTTCCGGCATTGGGCTCGCCGGACAGCGCCACATTGAGCCCGTCGCGCAGGATGCGGCCCCTCTCGGCGGCTTGCGCCACCGCCGCGAACTCCTCGCCGAGCTCACGGAATCCGAGGGCCAGCGCGCGGTCTTCCAGGGGGTCCACCTCCTCGTCCGGAAAATCCAGCGTGGCCTCCAGGTGCGCCCGCAGCCGCGTCAGGCGAGCCACCAGCGCTTCCACGGCGGCGGAGAACGCCCCTTGCATGCTGCGCGCCGCGGCCCGGGCCGCGGCCGCGCCAGCGGCATCGATCAAGTCGGCCACGGCCTCCGCCTGGGAGAGATCCATGCGGTCGTTGAGAAAGGCCCGGCGGGAAAACTCGCCCGGGCCCGCCGGGCGGGCGCCCAACTCGCAAATGCGGGCCACCAGCAGGTTGCACACCACGGGGCTGCCATGCACATGGAGTTCCAGCACATCCTCGCCCGTGAACGATGCGGGCGAGGGAAAAAACAGCGCCAGCCCGCGGTCCAGAAGTTCGCCGGACGATTCGGTTAGCGACACCAGCCGCGCCTGGCGAGGCGGCGGCAAATCCCCAAGCAGCCGCCGCGCTATGCCACGCACGCCCTCGCCCGAAACGCGAACCACCGCCACCCCCCCGCGGCCGGGCGGCGTGGCGCTGGCGACTATCGCGCCGGCCGGCCCCCGGAGGCCTTTTCGGCGCGGCGATTGATCCGCCATTGCTGAAGCGTGGAGAAAACGGAGTTGGTGAGCCAGTACAACACCAGTCCGGAGGGGAAGAACATGAAAAACACGGTGAAGATCACCGGCATAGCCGTCATGATCCTCGCCTGCATGGGGTCCGGCGGCTTAGGGTTGAGTTTCTGCTGCCAGAACATGGCCGCTCCCATGAGCGCGGGCAGCACAAAAATCGGGTCGCGCGAGGAAAGGTCGTTGATCCAAAGCAAAAACGGCGCCTGACGGATCTCCACGCTCTCCACCAGCACCCAATAAAAGGCGATGAAAAACGGCAATTGAAGGAAAATGGGCAAACAGCCGGCCGCGGGATTGACTTTCTCGGTTTTGTACAGCTCCATCATCGCGCGGTTGCGGCCTTGCGGGTCGTCCTTGAAGCGCTCCTGGATGGATTTGAGCCGCGGCTGCAGTTTGCGCATGCGCGCCATGGAGCGGCCGCTGGCCTCGGTGAGCGGAAACAGCACGGCCTTGATGATGAGCGTGGCCAGGATGATGGCCCAGCCCCAATTGCCGACAAAGGCGAACAGGGTTTTCAGCAGCCAGAAAAGCGGCTGCGCAAAAACCGTGAAAATTCCGTAATCAACGGTCAGCGCCAGCCCCGGAGCGGTTTCCCGCAGTTGCGCCTGCAGCTTGGGCCCCACGAATAATTGCGACGAATAGCTCCGCTCGCCGCCCGGCGGCACGGTCTTTAGCGGGCCGATCGCGCTGAGGCGGTAACTGCTGCCATCAAAGCGGCCGTCGTACTGATGCGGTTCGCTGCCTTCGGGGATGGCGGCGCCCACGAAATGGTGCTGTATGGACCCCAGCCATCCCCCGGTCGCGGTCTCGCTTAAGGGTTCGTCCGCCAGGTCCTCCGGGTCCATGCGGTCGTAACTGTCGCCGTTGTAGTACACCGGGCCTGTGAACGAATAGGTATCGACATTGAACATCGACCGCTTCCGCGGCAGGTGCGCCCGGCGCATCAGAGCGTACGAAGCCGCTTGGTAGTCCGCGCCGCTGCCGTTTTGGACCGTTTGCTCAATCCCGATGTAGTACTTGCCCCTTCGGAAGCGATACCGTTTCGTTACGGTGATGCCCTCCGAGGTCCAGGTTAGCGGCACAACCAGTTCTTCCGCGCCCTCCTCCAGCCAATACTCGCTGCGTTCGCTTGAGAAGCGCTCGCGGTGATTGGCTTCCGGGGCCCCTTCCGCGGCGCGCAAACCGGTGCTGAAAATGTATTCCGCGCCCGGCGACGGGCTCAGCAGCCGAACCTTGACCTGGTCGTTTTTCTTGTCCTGGGCGTAGTCCAGCAGTTCCGCTTCGACCACGTCGCCGCCGCGGGCGCTGATCGACACAACCAGCGCATCGGTGTGGACGCGCACGACGGACCCGGCCTGAGGCGCCGCCGCCGGTTCAAGGACCGGTTCCCGCAATTCGCCGCGGTCGGGCGGGGACGGCAGCGCCGGCAGGTCCCCATCCTCCGGGTTGGGCAGGGCGCCAACGGCCGTTTCAGCCGGCGGCGCGCCGGCCGCCGGCTGGGCGCGGTCGCGGTCGCGGTTCCAAGCTTGCCAGCTGAACAGCAGCATGGCGCCGAAAAGCGCCCAGAGGGGAAATCGCAGCCGTTCCATTAGCCCGTATATTTCGCCAAGGGGCCTGGGCGTGCTAGCCGCGGGCCTGGGCGGCCCGCGTCACCGCGCCCCAGAGCCGGCGTAGCGCCGGCCCCGCGTCTTGAGCAAGGCCACCGCGAGCGCGCGGCACGCCAACCACGATGTCCAGGCCCGCAAGCTGGTGCTGATGGCGCCTGAAGCTCTCCCGCACCTGCCGCCGCATACGGTTGCGGACCACAGCGTTGCCCGCCGCCTTGAGGCCGATCGACAGGCCCAGCCTGGCGTGGTCCAGCCCGTTGGCTGTCATGCGGGCGCGCAACGGGCCCGCGAATGCCCGCCCGCCGCGGCGATACACGGCGCGGTACTGGGCCCCTTTGAGCAGGCGGAGCCTGCGGGGAAAACCAAGCGAACGGCCCGTCTTCGGCGGCATGGGTGCTGAATCAATCAAAAGCGATGGAAAAACACAGAGGAACCCGCGCGGCAAGACCTGAAGCGAAACAGCTTCGGCCAACGCGATCGCTCGGCGCCGCGGCCCGGTCAGTGGGTCAAGCGCGCCCGGCCCTTGCTTCGCCGCCGCTTCAACACCAGCCGGCCGGCCCGCGTCGCCATGCGCGCGCGAAAGCCATGAGTGCGTTTCCGTTTTATTCGGCTGGGCTGGTAGGTGCGTTTCATGGCGCAGGTATCAAAAACGCGACCGCCCGGGCAGCCGCACAAGGGGTCGCCAGAATAGCCGTTGCAAGGTGCAAAGTCAATGAGAGCAAGGGGTTTGATTCCGGCGGCAAGTTATGGAATAAAGACACTCCATATCCCCTGCGACAGGGTTCCGTCAAACCTCCAACCCATGCCCGGCCCCGCCTCCCCAAAAGCCGATTTCTGGCACAGTGTCTGCCAAGAGTTGAAGCCGCTTCTCGCCGAAGAAAAATACAACACCTACATTCAGCCGCTTGAGGCTCAGCTCAGCAACGGGAAACTCCAGCTGACCGCGCCCAACCGCTTTGTCCGCGACTGGATAAAGTCCAATTGCCTGAGTCTGCTGCGCCAGGCCTGCGAACGAAGCGGCGCGGAAGCCCATGTGGAAGTGCTGGACCAGCCTGTGCCGAGGCGAAATCCGGCATCCTCCCAGGCCGGCACGCTGCCACCGCTGCCGGGCTCGCGGCTGATGCCGCAATTTACCTTCGATGCCTTTGTGACCGGCCCAACCAACCAAGTTGCCTACGATGCCGCGCGCCATGTCGCCAGGCATCGCGCCTACAACCCGCTGCTCATTTACGGCGGCGTGGGCCTGGGCAAGACCCATTTGATGCACGCCGTCGGCCACCAGCTTTTGGTCGGCCTGCGCCAACTCCGGGTGGCGTATGTGCATTCGGACACCTTCATCAACGATTACCTCAGCGCACTGCGCAAGGTGCGCGCCAGCGGCACATACGGGCGGTCCGGTTCAGAGGCGCTTATGGAGCAGTTCAAGCATTCGTACCGCTCCGTCGATACGCTGCTGCTTGACGATGTTCAGTTTCTGGCCGGCAAGGAAAGCTCCCAGGAGCAGTTCTATCACACGCTCAACGCTCTTTTGCAGGATGGGCGCCAGATTGTCCTGACCTGCGACAAACTGCCGCGCGAGGTCGCCGGCCTGGAAACCCGGGTAATTTCGCGCCTGGGAGCCGGGCTGATGGTCAATATCGAACCGCCGGACCTGGAAACGCGCGCGGCCATCGTTCTGGCCAAGGCCGAAGCGGCCAACGCGCACTGCCCCGGGGACGTTGCGATGTTCATCGCAAAGCACATTTTTTCCAGCGTCCGCGAACTGGAAGGAGCCTACCGCACCGTCGAGGCCCTGTCGCGCTTCCGCGGCATGCCGATTGATTTGCCTCTGGCCAAGCAGGCCCTGAAAAGCCATGTGGCATCGGTAGCCCGGCGCATCACCCTGGAAGAGATTCAGAAGCTGGTTGCCAACTACTTTCAAATCCGGCCATCGGACCTGCGTTCTGCGAGCCGCAAGCGGGCCATAGTGCGCCCCCGGCAAATCGCAATGGCGCTGGCCCGGGAGCATACCGACCTGAGCCTCCCCGACATTGGAGAAAGCTTCGGCGGCCGCGACCACACCACAGTGATCAACGCGGTTCGCCGCATTCAGGAATTGCGGGAAACAGACCACAATTTAGACCAGCAATACAAGAGCCTGGCGAGTATCCTTGCACAGTAGTGGCCAGGCGGGAGAGGCTGGGAAAAAGCCGGTGTTGCTTGTGGAAGAATTGTTGAGAAAGCGGTCGCGTGCGGAAAACCCACAATCCCCGCTACCCGGAATCCACAGCCCATTCACAATAATTATTCCTACAATATATTGATTAAATTCACTTTTATTCCATGACACAGATATCCACAGGCCCTATTATCACCACCACTATCTTTTACAAGGAAGTGATAAAGGAGGACCCATGAAACTGAGCATTCCCCAGGAGCGCCTGCACAGCTTGCTCCAGTCGGTCGCAAACGCCGCGCAAACCCAGGCTGACACCATGGCCATACTGCGCAATGCTCTGCTGGAAACGTCGCAGGGCATGCTTACCGCTACCTGCACCAATCTCGAACTGACCCTGGTGGCCCACTGCGAACTGATTGATGCAGGGGAGGCGGGCAAGGTGACGGTTCCCGCCAAGCTGCTGCAAGGGATCAGCGCCTCGCTGAAAGGAGGAAGCAGCATTGATCTGGAGCTTGACGGCGGTCAGCTTTCGGTGAAATCGGGCCGCTATTCAGGCCGGTTGGAAACATTGCCGCCGGAGGATTTCCCCCGGCTGGACCCGGACAACGGCACCGAAGGAGTGGCCATAAAATCCGCGCTGCTGGCGAAAATGCTCGCCGAGACGCATTTCGCCATGGCCCAATCGGACCCGCGCTACTACCTCAATGGGATGCTGATGGAAATTGGCGAAGATGGCTTGCGGCTGGTTGCTACGGACGGACATAGGCTGTCTTGTTCGGAAACCGCGGAATGCGGCGGCGCCGAGGGGCGCAAGGGAATTGTGCCGCGAAACAGCATCAACGCTCTGCGGCCGCTGTTGCCTTTCAGCGAGGAGGTGGAATTGGCGCTGGGTGAAAACCAGGTTCGCTTCAGGCTTGGGGACCGGCAGATGACATCGAAGCTCATCGAAGGAAGGTATCCGGAGTACCGGCGGGTAATACCCGAGCGCCAGGAAAAGCCCTTGTTGGCGGACCGCGCCGCTTTGGAAACGGCCCTCAGCCGGGTTGCCCTGGTGGCGCGGGAGAGCCGCGGCGTGCGCGACCAGCGCATCCCATTGGTGTCCGTGGTCGTCAAGGAAAACCGCGTAGTGATCAGCACCGAAGGAGGCCAGGGCGCCCAGGCGCATGATGAAGTTGAAGCCAATTACCGTGGTCCGGAGATCAAGGTTGGGTTCAACGCCATCTACCTGACGGATGTGCTCAAATCGCTGCAAAGCGACCAGGTTGAGATGCACTTGCGCGACGGCAACAGCAGCGTGCTTATTTGCGCGCCGGAAAACGAGGGCGTGCAGCACATCGTAATGCCCATGAGGTTGTAGCAGGCGCTGCGCATTTGTTGAATCAGCCGGGAAACGGGGAACAAGGCGCAAGCGCGGAAACGAAGGCTCCGCGCCAAAGCTAGCGAGTGGCCCGCCTCACGCAATTGCGGGTGCGCAATATCCGGGCCTTGAAGGCCGTGGATTTGGCTCCCGGCCGGAAGGGAAATGTTATCAGCGGCCACAACGGCGCCGGCAAGACCAGCCTGCTGGAGAGCGTTTTCCTGCTATCAAGGGCACGGAGTTTTCGCAGCGGCGATACTCGGCAGCTCATCGGCCGCGGCGAGGATGCGGCAAGCGTGAGGGGATCCGTGATTGCTGGGAGCAACACCCGGGAATTGGGGGTGAATATCCACGGCGGAAGGCTTCGCGCTTTTCTGGACAGCGAAACCGGCGTTCGCCGGGCGGAACTGGCGCTGGCCCTGCCCGTGCTGAACCTGGATGCGAAGGTTGTGGATCTGGTGGAGCAAGGACCCGAACGGCGAAGGTTGCTCTTGAATTGGGTGACGTTTCACGTGGAACCTGCTTTTCATGCGGCGTGGCGAAGGTTCAGGCGGAGCCTCAAGCAGCGCAACGCCGGACTGCGGGCGGGCATCCGGGCGGATGCGGTGACTGCGTGGGATGAGCAGTTCTGTCAAGCAGCCGAAGCGATGGAGGAGCGGCGCCGGATAGTGGCGGAGAATTTGCGGCCCCGATTTCGACGGATAGCGGAACAATTGCTTGGTTTGCGGGCCGACTGGAACTATTACCGGGGCTGGCCCCGCGACAAAACCCTGGCCGAGGCGTTGCGGGAAAACTTGGATAGCGACCGCAAGCTTGGGCGAACATGGCACGGTCCTCAACGCAGCGACCTTGCGCTGCGCCTTGAAGCCGGCCGGCCGCGATACCTTGCCTCCCGGGGGCAACAGAAGTTGCTGGCCGCTTCGATGATGCTGGCGGCGGCGGAATTGCTGGGGCAAGCCGGCGTGCCCAGGCCAGTCCTGCTGGCGGATGAGCCGCTCGCCGAACTGGATGCCGAGCATGCCGGAAGGTTGCTGAGCGCAATGTGGGCGGGCGGCTCGCAGCTCTTCATAACGGCGGTGGACCCCCGTCCTCTCGGAGAGGATTTGGAGCGCAAGGAATTTCGCCTGAGCGAGGGCGGGCTGGTATAATCGGGCCGTTCCTGAAGGAGTGCGCCCCGCTGGTGTTTCGTTTCTGCTCATTTCCATGCGGGCCCGCGTGTTTCAGGCGGCTTCCTGCCTGGCTATAAGGACGCGCAGCCGAATCTTCCGAGCCCCATTCCTATGCAGCAACCCGCCGAAAACCCCGAAGCGCCCTTGGCCCGCCCTCAGCCGGAGGCCGCCGAAGCCTATGATGCGGGCCAGATACAGGTCCTGGAAGACAGGGAGTCGGTGCGCAAGCTGCCCGGCATGTACATCGGCGACACCGATGACGGGACGGGGCTTCATCACCTGATTTACGAGGTGGTGGACAATTCGGTGGACGAGGCGCTGGCGGGCCATTGCGACAGGATAGAGGTTCGCTTGCTGGCCGACGGCGGAGCGCAAGTCACCGATAATGGCCGCGGCATCCCGGTAGATATACACGCGAAGACCGGCCGCTCGGCAGCGGAGTTGATTATGACCACCCTGCATGCCGGCGGCAAGTTCGACGAGAGCGCCTACAAGGTTTCGGGCGGACTGCACGGTGTGGGCGTTTCCGTAGTCAACTTCCTGTCCGACAAGCTGGAGCTTGTGGTCTATCGGGGCGGCCGCCAGTACCGCCAGCGCTATACCAGCGGCGTTCCGGACGGCGTTCTGGCGGATGCGGGGCCCAGCGACCGCAGTGGAACGCAAATCCGTTTCCGGCCGGACCGGCAAATTTTCGCCGCCAGACTGGAGTTCGATGCCGCGGTCCTGGCCACCAGGCTGCGGGAGCTTGCGTTCCTCAACAGCGGAATCACCATTGAACTTTCGGATGAGCGGGAGGACGGAGACCGCTTCACTTTTCACGCCGAGGGGGGCATACGCGAGTTCGTGCAGTGGCTGAACCGGTCGCGCGAGCCTCTGCATTCGCAGGTGTTTCACGTGAAACGCCGGCAGATTGTGGAGACCGCCCGCAGGGAGGATGCCGAAGGCAATGGAGACGGCAAGGAATTATCGGTTGATCTGGAAATCGAGGCTTCCATGCAATGGAACGAGGGATACCATGAGCGCAGTTCCTTCTTTACCAACAATATTCCGCAGAGCCATGGGGGGACGCACCAGGAGGGCTTTCGCACCGCGCTGACCCGCACCCTGAACGCCTATATCGAAAAACATGGCGGCAATCGGGCGAAGAACCTCGCGCTGCGCGGCGAGGATGTGCGCGAAGGTTTGACCGCCGTGGTGTCGGTGAAGATGCGCGACCCCAAGTTCTCCTCGCAGACCAAGGAACGTCTTGTTTCATCGGAAGCCAAGGCCGCTGTGGAGCGCACGGTGGGCGAGACGCTGCGCGAGTTCCTGCTGGAAAACCCCAAGCAGGCGCGGGCAATCACCGAGAAAATCATCGAAGCAGCCACGGCGCGCGAGGCGGCCCGCAAGGCGCGCGACATAGCGCGCCGCAAGAGCGATGTGGGGGGGCTGCCCGGGAAGCTCGCCGATTGTCAGGAAAAGGATGCGCGAAAGCGGGAAATCTTCTTGGTGGAGGGCGATTCCGCGGGAGGCTCCGCCAAGCAGGCGCGCGATCGGCGCACCCAAGCTGTTCTTCCCCTGCGCGGAAAGATTCTGAACGTGGAAAAGGCCCGCCTTGACAAGATGCTCTCTTCGGACGAGGTGGCCACCCTGATCGCCGCTCTTGGCTGCGGAGTGGGCCGCGAGCAAGAGAGCTTCGATGCCGGGAAGCTGCGTTATGAGCGGGTCATCATCATGACCGATGCCGATGTGGATGGATCGCATATCCGCACGCTGCTGCTCACGTTTTTCTTCCGCTATATGCCCGCGCTTATTGAGCGGGGCCATGTGTACATCGCCCAGCCCCCGCTTTATAAGGTAACGCGGGGGCGCAAGGAGGAATACCTCAAGGACGATCAGGAGTTGCGCGATTGGACGCTTAAGGCGGCGCTCAAGGATGCCAGCCTGTCGGTTTTGGGCGGCAAGACGGAAATCGCCGGCGAAGAATTGCGCCGCTTGGCGGAACGAACCCTTAAGGCGCGAATTTCCCTGGAGGGCTTGCGCGCCAGCGCCCACGAGTCCGTGCTCGCTTGTTTGCTTGAGCTTGCGCCGGTTGAAGCCGGCCACGACGACCCGCAATACATGGCCCAATGGGGCGCCGGGCTGCGGCGCTGCCTGGAAAAACTGGATGGTGAAGCGCGGTGGGAAGTTTCCGTGCAGGGCAACGGCGGCGCGCCCACCGCATTTTCAGTAGTGCGCGCCGAAAACGAAGTGGACGAGGAAAGCGCCCTCCCGTTCGCGCTTTTTTCCACGCCTGAATACCAGTCGATTCGGGCGCTGGCCAAGGAAACCAGCGAATTGATGGGATCCGGCGCCGAAGCGCGCCGAGCATCGGCGCGCCATAACGCGGCGCTATTTGGTCAGATTCTGGATTGGCTGATGAACCAGGCGCGCCGGGGCGTAACGCTGCAGCGCTACAAGGGTCTGGGCGAGATGAACGCCGCCCAACTTTGGGAAACCACCGTGAATCCCGACACCCGCCGCCTAATGCGGGTGGAGGTGGCAAGCGAGCATGAAGCCAGCGCCACCAGCAAATTGTTTACAACGCTCATGGGAGAAAAGGTCGAACCTCGCCGGGCGTTCATCACGGACAACGCGCTTAACGTCGTCAGTCTGGACATATAGACTTCTTTATTTCACTAGGGCGCGCTTCCTCGTCCTGTTGTTTTGCCCCCTCCCTGCGGGAGCGTCGGCGGCAGGACAGCCGCTGCCGAGCTCCAGGGATGGGTTTATGCGTCTCCCGCAGGGAGGGGGCAAAACAACAGGGCTTTAGCAGGTGAAATGGGAGGCAGGACACTCGAACCCAGAAAAGAGGCTGGCTGCTGAAGCATGCGAGCGGTTCCTGCGCGTATCAGGGGGAGACGGAGAAGCGGAGAAAAAGTGGATAAAAGTAGATTAATTATCGCTAATATCGCGTAACTTTCCGACTTCTTCTTCAATCCAGGCCTTTGCGTCCCCAGTCAGCTTCCGGGCGCCTTGATGGCGGGAATCCAGGGGCGGGCCTATCACTACGCGGATCGTTCCCGGTTTCTTTGCCGCGCTGCGCCGCGGCCAGTAATCGCCGGCGTTATGGGCCACTGGCACGACCGGGCAGCAGGCGGCGCTCGCGATCATGGCGCCGCCTGGCGCGTAGTTTCCGGTTTGTCCGGGCGCCACGCGGGTGCCTTCGGGGAAAACGATGATCCAGAGTCCCTCGGCGAGGCGCTCCCTGGCGAGCCGGACCAGGCTCCTGATAGCGCGGCTGCCCCGGGCGCGGTCCACCCCGATTGCTCGCATGGTCGCCAGTCCCCAGCCAAATACAGGCAGGAACATGAGTTCCCGCTTCAGGATCCATGTTTGCCTCGGAAACAGCAGGGCCTGGGCGATCGTCTCGAAAGCCGAGGAGTGCTTCATGAGCACCACGCTGGGCTCCGCCGGCAGATTGTGCGCGCCGCGCACCTCCCAGTCCACGCCGCAGATCACGCGGAGCAGCCAGAGGTTCGCCAGAGCCCAGCAGCGCACCGCGAAGAAATAGCCGATCCGGTGCGGCAGCGGCCACAGGACAACCGCCCACAAGCTGCCCGCAATGGTGTTTAACACTAAAAGCGCCGAAAACAGCCAGCCCCTAGCCCGATTCATCAGCCTGTCTCCAGCAGCCAGCCCGCAAAAACAGACAGGTCATCGAAAATCCGCACATCGCTTTGCGCCGCAAGCCGCTGCTCGGTGGCGCGCCCAAAACCGGTGCGCACCAGCGCCGGCAGCGCGCCCGCCGCGCTGGCCGCCTGAAGATCGCGCAGCGAATCGCCCACCATGTACTGTCCGGCCACGGCCAGCCCAAGCGCCGCCTCGATTTGCAGCAGCAGACCCGGCAATGGCTTGCGGCACCGGCAATGGTCCGATGGGGCGTGCGGACAGAAGAAAACGCCGGCCAGCTCGCCCCCGGCTTCGCTTACGGCCTGCAAAAGGCGATCATGCACCGCCGCCAGCTCTCCAGCGCTCATCAATCCTCGGCCCACGCCGGACTGATTGGTGGCCACGGCCACCGGTATTCCCGCGCGGGATAGCCGCGCGATCGCTTCCAGGCTGCCCGGCAGCGGCCGCCACTGATCCGCAGTGCGGATGAAGTCGCCCCGCTCCTCGTTGATTACGCCGTCACGGTCGAGAATGACCAGGCGCGGCTTCTTCCGCTCCGGTTCTGCGTATGCGCTGGAAAGCGGCAAAGGCTACTGCCGCCCGGGAAGCAGCGATAAGTCGGCTACCCCCAGCAGCGCTTCCCGGATGCCCGCCAGCAGCGCCAGCCGGCTGCGGCGCAGGTCGGCGTTCTCGCACATGACCAGCACGTGGTCGAAGAAGTCGCCCAGCGGTCCTGCCAGGGAAGCCAGCAATTCCAGCGCCCCGGCGTAGTCCTGCGCGCGCAGCCGCTGCCGGTACTGCGGCAGCAGAAGCAGGAAAGCGCTGTGCAGAGTCCGTTCCTCCGCCTCCACCAGCAGTTCCTGCCGCAGGTCGCTTGCATCGGCATCCACCGAGCGCAGGATATTGCCAATGCGCTTGTTTGCGGCGGCCAGATCGTTTGCGGCCGCCTGTTCAAGGAAGCCGCGGAGAGCCTTGAGGCGGCGGTAAAAATCCAGCGGGGAGGCCGGGTTGCGCGCCCGGACCGCGGCAAACAGCTCGGGAGTGATGGTGAACTCCGAGGAATCGGGATGCAGGCCGTCAAGGCACCAGGCCCTTAGCCGCTCCATAATGAAGGAATACTCTTGTTCCACAGCGTCCCGTTCTTCAGGACTTTCCAACGGTTGCCGGGACCGGGCGCGGCCAAGAACTTTTGGCAGGTCCAGTTCAACCGAGCCCTCGATGCAAATGCGCAGTATGGCCAGCGCGGCGCGGCGCAGCCCGAACGGGTCGCTGGCGCCCGTCGGCCGCCGCCCGATTGCGAACAGTCCGGCCAGACTGTCCAGGCGGTCCGCCAGCGCCAGCGCTCGCCCGGCAGGGCTTGCGGGAATGGCTTCGCCTGCCTGGCGGGGGGAATAGTGCTCGCCAATGGCCAGACGCACTTCTTCGGCTTCGCCGTCATTGCGGGCGTAGTGCGCGCCCATAACGCCTTGCAGGCTCGGAAATTCGCCCACCATTCCGGTGAGCAAGTCGGCCTTGCAAAGCAGCGCCGCGCGCCGCGCAGCCGCGGGGTTTGCGCCGGTGGCCGGGGCCAGATCTTCAGCCAGAGCCGCCAGCCGCTCCACTCTGTCGCCCAGGGACCCGAGGCGGTCCTGGTAGCGCACTTTCTTTAGCGCCGGCAGGCGGTCCGCAAGCGCTTCCCCGCAATCCCTCCGATAGAAGAAGTCGGCATCGTTCAGCCGGGCGCGCACTACGCGCTCGGCGCCCTTGGCAACGGAAGCGGGCGCGCTGCTTTCAAGATTGCTGATAAGCACAAATCGTGCCAGCAGCTCTCCGGACTTTGCCCGCACCGGGAAAAAGCGCAGCTGTTCCTGCAAAGTGGCGGTGATTACCGCCTCCGGCAGCTTCAGAAAACGCTCCTCGAACCCGCCGCAAAGAGCAACCGGCCATTCGACCAGCCCGGCAATTTCATCCTCCAGCGCGGCGCTGCTGACCAACTCGCCTCCAATCTTGGTGGCCTGTTCCCCTGCCAGGTCCAGAATCATCTCGCGCCTGACGCGAAAATCCGCGATTACACGGCCTCTTTGACGCAATGCCGCAGCGTAGTCTCCCGCCGCCCCCAGACTCAAACGTTTCTCGCCCATGAAGCGGTGGCCTCTGCTGACGCGCCCGCTGCGCCTTCCGAAAAGGGTTGCCGGCACCACCTTGCGGCCGTGCAGCATGGTTATCCAGCGCACCGGACGGATGAACTCCTGCTCTTCCGATCCCCAGCGCATCGGCCTGGGGATTGGCAGGCGGCCGAGCGCGCCGGCGACAATGCCTGGCAGCAGGGAGGTCGCCGAGCGTCCTGGGCGCCGCTTGCGGAACGCCAGCCATTCTCCTTTGGGGGTGCGCAGGGTATGCAATTTTTCCGGCGCGCAGCCGCACGATTGGGCGAACGCCCTGGCGGCGCGAGTCCATTCGCCGCCGGCATCGCGCGCTATCGCCAGCGGTGGCCCCCGCTTCTCAATGACTTGCGCGGGCTGCCTCGCCGCTAGCGCCCGCGCCACCACCGCCAGCCGGCGCGGCGAAGCATAGGATTCCACGGCCTCGCAGACGAGGCCAGCCTGAGCCAGGCCGCTGCGAAAAGACTGGCGGAAATGGCGTTCCAGAACAGGCAGGCTTTTCGGCGGCAGCTCCTCCACGCCAATCTCGACCAGAAAATCCGCAGCCGCCATTGTCAACTACCGGCCAGGATTGCGGAGAAGCGGGAAACCCATCGCTTGGCGCGCCGCCACGTAGCCGCGCGCCACGGCGCCGGCCATGTTGCCCACACGCAGGATATAGCGCTGCCGTTCGGTGGTGGAAATGGCGCGCCTGGCATCCAGCAGGTTGAAGGTGTGCGAGGCTTCCAGCACCTGTTCGTAGGCCGGCAGAGGCAACTGCTCGGCAGTCAACCGGGCGCATTGCTCCTCGCAGTCGTCGAAGCGCCTGAACAAAAGCTCCGTATCCGCCAACTCGAAGTTGAATCTGGACATTTCCACTTCGTTTTGGTGATACACCTCGCGGTAGCGCACAGGCTGTCCGCGGTTGGACCACACCAGGTCGAAAACGCTGTCCACGCCTTGCAGGTACATGGCGAGTCTTTCCAGGCCGTAGGTGATTTCTCCGGTCACGGGCCGGCAATCCAAACCGCCTACCTGTTGGAAATAGGTGAACTGGGTAATCTCCATGCCGTTCAGCCACACTTCCCAGCCAAGCCCCCAGGCGCCCAGGGTGGGCGATTCCCAATTGTCTTCCACGAACCGCGCATCCTCGGCATTGAGGTCAATCCCGATATGGCGCAAGGATTCCAGGTACCAGTCCTGAAACTGGTCCGGCGACGGCTTCATAACCACCTGAAACTGGTAGTAATGCTGCAGCCGGAACGGATTGTTTCCGTAGCGGCCATCGGCGGGCCGCCGGCTGGGTTGCGCGTAGGCGCTGTTCCAGGGCTCCGGGCCCAGCGCGCGCAGAAAGGTGGCGGGATGAAAGGTGCCGGCTCCTACGGGCTGATCCAGCGGCTGAACGATTACACAGCCGCGCCGGGCCCAAAACGCCTCCAGGAGGTGGATCAGCGTCTGGAAATCGGGGGGTTGCTTGCGCTCCATGGACAAGGCGCGGACCGCTGCGATTCGAGGCTCAGCCTGCTCTGCCGAAAACCGCCACGCTGACCACGCAGCGCGCCGGTTCGCCGCCCAGGTTATGGGTAAGGCCCAGTTCAGGCGAAGGCAGTTGCCGGTCGCCGGCCCGGCCCAGCAACTGAAGATAAACCTCGTAGGCCATGCGCAGGCCCGATGCCCCTATGGGATGCCCGAAACACTTCAGCCCGCCGTCGATCTGACAGGGCGTCTTGCCGTCCCGGTCGAAAGCGCCGTCCAGCACCGCCCGCCAGCCCTGGCCCTCGCCGGCAAAGCCCAAATCCTCCATGGTGACCAGCTCGGTAATTGAGAAGCAGTCGTGAACTTCAATAAGATCAATATCTTCTCTGGCGCTGCGCAGGCCAGCCTCGGCCAGCGCGCGCTGCCCCGCCAGACGCCCGCAGTGGATGTAACTGCCGTTCCATCCCTGGTGTCCGGCCTCCGAGCCATTGCTCACCGCGAGCTGCAGCGCCTTGACGGTAACACTCTCCGTCTTTCCCATCTCGCGGGCGATTTCCGGCCGGGCGACGATGGCGCAGGCTGCGCCGTCGGACACCCCGCAGCAATCGAACAGCCCAAGCGGCTCCGCCACCATAGGGGCGCCGATGATGGTATCGACATCCACAGCCTTGCGCAGGTGGGCCTTGGGGTTGATGGCGCCATTCTGATGACTCTTCCAGGACACGTGGGCCATGGCGCGCTTGAGGTCCTTTTCCTGCACGCGGTGCCGGGCGCGGTAGGCGGAAGCCAGTTGGGCGAAGGACCCGGGCGAACTGGTGTTGGGCCGCCACTGTTCGGTAAAGGTGCCCGGCGTTCCCACGGGCAGACCGCCGTAGCCGGTGTCCTTGAGCTTCTCCACACCCAGCGCCAGCGCGATGTCGCAGGCGCCAGCCGCCACGGCGTACGCGGCTCCGCGCAGAGCCTCGGTGCCGGTGGCGCACATGTTCTCCACCCGCGTGACGGGAATGTTCTTAAGGCGCAGCGCATTGGCCAGCGGCAACGCCGATTTGCCTACGCTGGCATCGTCGAAGTAGCAGCCGAACCAGGCGGCGTCAAGATCGCCGGCGCCCAGGCCGGCATCTTCGGAGGCCTCGCGAAACGCTTCCAGCATTAGATCTTCGGCATCGCAGTCCCAGCGTTCGCCAAACCGGGAGCAACCCATCCCCACGATCGCCACTTTGTCGCATATGCCCGTCATGAGGCCTTCTCCTCGCCGGGCGCCGGCGCGCCCTTCCAGAAATACCGCCGATACCCTCTGCGCGAGTCTATCGCGTGAATACGAAAGACGAAGCGCAACTTCAGCCCTACCCGCATCTTCCGCAGCGGGCACTCGGTAAATTCCATCAGCGCCCGGGCCCCTTCGGCAGTGGCGGCAAGCCCGTATTGCAGCGGAGGATGGGGCGTGTAGGCAAGCCAGTCCTGGGTGAAGGACGATACCTCTCCCGGCTGTTCCGCCAGCAGCACAACATCCTGTTGCGCCTCGGCGTTGCAGTCCGGATTGACGCAGCGCCTGGCGCGCGGAAACTGCACGGTGTTGCAGGCTGCGCAGCGCCCGCCGGCAAAGCCCGTCAGTTCGGCGCGATGGCGGTCGAAGCTGCTGAGTTGGGTCTTTGCGTCCGCCTCGGCGCGCATGCCGAAATCCATCGGCAGCAGGCCGCTGAAGCTCAGCAGCTTGGTGTAAGCGCTCTCGGGGCGCGGCGGAGACAGGGCTGCCCGGCGCGCGTTGCGCCGCTGCCATTCGGGCAGTTTCCCGGTGGTTTTCAACAGCAGGGCGATTCCGCCCTGGGCGAAGCCCACCACAAGGATCAGTTCCCCGGGTTCAGCCTGGGCCAGCGCATCAACGGTCAGCAGCAGAGGATGCGGAGCGCCGGTGTCGCCCACATCGCCCAGCCTGCCGTCCTGAACCGACCCGGCCGCAATGCCCAGGCCCTTTGCCAGCGCCGCGGTCATGCGCGGCGGAGCGGCGGGCAGCACGGCGCGCGACAGTTGCCGGGGCGCTACGCCGGCCTGCTCAAGCAAGCCCCCAACCAGCGGCGGCAGGATGGAGCGGTAGCCGCGGTCGCGAATCCAGCGTTCTTCCCAGCGGTAATCAAATGATTCCCCGCTAGCGCGGAACTGATCGACAAAATCCCGCGAAAGACGGCGCTCGGCCACCACTTCCGCAATCGCGTCCTGGCCGCCCAGCAGCACCGCCGCCGCTCCATGGCCGTACTGGAGCTCCTGAACGCTGGCCGGCCTGGCGAGCCGCGCATCCGCCGAGACCACCAGCGCGGAACTGCCGCCGGGCAGGGCCTCGCAAAGCGCCTGCAGCCCGGCGTTGCGGGAATTGGCCAGATCCACAGCGGCCAGATTGTCGGAAAGGTTCAGCGCCTCGCCAATTACGGCAGCGCATTGGCGGTCGGCGAACGGAGGCGTGGTGGAAGCAAAATACAGCCGCCGCGCATCCTCCCTGGACCGGTCCGCCAGACAGCGCCGCGCCGCTTCCACGCCCATGGTGATGCTGTCCTCGTCCCAGTTGCACATGCTGCGCGCGCCTCGCGCCAGACCCTTGAGAGCCGGATTGGCCCAGGCGTTGGCCGCGAAAATTGCCTGGCGGTCCAGGCGCATGGCGGGCACGTAGGCAGCCGCATCCACGATACCGAGCTTTGCCATATTACGCTCCTGCCGCTTTCGCCAAGACTTCGCCTGCTACTCGAAGGACTCGGGGTTGGCCGTCAGCTGGCCCGGAAACAGCTGGTCGGCCCGGGCGCGGTAGCCCTCGGATACTTCGTCCACCGAATTCAGCTTGCAGCCCGAGGAGTGCCAGATGAGGTGTCCCTGGCGCCCGGACATTCCCATCCAGGGCAGCCAGGGCGAGAAGTAGGTTGACGAGAAACTGCTGCGCAGGCTGGCGATGGCCGGATCGGCAAAGTCGTCGGCCAGGCAGAACATGGTGAAGGCTTCCATCCACGGTTGCGGCATGTGCGCCAGCCCGCGGCTGGCCATCATCCAGATGTGCCGGCCGGAGTGGGTCCACTGCCAGTTCCAGCGGCGCAATTCGCGGGCGGGATCGATGCGCTCCGAAAACACCATGCCCTCAAGTGTGTAGCGCGCGCCGTCGCGCCCGCCGAGGATATTGGGATGCACGGGCAGGCTTTCGCCTGTATACGGGTTTGCGAACTCGTCCAGCATTTCGCCTGTAGCCGGGTCCTTGAAGAACGTGAGCGTGCGGCTGCTGATCGACACCTCGCCGTTGTCCAGCGGCCGGGCCCAGTAGATTTCGGTCCCCTCGAGGTCCACTATATGCTTGGGTTCCGCCTCTCCTACCTGGGCGTAAATGCGCCCCATGTACCACCAGGGGGAGTCTTTCTCTTCCAGGCTGGACTGCATCCGCATCCAGGCCTTGAACCAGGCCTCGCGATTGCCGGGTTCAGGCAAAAAGCCACCGGCGTTCAAAGGCCCCGCGGCAGTGCTCCCTGGGCGGCCGCAGGCGCCCATGCTCAGAGCTGCGCCCAGCCCCAGTCCGCCCAGTCCGCCCAGCATGGCGCGCCGTGAAAAGTCGTATGTCATGCGATGCTCCGGCGACCCGCGGAGGGGGCCGCGAGGGCACAATGATATAGGCGCGGCGGAGGCGGCGTTACTCGTTGATGGGCGGCGCGCCCTCCGGCGCCATTCCCTCATGGTGATGCACGATCCGCCAGCCGTTGGGCGCGCGCAGCAGCACATCGGTGATGCGCACGCGGCCTGATGCCGCATTGGGCGGTTCGTAGTTGAACTTGAGCCAGTAGCGCGCCACGGCCACCTTGTTGAAGATGTCCAGCTTCAGGGGATGGATCGAAATGCTCAACCGGCCGCGGGCCATGGACTGGGCCTTGTCCCGCTGGTGGAAAGCTTCGCGCTCGGCCTTGCCCGAAATCAGTTCCGGCTCGAACAAGTCCCACAAGGTGCAGCTTTCATGCAGAAGGTTTTCCATGCTGGTCACATCCCGCGCTTCGAATGCGTCAAAGACCCCCTGGATTAACTTCCAGATTTCACCTTTTTCTTTTTGCTGTTTCATGTTGTTTCCCAAACTTCCAGAAAACACGGTTTTTCGGTTAAAAGGAGCCCATAAAGCATAGACTTGGGGCCACCAATGCCGGTAGAATAATGCACGCCGCCGCGCAACGGAGTCGCCGGCGCCATTTTCGATTTGTTCCCTTGCTCCTTTTGGCGTGAATCAGCGCGCCGCCGGGATGCGGGCGCGGTCGAAGGGCGTGAGCGCGCCGCCCGCCGCGGCTTGAAAATTAACTGGTGTTTGAGGGCCCTATCGCAATGGATGTATCCGAAGTAATGAGCTTGATTGAGGAAAAGGGCGTGAGGTTTGTGGACCTCCGCTTTACCGACACCCGCGGCAAGGAGCAGCACGTGAGCGTGCCGTCTCAAGTGATCGACGAGGAATTCTTCGCCTCGGGGAAGATGTTCGACGGTTCTTCCATCGCCGGCTGGCGAGGAATTGACGAATCGGACATGGTATTGATGCCGGAGGCGGACAGCGCGGTGCTCGATGTGTTCGCCGAGGATGCCACGCTGCTGTTGCGCTGCGACGTATATGAACCGGTGACCATGCAAGCCTATGCGCGCTGTCCGAGGCTCACTTCCAAGCGGGCGCTCGAGTACCTGCGCTCAACCGGCATCGGCGACGATGCCTATTTCGGTCCGGAAAACGAGTTCTTCATCTTCGACGATGTGCGTTTCGGCAGTTCCCTGGAGAGCGCCTCCTACCATGTGGATTCCATCGAAGGCGCCTGGAACTCCACCCGGGAGTTTGAGGAGGGGAACTACGGCCATCGGCCCGGAGTCAAGGGTGGCTACTTCCCCGTCCCGCCGGTGGATTCGCTGCAAGACATCCGCTCCACCATCTGCCTGGCGCTGATGGATTTGGGGCTGCCGGTGGAAGTGCATCATCATGAAGTGGCCACCGCCGGCCAGGGCGAAATCGGCGTGCGTTTCAACAGCCTCACGCGCAAGGCCGACGAAGTGCAGATTCTGAAATACGCCGTCATGCAAACGGCCCATCAGTTTGGCAAGACCGCCACTTTCATGCCCAAGCCGCTGGTGGGCGATAACGGCAACGGCATGCATGTGCATCAGTCCGTAACCAGGGACGGCAACAATATCTTTACCGGCGATGGCTACGGCGGCCTTTCCGAGGCCGGCATGCACTACATTGGCGGCATCCTCAAGCATGCGCGCGCGCTGAACGCCTTCACCAACCCGGCCACCAACAGCTACAAGCGGCTGGTGAAAGGCTTTGAGGCGCCCACTTTGCTCGCCTATTCGGCGCGCAACCGCTCGGCCGCCGTGCGCATTCCCTTTGTTGCCGACTCGCGGGCCCGGCGGATCGAGGTGCGCTTCCCCGACAGCATGGCCAATCCGTATCTGGCATTCTCGGCCATGCTGATGGCGGGCCTCGACGGCATCCAGAACAAGATTCATCCAGGCGACCCGGTGGACAAGGATCTCTACGACCTGCCGTCCGAGGAAGAAGCCGGGCTGCCCACCGTTGCGTTCTCGCTCGAAGAGGCGCTCGCCGCGCTGCGCGCCGACAATGAATTCCTCAAAGCCGGCGATGTGTTCACCGATGATCTTCTGGAGGGCTATCTGGAACTGAAGGAGGCCGAGTGCACGCGCCTGCGCGCCACCACCCACCCGGTTGAATTCGAGATGTACTACAGTTTGTAGTCCTGATCGAACAACCTAAGCGCTTCAGTCCAGGCAGGATGTATGAAAAAGGGATGGATAGGCCTCACGATCCTGTCCGCGCTGCTCTCGCAAGCGCACGGGCAGGAAATCTGGCGGCATATCGACAGCCAGGGCCGCATCCGCTACGCGGACCGGCCCTTTCCCGATGCCGTCCGCATGGAACCGCCTGGCGTGATGATCTGGCTTGCGCCTGCCCAGCCGCCTTCGGAAAGCCTGCCGGCGCAGGACCACTCGCCAGCCGCCACGGCGGCGGTTTCCATACCCGCCCTGCAGATCGCCTATCCGGCGGCGGATGAAACCGTGCGGGGCGCGGGTGGCGAACTGGAAGTCAGGCTGTTCGTGAACGCGGCGCAGGACGATGCGCTGCTTTCGATTCAACTGGACGGCGCAGAGGCATCGTGGCAGGGCGAGCCGCCCATTCTCCGGCTTGAAAACGTGTGGCGCGGCGAGCACCGGCTGCGGGCGCGGCTTCTGGATGCCAACGGCGGGGAGCTTGCGGCGAGCGAAGAAGTGCGCTTTTTCAAGCGCGAGCCCAGCGCCGCCGCCGGAGAACGCTAACCCCGTTTGTTGCATGAGGGCGTGTTTTCCTCGCCCTTTGCCTTGCCCTCTCACCGCGGGAGACCGGGAGAGGCATTAACCCGTCCCTGGGGTTCGGCAACGGCTATCCTGCCATTGACGCTACCGCGGGGAAGGGGCAACCCAAAGGCTTTAGCCGGTGTAATGC
The DNA here is from genome assembly GCA_007571315.1 of Gammaproteobacteria bacterium. GTDB lineage: Bacteria > Pseudomonadota > Gammaproteobacteria > Steroidobacterales > Foliamicaceae > Foliamicus. The sequence continues at coordinate 25,943 of RKRP01000139.1, forward strand.
GGGGGACACTCCCGAGAGGAGGGACAACAAACTCCCGCTCAGGCAATAGAAAGCGGGGGATATGCAGGCTAGAAACTGTAGCGCAGGCCCAAGGTGGCGGCCGGGCCACCCATATTCTCGAACGCCAGTTCGCTTGTAAACGGCGTGATGCCGTCGGCCTGCACCGGGGCATGGCTGCGAATCGTGGACCACTGCGTGTTTTGGCTCATGTTGCCAAAGCTGCTCCAGCGCAACATCAGAAAAGCCTGAGTCCTGTCCGCCAGTTGCCGCTCCACCCCCGCTGCGGCATGGTAGCCGAACACCTCGTCGCTCAATTTCGCATCAAACCGGCTTTGGCTGCCGGCTGCGGCAATCTGCCAGTCCTCCGGTTGCGCAGGGTCGCCGCCCACGGCGGCAACGTATCCATCCGCAAGCGCGCGGCGCAAATAGGAACCTTCAAAGGCCGCGTCGATGCGGGCAATACCCACACCCGCGCCCACGAAGGGCTTCCAGGCCGAGCCGCTGCCGAAAGCGTAATAGGCGTTTACAAACAGTTGCCGCGTCCTGAAGCCGGAAATCTGGTAGTAGGGGGGCAAATCGTCGCTCCATTCGGAATTCTTGCCTTCCAGGGCAACGTTGCCGGAGGCGGCAATGCCGGGGCGGGTTTCGCGGCCTTGAGAGCGTCCGAAAAACTCGGCTTCTAGGCGGAACCGCTCCCAGGCGTACCCCAGGCTGATCGATCCAGCCTGGCCTGCGCCGAAGTCGAATTCATCGCTGAAAAGGAGCCGGGGCGTGCTGTCGGCGCAGGCGGCGTCGGTTGGCGCATCGGCGGGGTTTGCGTACAAGAGGCGGTCGCAACGGGTGGGATGACTGATTCCGGCTGCGCTTGCATCAATCTCATCCCAGGCAAGGCCCGGGCTCACGGAAACATAGGCTTCGCCGGCTGAAGCCAGAGGGCCGAACAGCGCCAGCGCGAAGCCCGCAAGCGCCAAGCGTGGATTTGCTGTTGCCATTTTCTGTAAATTTCCTCTGGTTCTTCTTTATTGCCGCGCCAAATCAGTGGCCGCGCGATTATAGGATAAGAAGGCGTTTTCAGCCCGAAACCGGGCTGTTCTCAAGACCGGAATCCAGCCGCAGCGCGCCGGTAAGTTCGGACACGTTCGCGATGTGGTTTTTGCCTAGGTAATCCTCGATTTCGGCATTGATCTTTCTGCACACCAGCGGGTCGTAGAACAGCGCCGTGCCCACGCCTACGGCCGTGGCTCCGGCCAGCAGAAACTCAATGGCGTCGGCGCCGTTCATGATGCCGCCCTGGCCGATGATGGGCGCGTTGTGCTTGCGCGCCACCTGGTAGGTCTGATGCACTTTCAGCAGGGCCAGCGGCTTGATGGCCGGGCCCGAAAGGCCGCCTTGCACATTGCCGATAACCGGCCGGCGGCTTTCGGCATCGATCGCCATGCCCATCAGCGTGTTGATCACGGCCAACCCGTCGGCCCCCGCTTCCAGGCAACGCCGCGCATTTTCGGCTATGTCGGTCTGGTTGGGCGAGAGCTTCGCGATCAGCGGCTTGGAAGTGACCGCCCGGCAGGCCTCCACAACGCGCGCCGACATGTCCGGATCGTTGCCGAAGGCCACCCCGCCTTCGCGCACGTTTGGACAGGAAATATTGATCTCCATGCCTTGCATGGGCGTATCGTCGAAGCGGCGGGCAACCTCGGCGTATTCTTCAACGGTGCTGCCGCAGATGTTGGCGAACCAGCACACTTCGCTGTAGTCGAGATTCGGCGCAATGTCGCGCACCACGGCATCCACGCCGGGATTCTGCAGGCCGATGGCGTTGAGCATCCCGCCGGCCGTCTCCCATAGCCGGTGCCCCGTGTTGCCCAGCCGCGGCTTGAGGGTGGTTCCCTTGCACACGATGGCGCCTGCGTCGGCGTTGGAGAACCCTTCCACCCGGGTGTACTCGTTGCCGAAACCCACGCAGCCGGACAGCAAAACGATGGGCGAGTTGAACTTGAGTCCGCAGAATTCGGTAGTCAACGGAGACCCGTTCATGGCGAGGTTAACGGCAGTTCGTCCTCGGCCTTCAAAGGCCGGCTCAGCAGCGCTCCGAGCACCCGGCCTGGGTCGTGCCCGCAATGCAGCACCTTATAGACCTGCCCGGAGATCGGCAAGTCCAGATTCAGGCGTTCCGACAGGCGATGGACGGCATCGGCGGCGTACATTCCTTCAGCCACTTGACCGAGTTGCCTGACCGCCTCATCCACGGGGGTTCCGCGCGCCACCGCCAGCCCCAGGCGCCGGTTGCGGGACTGATCGTCGGCGCAGGTCAGCGCCAAGTCGCCCAGGCCAGCCAGCCCCATGAAACTGTCTGGACGCGCCCCCAGCGCTACGCCCAGGCGCACAATCTCAGCCAGCCCGCGGGACAGCAGCGCGGCCCGCGCGTTGGCGCCGTATCCCAAGCCATCGGAGAGCCCGGCGGCGATAGCGATCACATTCTTGGTGGCCCCGCCCACTTCCACACCCGCCAGGTCGCTTGAAACATAGGCGCGCAGGGCGCCGGCGTTTAGTTTTTCGGCCAGCCATAGCGCCACATCCCGGTTGCGGCAGGCGACCGTGACCGCCGCCGGAAGACCGGCCGCCACTTCGCCGGCGAATGTGGGGCCAGACACCGCTGCCAGCGGGCGGCCCGGACCCAATTCCTGCTCCGCAACCTGGTGCGCTAAAAGGCCGGTTTCCACCTCCAGGCCTTTTGACGCGCAGCAAAGGCGAACCCCGTCCTTGAGCAGCGGCTTGAGGCGCCGGAAAGTCGAGCGCAGGGCCGAACTGGGGGTTGCCACCAGAATGCACTCCGCGCCTGCCGCCGCCTCTTCAAGTTCCGCGGCGGGCCGCACCTGATCCGGAAGCGCCGCGCCGGGCAGATAGCGTTTATTTTCGCGCTCGCCGGCAAGCTTGCCCAGATGATCGCGGTCGATGTCCCAGATCCGCGCCGGACAGCCCGCCCGGGCAAGATGAATAGCCAGCGCGGTTCCCCAGGCGCCGGCGCCGACTATTGCGAACATGGTTTGCGGCAGGCGGGTATCAGCGGCTCCGTCCGTTGATGACCGGCAGGCTCTCGCGTTGCCAGGCCGCAAGCCCCCCCTTGAGACTGAATACCTGCTCGGAGCCTTTTTTGCGCAGGTCCTGGGCCAGGCGGCCGCTGGCCGAGCCGGTATCGCAAACCAGAAGCACCGGCTTGCCGGATTTCAGCTTTGAGGTTCCCGGGACATCCACCGCCCGCATATTGCGCGCATTGGGGATATGGCCCTGGCCGTAAGCTTTGGGCTCCCGCAGATCGAACACGGCGGCGCCTCTGTTGATCGCTTGCACCGCCGTGGCCGGCGCCAGCGCGCTCACAGCCAGCGCCCGCAGGCGCACTTCGTTGAAAAGCGCCGCCATAAGGCTGCCAACAACCCCCAGACTGAGCCAGGGATGCGCGGCTGCGAAATCCACCAGGGTTCCCATATCGGCAAAGATGTCGTGTTGCGAATTGCTCCAATAGCCCGCCTGCCGCCGCGCCCGCCACCGGCAAAACTCTGGCGTGGCGCCGGCCGCGGGACCTGCTGAAAGGCATTATAACGATGCTCGGTATAATGCCGCCGCCCCATTGCAACCGCCCGCCAAGCCCATATCGCACCCACGGTCAGAAGTTCGGAAAGGCCCGTGAGAGGCCGGATTGCCTGCGCGCTGCTCCTTGCCATTGCCTGCGGGCAGGCGGCGCGGGGCGATGAGCTTAAGGATCTGCTGGGCCGCATTGACGCGCTGGAGCTGCGGCTGCAGCGTGACCTTCAGGCGCAGCATCAGGAGGAGGCCGGGCTGCGCGATGCCGAAACGGAAATCGCGCGCTTGCGCTGGGCGGCCCGGGAAGCGCAGCGGGAGCTTGAAAGCCGCCGTGAGGAGCGGGCGCGGCTGGCCGCAGCGCTGGAGGATAGCGGCGAAGCGAGCAGGCGAACGCGGCAGGCTCTCGCCGCGGCGGTCCGGCACGCCTGGCGCTCCGGACGGCAGGACCACTTCAAGGCTCTGCTTGGCGCTCGCCGCGCCGGCGAAATCAACAGGCGGTTGGCGTGGACGGGAATTCTGGCGCGCTCCTGGACCCGGGATGCCCGCGAATTCATGCGCGCCGCCTCCGCAGCGGAATCGCTTCGCAGCGAAGCGGACAGTTTGGAACAGCGGCTGGCGGAACTTCAGGCGCGGCAGGCGCAGCAGATACGCGGAATGGAGCAGGCGGCAGCCTCCCGCCGGGCGATACTGCGAGCGCTCCGGCAGCGCATCGGCGCCGCGGGCGAGGAAGTCGAAAGGCTGAAGGCCCGGGCGGCCGCGCTGTCTTCGCTGGTTGAAGATCTGGGCCGCATCGTGGAGGATCATCCGCCGGCGTCATTGCCCTCAATCACAGCAGCCCGCGGCCAGCTTGACTGGCCCGTGCGCGGCCGCGTGCTCAGGCGATTTGGCTCCGGGCCCGGGAGAGGGCAGGCGAATTGGGACGGAATCCTGCTGCAGGCGGAGGAAGGCGCGGAGGTGCGGGCGCCGCACCCCGGGCGCGTGGTGTTTTCCGACTGGGTGCGCGGGCTGGGTTTTCTGATGGTGCTGGATCATGGCGAGAATGTGCTGAGCCTGTACGCATACAATGACCGCCTGCTGGGCAGGAAGGGCGAAATGGTGAGCAAGGGACAGATAATCGCCTATGCGGGAAGCACCGGCGGGCGCCGTGAGCCCGGTCTTTATTTCGAGATGCGACGAAACGGCAAGGCGGTTGATCCGGTGCCATGGCTGAGGTAGTTCGCGGCGGCATGAGCGGCTTTGAAAAAGCCGTTGGGCTGTACACGATCGTGCATAAGGAAGCGCGCCGCATCGTGCGGATCTGGGTGCAGACCATTGTGCCGCCGGCTATCACCATGGCCTTGTACTTCATCATTTTCGGGCAGCTTCGCGAGCGCATCGGTTCCATGTCCGGCTATGACTACACGCAGTACATCGCCCCGGGTTTGATCCTGATGTCGGTAATCACCAATTCCTACGGCAATGTCGTGTCGTCTTTTTTCGGCGCCAAGTTTCAGCGGCACCTGGAGGAAATGCTGGTTTCGCCCTTGCCGAACTACATCATCGTGCTGGGACACGCAGCCGGCGGCGTGCTGCGCGGGTTGATCGTGGGGCTGATCGTAACTCTGGTGGCGATGGCGTTCACCAACGTTGAGGTGCGTTATCCGCTAATCGCGGTGTTCACGCTGTTGTGCACTGCAATCACGTTCTCTCTGGGAGGCATGATTAACGCGATTTTCGCCAGGAAGTTCGACGATATCTCGCTGATACCGGCTTTCGTTCTCACTCCGCTAACCTACTTGGGCGGCGTCTTCTATTCGGTGGAACTGCTGCCTGGCGTGTGGCGCGCGCTAAGCCTGTTCAATCCGATCCTCTACATGATTAATGCTTTCCGCTACGGCATGATCGGCGCTACGGACGTGCCGCTAGGCACGGCCTACATCATGATGGGCGTTTTCGTGTTCCTGCTGTTCGGGGTGTGCACGTACCTGATCCACCGGGGCCTGGGAATCCGCGACTAGCGGCAGCGCCGGGATGGCAGCGGCCACCAGCGCGCCGGGGCCGGCGTGGGCGCTAACCACGGCGCCGAGGCCGGTGACGAAGCTGGATGCCAGATCGGGAATTCCGGTGGCCAGCAGATCGTGCAGCCGCTGTCCCGCTTCCGGACGATTGGCGTGCGCCACGGCCATGCGCAGCGGCTGGCCCTTGGGGAACCGGCGCAGCGCGTAGCGGGCGAATCGCGCCACCCGGTCGCCGGAACGGCGCTGCGCCCCGCAGGCCTTCACTGCGCCCGCGGGGCTTATAGCCAGCAGCGCATCCACCCCCAGCAGATCGCTCAGGCGCTTGATGCCCGGGGAAATTCTTCCGCCCCGGACCCCGTGCGAAAGGTCTTCAATCAGGCCGAAGGTCCTGGCGCCGGCTGATACGGCCGCCAGGCTCTCAACGATCCGGGCCGCCCCGGCGCCCTGGTTGGCCCATTCGGCCGCATGTTGAAGAATCAGCCCGTGGCCCACCGACACGTTGGCGCTGTCCACTGCCTGAACCTTGCCGCCGGTGATTTCCGCGGCCACGCTGCGGGCCAGGTCCGCCGTGCCGCTCACCGCCCCCGCCAGGCTGATCCATACCGACTCCGGGAAATGTCCGCCCAGAAACCCCATTGCGCGTTCCATGTCGCCGCGCGCAGGCGTGGCGGTGCGAGCCTTTTCGCCGTCGTTCTCCATTGCCCGCCACAACCACTCCGCAGGCAGGCCCAGCTTGTCCAGGTAACCCTTGTCCCCAAGGTGAATGCGCAGCGGTGCTTGGGTAATCCTGAGTTTCCGCCGCAGATTTGCGGGGATGTCGGCGCCGCTGTCGCAGCCCACCGGCACTCGCGAACTGTTAAGCACGGCAAACTGCACGTGCATGTCGTCGGCCTTCTCGCTGCTGACTTCGCCGTGTTTGTGGGCCATGGCGAACACCTCGTGCGGCTTGTCGGTATGGATGTGCAGCCGCACGACGCGGGCGCCGCCCGCCACCACGATGGAATCGCCCAAAGCGCCAAGCTGCTCGCGTATCGCCGCCGGCGCCAGCGTTTCACCGGCAATCATGCATTCCGTGCAGTAGCGGCGCTTTGACTCCTCGCCCGGGTCATGGACGCGCGCCGCCGCCGGCAGAGCGCTTGCTTCATTGTCAAAGTCCGCGGCGGCGGCCCCTTCGCCCGTCTTGACCAGTTCCTCTATGCCAGCCAGGAACTGCGCCAGTCCGGCGCCTCCGGCATCCACCACGCCGGCCCGGCGCAGAACATCCAGTTGCTCGGGCGTTTTTCGCACTGCCGCCTCGGCCGCCTGCCGCGCCGCCCCCAGCAGCGTTGTGAGCTCGCCCTCCGGCGAAGCATTGAGCGCGCTCAGGCCGACGGCGCTCATTACGCTCAAAATGGTTCCCTCGCGCGGATTGCTCAAGCCGTTGCGCGCGGATTCGGCGGCCGCCTTGAGGCCTGCCGCCACTTCCGCAGTGTCCAGCCGCTCCTTCCCTTCCCAGGCATCCGCGAGACCCTGAAGAAATTGGGCGAGGATGACGCCGGAATTTCCGTGCGCGCCGTAGAGGGCGCCCTTCGCCGCGGCATGCGCAGCTTCTCCGGCCTTGCGGGAAGGCGACTCGGCGAGCGCCAGGATGACCGCTTGCGCAGTCTGGGCCATGTTCAGGCCGGTGTCGCCGTCGGCCACCGGAAACACGTTGATGCGGTCCAGTTCCTCGCGGCTGTTCTGCAATTGCCGCATGCCCGCCGTCATGGCGCGCGCCAGCCGCCGGCCGTCCAGATAGCGAATGCCGTTTACCGTTCCGCTCCCAGGAGTATGCGCTGCCCGCGGTGCGCCAGCGTTACTCCGTCCGGCGTGATCCTCAACACCTGCGGGCCCGCCGCCAACTTTTCGCCCTGCCGGTAGGTTTTGCCGTTCACTTGCACGAAGCTGCGGTTCTCCTGCTCGCTGAAGAAGACCATTTGCAACGACAGCGCCGGCCAGTCCGGCGGCGGCGCCATGACCACGTTCCGAGCCGGTTCCGGGACGGAGCGCCGCTCGCCGCTGTCCGGCATGGCAAAGCCGGGCGCCGGGCGCAGGCCGGAGCGGTCCTGGCGCCGCTTTGGGGAAGCCCCAACCGCGGCCGGCGCGGGATCCTGGAAGGTGTTTTTGTGCTCAACGCCAGCGGCTGGCCTTGAGTCATTTGCAGGGTTCTCCGCCGGAGGCGCGCCCGGAAGGGGGACGCTGGCGCTTTGCGCGGCAGCGGGCGGAGGCGGAGGGAGCGGTCCTGGCGCGGGGGCCAGCAGCCGCCATCCCAGGACCGCTAGCGCAGCGATGGCCGGCAAACCCAGCATCACCAGCCATTTTCTTCCTCGGCCGGGGCGCCGGGGCCGGGGCGGATGCGCATAGATGCGGCGGCTGAAGCGCGAGCGCCGCTGTTCGGAAACCTTAAGCGCATCAAGAACAAAAGACATGGGTTCAGCCCGCGGCGCCGCTCCATGCGGCCCGGCGGGGGATGCCGCCTCGTCCATAGACTTCGCGCGCGGCCAGCTTCACGAGGTTTCCCCCCACCTCGTTTTCGCGGCGCACAAAGGCGCCGAGCAGCGCCCGGTCGGCCACTACGTTGATGATCCTCGGGATGCCCCGCGAAATCCGGTGCAGGAGGCGTTTCGCGCGAGAAGAAAAAACGTCGCTGCTGGCGCCGGCCACCTTTAGCCGATGCCGCAGGTAATCGCCGGTCTCGGCGCGCGACAAGGGGCCCAGATGGCAGCGCGCCGTAATCCGCTGCGCCAGCTGCCTGAGATCCGGCCGGGCAAGCGTTTCGTGGAGTTCCGGCTGGCCTGCCAGCACGATCCCCAGCAGCTTGCGCCGCGCCGTTTCCAGATTGGTCAGCCGCCGAACCTGTTCGAGCAGCTCCGGGTCAAGAGCCTGGGCCTCGTCCACGATCAGCACCGTGCTTCGGCCGGAAGCATAGGTGCGAAGCAACTTGCGGTTAAGAGCCGCTCCCAAGGTGGACGGATTGGCCGCCCAGCGCGGAGTGCGAACGCGCAACTCGCGGCACAGCGCCTGCAGAAACTCCAGCCGGTTGCCGGGCGGATCGAGAATGATGGCGGTTTCCGCGCGGTCCGGCAGCCGTTCCAGCAGGCACCGCACCAGCAGGGTCTTGCCCGTGCCCACTTCTCCGGTCAGCTGGGTGAAGCCGCCGTTCTCGCGCACGCCGTACAGCAGATGAGCCAGCGCTTCCGCATGACGCGCGCTCATGTACAGATAGCGCGGGTCCGGCGTAATGCTGAATGGCCGCTCGCTTAAGCCGTGAAATTGCTCGTACATGGCCCGGATTCCGGTGTTAGCCGCCGCGGGCGGCTGCTTCCATTGTATCGGCGGCTGAGAACGGAGGCAGGGGCCGCTTGATAAAGCCAGTGAGCCAGCGCAGGCCGCCGCCGGCGGCTCCGAACGTTTCGCAGGCTTCTTCCATGGCGCCGATAAGTTCCTTCAGGCGCTCGCGCGCTGCCCGTTCGCCAAAGCGCGCTGCCCATAAGGGAAGCCTGGAGCTTTCGGCCGCGGCCGGCATCCGGGCGCCGGATTTCCGGTCGTTGAAGTCGTCGCGAATCTGAAATGCCAACCCGAGCGCGTCGGCAAACCGTTCCAGAGCGTGCCGCAAGCGCCGCGGCGTTTGCGGTTGAACGCACGCCGGGGCCAGCGCCGCGGCCCGGAAAAGCCCGCCGGTTTTGGCGCGATAGGCATGCTCCAGTTCCGCCTGGTCCGGTTTGGGGCCGCCCCGCATGTCGAGCTCCTGGCCTCCCATCATCCCGGTGGAGCCCGCGCACTGGGCAAACAGTTCGGCCAGCGCTGCCCGCGCATCGTTGCGGCCGCGAAGCGAAGGATGCGTGGCCAGCACTTCCCAGGCGAGCGTTTGCAGGCCAGCGCCTACCAACAACGCAGTGTCTTCGCCGTAGATCCGGTGGATCGCGGGGCGCCCGCGGCGCAATTCATCGTCGTCCATGCACGGCAGGTCGTCATGCACCAGCGAGTAGCAGTGAATCAATTCCACCGCGATTGCCGCCGCGTCCACACGCTCAGCCGGCACTCCGGTTGCTTCGGCGGCCGCGTAGCACAGCAGTGGCCGCAAACGTTTTCCGCCTCGCAGCACCGCGTCCCTCATGGCGGTGTGCAGCCGCTGCGGAATGATCTCCGCCGCGGGCAGGCAGGCATCAAGCAAGGCATTTACGCGGGCCTGGCACTCCACCCGGCGCTGCTCGACATTGTTGCTGGTTTCCATGCTTGCCGTAATCCGGATGGAAAAACCCGATCATTGCGCGGTCGCGCAGGGAATTGGCGCCGCGGCGCCGCTAACGATTCTATCCCGCGCAAGAGCGAGGAAGCATGGCTTCATGCAATATCCGGATCAGCGGTCTGCGGCAACAGATACGCTCATCCCCTTCACGGCCAGTTCCATATCCAGAGTTTCATAGCCCTGGGCCGCGGCCATTCGGCGCATGCGGGCCAGCGCCTCAGGGTCGCGGGCCAGCGCCAGCCCGCAATCGCCTCCGCCGGCGCCCGAAGGCTTGTACAGGCAACCGGCGGCGCGCGACATCTCAAGCAGCTCACGGTGCGGTGCGCTGTAGATCCCCAAACCCGCCGCGCGGTCCAGTTCCTGCCATGCCGCGGCATATTGCGCCAGCGCCTCAAGCGCTTCGCCTGAACCCCGGCGCCATGCCTTCTGCACGCCCCAGGCTTCTCTCTTTAGCCGCTCGAGCGCGCGCTGCGCTCCGCGCCCCCCCGCTTTCAGCGCCTCTCGATAACGCGCCAGCGCCCGGCCCGTATCGGCGCTGCGGCCAGACCATATCACCCCGCACGCCAGCGCGTCCGGCCAGGCCAGCCGTTCCACCTGGCCGCGCCGCGCCGCGATAACTCCTCCGTACAGGCTCGCGGCCACATCCGCGCCGCTGCCCCCCGGGCCCTGGAGCGAGCGATGCAGGGCGCCCGCCAGGCGCAACTGCTCCATGGCGCCGGGCAGGGGCCCTTTCGCCGCCAGAAACGCTCCGGTTACGGCAGCGGCCACGGCGGCGCTGGACCCCAGCCCATACTTGGCGCCATCGGCTGCGCAAAGCGCCCCGCTTTCAATTTCCAACCCTGCGGTTTGAAACGTTTGTTCGCCGCCCCGCGCGCCCAGCAGCCTGACGGCGGCCCGCCGCCAGCGCCCCGCTTGATTGCGTTCCCGCGTCCTGCTCCGATGCAGCCGCACCCGAACACGGCGACTTGCCGCGCAAGCAATGGCCGGCGCCCCTTCAAGCACCGCGTATTCGCCGGAAATGAACAGCTTGCCCGGCGCTGTGGCTTCGATCAACGCGCCCGCCCCCCTGGTGGAAATATGCGGGCCAGGCTATGCAAGACGCGCGCCGGCGCCGAGTTCGGCGGTCAGCACCCGCAGCACTCCAGGCGTCTGCCGCAACGCGCCAGTCACTTCATCGAGAGCTTCAGGCAGGCATACGGCCTTGACCTGCGGTCCGGCATCCACGGTGAAGAAAACCGGCGACCCCGCGCGCGCAAGCGCCCGTATCCGATGAATGCACTCCACTGTGGCGCCGTTGAAATAAAGCGCCGGCGGGCGGGCGCTCATCGCGGCGGCGTGCATTTTCAGGCAATTGCGCTCCGACAGTTCGGAGAGCTGCTCAAAGTCCCGTTGTTCGACCGCGCGGCAAGCGTCATCAAGATCGGCGTCCTGACCACGCAGCCAGGCGCTGTAGAACGGCGAACTGCGCCGGGTTCGCTCCATTGCGGAACGGGAATCCAGGGCTTTGGCGCCGCCATCCGTAACGGCCACCGCCACTTTCAGCGGCCATTCATCCGGCCCCAGCAAGCTCCTGCACCGCCATTCGCCGGCTTCATTGATCGACAGCGCCACGACTCCGCCAAACAGGGACCGCGGCGCCGAGCCAGATCCCGCCATCGCCGCGCGGGCTACCAATTCGCGGTCGTGGTCCACGCCCAGGGCCGCCGCCGCGCTCAATGCCAAAGCCGCCATCCCGGAAGCCGAGGATGCCAGCCCCGCCCCGGTGGGGAAATCGTTTATGGACTCCACCGCCGCGGCATCGGCGTTGCCGGCGCGTTCCCTGAGAGGCGCCAGACAGTCGCGCACCCGGCCCAGGTCGCGCCTGTTCTCGCGTCCGTTCAGGTTCAGCCGGTCCTCGCCCGCAGCGCTGTCGAGCCGCACCGTGGTGCGGGTGCTCAAACGCCCCAGCGTGAGTGAAAGGGACCCCGCCGCGGGAAGATTGCCGGCGGCCTTGCGCTTTCCCCAGTACTTGACCAGCGCCACGTTCGGATGCGCCACGGCGCTGCCCTGCATGCCCCTGCCTCAAAGCGGATTCAACCGCCAGATTCTAGCCCGCCTCAGCAAGAGGCGGCGATATCCGGTCAAGGGGAGTAGGCGTAGTACTCTACGCCTTCGTCCTGAAACGCTGGGCCGGTTCGCGTGCCGATGCTCTTGATGTAGAAGCCCGCAGGCGGAGGCAGGGCTTCTGCCGGCAGTCCGGCGTGCAGGGCTTCGTACTGCTCCTGGCGCAAGTCGCAGGATGCCTCGAAAGCCTCGGCGAAGCGAATGCGGCGCGCTGCTTCCCGCCAGCCGGCTTCGACGCGCAGCGAAAGAGCCTCGGCGGCATCGCCGCTGCCGTAGCCCACCAGCAGCACTTCGCCGCCCTCCCAGTCCTCGCCCGCGGCGGCGGCTTCCTCAAAACCGCCGGCCATCCAGGCCAGCAGCGCCCCGGAGTAAATGTTCCCCAACTGCATCATGTTGGCATCGCCCCACCGCAGGGGGCGAAGCACCCGTTGGCCGAATTCCGGGGTTTTGCGCCAGACTTTCGTTAGAGCGTTGCTGAGAGGAAACGGGTCCTGGCTATGCCTGGCGCCGATTGGCGCGGGGTGGGCGGCCGATTCGCGCCGCATTTCACCCAGCACTGCGTCCAGCGCCACGCCTGCGGTGTTGCAGAGATCGGCCAGCAGGCGCGAGTTGCGGCCATTGCTCAAGCCTTCGGCGCACAAGCGGACCAGCGCGTAGGCGTTATGCGGCATGCGCAGGTAGGGCCGATGAAAGAACACCGCGCGCAAGCCTTCCAGCCACTGCGCGGGCGATACGCCCCGCCGGCCGTACAAGTGCTTCAGCGCGTTGGCCACCTGTTCCAGGTAGCAATAAGTGGAATAAAGCCCGTTGAATACGGGGTAGTGCAAGTTTGAGCGAGGCCGCCGTTCGCCGTCCAGCAAGGGCTTGCGGAAATCGGTAATCCGGTAGTCCGAGGCGCGGCCCGTATGCCCGAGTTCAAGGCTGGCCAGGGCCGGGTTGCGTTCCACCAGCAGCGCCACGGCGCCGGCGCCCTGGGTGGGTTCGCCGCTGCTGCCGCGCGAGTAAAGCGCAAGATCCGAACAAACCACGATCGCTTTGGTGTCTTCCAGCAAACAATGCCGCACCGCGTTCTTCAAGGCATACACGCCGCCGAGGCAAGCATGTTTTATTTCCGGCACTTCGCAGTAGCGCGAAAGCGGCGGCAAGCCAAGCTGCCCCAGCCCCTGGTTGAGCATCCCCTTAACGATGATGGCGCCGGCCGAATTGTCGTTGCTGGACTCGGTTCCCAGCGCCAGGAGCGAGATCGAGCCGGGGTCGATGCCGTAGTTGCGGATCAGCTTCAGCGCCGCATTCGCCGCCATGGTATAGACGCTTTGCGAGGGGCCGGGAATGCGAAAGGCGTGCCCTATTACTGCGGCGATCTTCGGCCAGGAGGCGCCGGTCCATTCACACCACTTTTCAAGGTCAACCCGGTACGGCGGCAGGTCCACCGCCACTCCGCTGATTCCAGCGCTGCGCTTCATGATTGCGGCCGGCCCTGGTCCCGGCAAGGAACTCTATTTGACCGTAACGCGGATTACCGAAGACATTACCGGGGGATCATGCGGAATGTGCAGATCGTCCCCCAGCAGCAACTGCAGCGTATGACTGCCCGGTTCCAGCTGCAACTCCACGCGGGTCTGGCCCAGCCCGAAATGGATATGGCTGTCGTCCGTGATGATGGGCAGATCCATGCGCGGCAATCCGGTATTCAGCAGAATGTGATGATGACCGCTGTGTTCAGCCGCATCGCCGGCGTGCCGCAGCTCCATCCCCTCCAGGCCGAACTCCACCACCACAGGCGCTGTGACTTCGGCGCCGTCGGCAGGTGAAATGAACCATACCCTGGCGCCCTCCGGCGAAGGTTTGCGGGGCAGGCCCGGCTGCGCGCGCGCGATTTCGGCCGCTGGCGGATCCGCGGCGACCTCAGCCGCCTCGTCGGTGGCCGGGCGACCGCAGCCAGCCAGCAGCGCCAGGGGGAGCAAAATGGCGAGAGTGCGTTGAATCATGGGCAACCCCGGATCGGCTGAGAGCGCTCAAGCCGGATCATAACCCAGCGCCTTCGCCCGCACACGCTGCGGGAGGCATGCGCGCTACAGGTCCAGTTGGCTTGCCGCGCTGCGCTCGGCCACCAACTCATCGCCGGTGATGCGGATTTTGTCCCGGGAGAATTCATCGAGCTCCAGCCCCTGGACGATTTCCCAGGCGCCGTCCGCGCAGCGCACGGGATAGGAGAAATACACGCCTTCAGGGGCGCCGTAACTGCCGTCGCTGGGCACCGCCATGCTCACCCAGTCGCCGTCGCGCGTTCCATGCGCCCAGTCGCGCATGTGATCAATGGCGGCGCTGGCGGCGGAGGCCGCGCTCGAGGTTCCGCGCGCCTGAATCACAGAAGCGCCGCGCTGCTGCACGGTGGTCAAAAACTCGCCCCTTGCCCATTCCTCATCGACCAGCGCTGTGGCCGTCCGTCCGTCCACCAGCGCCTGCGACAAGTCCGGATACTGCGTGGCTGAATGATTCCCCCAAATAATCATGCGCTCTACGGAGCGCGCGTGATGTCCCGTTCGGGCAGCGAGTTGGGCGCAGGCCCGGTTGTGGTCCAGCCGGGTCATTGCCGAAAAATTGCGGGGGTTCATGTCCGGAGCATTGGAGGCCGCGAGCAGCGCGTTGGTGTTGGCCGGGTTCCCCACCACCAGCACCTTGGCCCGGTCGTCGGCTTGTTCATTCAGCGCCTGGCCCTGGCGGGAAAAGATGCGCGCGTTTTCGGTTAACAAGTCCGAGCGTTCCATTCCCGGGCCTCGCGGTTTCGCCCCCACCAGGAAAACATACTCGGCCCCGCGGAAGCCTTCCTCCAGCCGCTCCGTGGTAATCACTTCGCGCAGCGACTCGAAGGCGCAGTCGGCCAGTTCCATGGCCACGCCCCGCAGCGCCTTCATGGCGGGGGCAATCTCGATCAGGCGCAGCGTAAGCGGCTGCCCGTAGCCGAGAAGCTGCCCCGATGCGATACGGAAGGCGAGCTGATAGCCGATCTGGCCGGCGGCTCCGGTTATGGCGAGCTGTGTGGATTGCGACATGACTTTCCGGCTTGCAACGGGGGCCGGAATTGTATCGCCATGCGGGCGGCGCTAATCGTCCTGCTTGTTGAGCTGGTTCCAGAGGCGTATCTGTTCGTTCATCTGCTCGGCCAGTTGCTGCTCGCGGTCAACGGAACTGTCGTAGCGCTTCACGAACAGCGCCTCGCGTTCTTCCGAGCGGGACTCTTCGTCCAGCGCGTCGAAGTCTTTTTCCAGGCACTCGCGGTAACCTTCCAGCGCATCCTGAAACGCCCTGAACTCGGCGATCGCCGCTCTGAACTCGTCAAGCGTCATTTCTTCCGCGTTCGGAGTGACAGGCTCGTCCGGGTAGTCGCAGCCCGGCCAGGCCGGCCCGGCCGCGAGCAGCAGCGACAGTGCAGTAAGTGTGGCGATGCGTTGCATGTGTTCCTCCTCCGGTGCGTCCCGGCTCCGCGGCGTTTGCCAGCAGCTGCGCCATTATGCACCAGCGGCCCGGCCTTATTCCCCTGCGGCCGCAACGCCTGCGGCGCCCGCGGCGCGCGGGAACCGGCAGGCGCGCATACAATTGGCCCACCCAGGCGCCCGCAAGCCATAGACCTTTTGCCCTCCAAAATGCAGCCGTGCCGATAAGGGGCGCCGGTGTAACCGTGGCTAGCGCAATCTTCGAACAACGAATCCGGCGGCTGACCCGGCGGCAATCTTCGGGCGGACTGAGGGGCGTGGAGCGCGAGTGTTTGCGCGTAACGCCCGGCGGCCGGGTGGCGGCCACGGCGCATCCGCGGGAACTCGGTTCAGCGCTGACGCACCGCTACATCACTACGGACTTTGCCGAAGCGCTGCTCGAACTCATTACGCCTCCCGCGAAATCCAACCGCGACGTAAGCGGCTGGCTGGCCGCCTTGCACAAATTCGTGCTGGAGCGGATTGGCGGGACCGAGCAAATCTGGCCAGCCAGCATGCCCCCGGCGATACTCGGCGATGGCGATCTTTCGCCGGCGCAATACGGCGCCTCCAACATCGGCAGGCTCAAGCATGTGTACCGGCTTGGACTGGCCAACCGCTACGGCCCGCGGATGCAGGCCATTGTGGGCATTCATTTCAATTATTCGCCGCCGCCGGAGCTGTGGAGCGCGCTGCCGCGCCGCGACGGCCCGCCTTCCGGCGCGGTGGCCAAACGTTCATCCTGGATGATGGGCCAGATGCGCAACGTGCGGAGGCTGGCCTGGCTGCCCACCTATCTTCTGGGCGCTTCTCCCGCCTTTCATTCCAGTTTGTCGCCGGCGCGGCAGCCCGGCCTGAAGCAGGGCCGCCGCGGCACTCTGTTCGCCCCGGAGGCCACTTCCCTCAGAATGAGCAGCCTGGGCTACACCAGCGCCCTGCAGGCGGGATTGCTGATTTCGGCCAACAGCGTGCATCAGTATGTTCGGGACCTGGAGGCGGCCGTTCATGCTCCCCATGCCGGTTATGCAAAAATCGGCATGGGGGCAAACGGCGAGTACCGGCAGTTGTCGTCCAGCGTGCTGCAGGTTGAGAACGAGTACTACTCGCCGGCGCGTCCGAAGCGCCGCATTCGCCGCGGGGAGCGGGCAGCCACGGCATTGCGCCGGCGCGGCGTGGAGTACCTGGAACTCAGGCTGGTGGATGCCGACCCGTTTGAGCCGCTGGGGGTGAGCGCGGATTCAATGCGTTTTATGGAAGCTTTTCTGTTGTACTGCCTGTTAGAGGAGAGCCCCTCCATGTCCGCGGCAGAGTATCTCGCCTTCCAGTCCAATCTTGATGCCACGGCCTGGCGGGGCCGGTCGAGGAACGCGAAACTGTTTCGCGATGATCGGGAAGTTCCCTTGCGCGCCTGGGGCCTTGAGGTTTGCGAGGGCCTGGCGCCCGTGTGCGAGGCGCTGGACGGCGGCGCGGACGGGCCGCATGGCAAGGCTCTGCAGGCGGCCAGGGAATGCTTGCGCGATCCTGAGCTTACTCCGGCGGCGCGCGTGCTTGACGAGTTGAGCGGCGCCGGCTGGGATCATCAGTCCTGGGGCATGGAAAAAGCGCTTGCCGCCTCTCAACCTCCTTTGATTGCGCCCCATTCCGCCCGCAGCCGGGCACTCAGGGACGAGGCGCCGGCTTCGCTGAAGCGTCAGGACTGGATGGAAAATCAGGATGAGCCGCCCTTCAGCGAATTTCTTGACGAATACCTGGGCGGCCCCTGACGATGGTTGCCGACCGCAGCCGCAGCCGCAGCCGCAGGCGCCATCCCGCTTCGCTGCCGGCCGACAAGCGGCGCAATATCCGCTTTGCCAAAACGGAAATTCCCTTGCGCAAGGATGCGCACGAATTGGGTGGACAGATAGGCGCCATGGTCAGGGACCGCTGCGGCGGTGAGTTGTTCAACGCCGTTGAAGAGGCGCGCAGCCTGGCCATCACTTGGCGCAACGGCGATGCGCGCGCGCGCGACCGTCTGGTGGAACTGCTGAACGGGCTGGACGACCGGCGCGCCCAGGATGTGTCCCGGGCGTTCGCAACTTGGTTTCAGGCTATCAACACCGCCGAACAGCTGCACCGAACGCGCCGCCGCCGCGCCTTTTTGCATGATGCCAGCCGTCCGCAGCGTGGTGGCCCGGAGGCGATCTTCAGGCAGTTGCGCAAGGAAGGCATGAATCTGGATCAGGCGGCGGAAATTCTCAATTCGGTCCGCCTTAATCCCGTGTTTACCGGGCATCCCACCGAACCCACGCCCACCGCGGTCCTGCGGCAGCAAGCCGGGATTGCCGCGCTTTTGGAGGAGTTGGGCAACCGGGCGCGGGCGCCGCGGGAGGTGGACGCGCTGTTGCGGTCCGTGCAGGAAAAGGTTACGGCCATCTGGCATTGCGAGGAACATCCTCACGAGGAGACCACGGTTGCCGCGGAAGTGCAGCAGTTGCTGCATTTCGTGACCGAAGTGATCTATCCGGCCTATCCGGACTTCTACGATTCGCTCATGGAGGCCATGACGATTGCCTTCGGAGATGCGGCCAGGGATGTTGAGATTGCCAGCTTGTTGCGTTTTCATTCGTCCATAGGCGGCGACCTTGAGGCGGATGCGGAAATTACTCCGCGCTCTATCCGCCAGCTATTCGACACCAAGCGGCTGGCGGTTCTCGATCTCTACAGGAACGAATGCCTTGCGCTTGCGGATGCGCTTACTCATTCCGGGCGGCGCATGGAAATCAGCGCGGATATCCGCCGCCGCCTGCGCGTTTACCGGGAGCAATTCCCGGATGTGTACGGACGGCTTGGCCCCGACGAGCGCGACATGCCCTACCGCGTGCTGCTGCGCCTGATGGCGGCGCGCCTCAAGGCCACGGCGCTGGACACCGCCTTTCACTATGATGATGAAAGAGAGTTCCTGGACGATCTGGAAGCGCTCAGCGACAGCCTGTCCGCGCATGGCGGAGCCTTTGCCGGAAGCCGGGGAGTGCGGCGGCTGGCGCGCCGGGCGGGGACCTTCGGCTTTCATCTGCTGGCGGTGGAAGTGCGTCAGCGCGCCTCGCTGCTTCGGCGCGTGCTGAGCAAGACTTTCGACCGCGCCGACTGGGAAACGCCGGCGGCGCGTTTTGGCTGCCTGCGCAGGGCGCTGGAACGCGATGTGCCGCGGCCGGAAGATTTGGGCAACGAGGGGTTGCGCGCCCTGGGCCTGTTCGACGCGCTGCGCTATCTTAAGGGCCGCTACGGCAAACATGCCCTGGGCGGCTTGCTGCTGGGCGGAGTAACGGAGCCGGCCGACATTTTAGGAGCGCTGTTGCTGGCGCGATGGGCGGGCTTTGAAAGGAGAGACGGGCACACGCCGCTGGACCTGATTCCCGTTTTTGAAAGCAATCTGGATCCCCGCCAGTGCGCCCGGGTGCTGGAGCAGTTGCTGAACGAACCCGTTTACCGCCGGCATATCGCGCTTCGCAACCATCAGCAGTTCGTGATGGTGGATCAGGCGCGAGCGCGGCTGGATTTTGATTTGCCGTCCGAGCAATGGTCGATTCGGGGCCTGCAAGAGGCTGCGGTTCGGGCCATTGCGGACAACCGCGCCACTCCGGTGCTGCTTCAGGGCCGCGGCAGCGCCTACGAGCGCAGCGGCCGGCGCAGCCTGCTGGTTGGCATTCCCACCGAGCAGCTCCAGCACCCGTTCAAGTACGCCGAGGCCGGCGAGCGGGCCGGATTGCGCTACGGCATGCAAGGCATCGCGCTGCGGTCGCTGGAGCTTGCCGCCGGCGAGCTGCTTTTGGCCAAGTCCGGACACGCCCGCGATGCAACGCCTTCAGGCGCGGACGAAATCATGACCAGCCTGGTTCAGGGGAGCAGCAAGGCCCACAGCGCATTCCCGGGCGGCCCCCGGGGCCTGGCGGAGTATTTCGAGCAGGCCACTCCGGCCGACCTGCTGGCGCGAATGCCCACAACCGCAAGGCGCAGCGGCATGCGCGAGGGCGTAGCCGTGAAGCTGCCCCGGCCGCTGGTGTCCTTCTGCTGGGCGCAAAGCCGCAACCTGTTGCCGGGCTGGTACGGTTTTGGCGCAGGGCTGGACCAGGCCATAAGGCGGCATGGATTGAAGACTGTGCGCCAGGCGGCGGCGGACTGGCGCTATCTGCATGGCATGCTGCGTGATCTGGAGTTGGCCCTGGCTCGTTCGGACCTGGAAATCGCGGAGTTCTATTCGCGTTTGGCCGGCCCGCTGCACGACGCATGCTTTCAGGTGATTCTCGAAGAACACGAGCGAACTCTGGAAAACCTGTTGCGGGTCTTTCGGCGCAAGGTGCTGCTCGAAGACCAGCCCGCTTTGCGGCGTTCCATCCGCTTGCGCAATCCTTATGTGGACCCGATGAACCTGTTGCAGGTGCGCTTGTTGACGCGCTGGCGCGAGAGCGGCCGGAAATGCTCCGGCGACCTCTATTCGGCGCTCAAATCCACGGTATATGGCATCGCGCGCGGGGTGCAGGAAGCCACCTGAGCGCCGGTAGTTCGGCGGGGCCGCATGTGCTCAAGCTTCCTCGCCCCTGGCGCCTGCCACCTCCCCGCGGGAGACGCATGAATACATCCCTGTAGCTCATTCCGACATCCTGTCTCCAACGCTCCCGCGGGGAGGGGGCAGACGCCAGGGGCTTTAGCAGGAAAAGCTAGTCGCCGCGCAATACGCTTAGCAGAGGGGCTTTGAGGGAGCCGCTGGCGGCGAGCATCCCGGCCAGTCCGATCAGCAAGGCGCCGGAACCGATGCCCAGGGCAAGCAGGCCCGGATCAAGGCCGTAGTCGAGCTCGAACACCCGTTCGGCCAGCAACAGGCCCAGCACACTGGCGGCTCCTGCGCCCAGCAAGCCGGCCAGCCCGCCCAGCACGCCGAACTCCACGGCCAGACTGCGCAGGATGGTGGCGCGGCGACCTCCCAGAGTGCGCAGCACGGCGGTTTGCAGCGAGCGTTCGCGGTGATTGGCGCGCACCGCCGCCAGCACCACAACGATGGCGGCCAGCACGCTGAAGGCGAAAATGAATTGCACCGCCAGCCCGGCCCGGTCCAGGATCCGGCGGGCCTGGCTGATGATCGCGTCCAAGTCGATGATGGTTACGCCCGGATAGCTTTTGAGCAGCGCCATCAACACATCGCCGCGCTCCGGCGGGATGTAGGCGCTTGCGATCATCGTTTGGGGCAAGTCGGCCGCGTCGGGCGAGAGCACCAGCTGGAAATTGGGATTGAAGGTGTCCCAGTCCACGCTGCGCAGGTTGCTGAGTTCCGCTTCGATTCCCACGCCGCCCACATCGAAGCTTACGCGGTCGCCCAGAGTTATGCCGAGGCGGGCCGCGGACTGCGAATCGGCGGACAATTGCGTGGCCCCCTGGCGCGGCTCATCCCACCATTCGCCGCGTATGACCCGGTCGCCCTGCGGGACCGCGGCGGACCAGGACAGGTTGGACGACCTTTCGAGGGCGCGGCGGCCCTCGGGAAGCGGCGTCGACCATTCCTGGGCGGGAATTCCGTTGATGCGGGTAATCCGCGCCCGAATAAAGGGCAGCGCTTCGGAAAGATCAGGCACCTGTTCGCTGAGCAGCGCCCGAATGCCCGGCCATTCATCCGGGGCGATATTGATGAAGAAGTAATTGGGGGCGTTTTCCGGCACGGAGCCGCGCCAGGCGTCCAGCAGGTCGGTTCGCATTACGCCCAGCAGCAATACCGCCATCAGCCCCAGCCCAAACCCGGCCACTTGCGCCACGCTCTCGCCTCCTCCCCGGCGGATGTTGGCCAGCCCGTGCCGCCAGGCGACTCCGCCGCCGCCGCGAAGCGCCGACAGAACCCGCACCAGCAGCCAGCCGAGCAGCAGTCCGGCGGCGGCGGTAAGGACCAGGCCGAGACACATCCAAAAAGCCAGTTCCCGGTCGCCGGCCAGAACCGCGATGATGACCAGGATCATAGCCAGCGGCGCCCCCTGGCGCAGCAGCAGCGCCGGGCCTTTTACCGGCATGTCCTGCCGCAGCACGCGCAGCGGCGATGTCCGCGCCAGGCTTCTCAGCCAGGGCACCACGCAGGCTGCGGTAACCGCCACAGCGATGACCGTTCCCGGCAGCAGGCCGCGCCAGCTGGCCGGGGGCAGTTGCAGGTTGATGACCTGGCGGGCATAGCCCGACAACCCCAGGTGCGCGATATAGCCGGCGGCGCTGCCCAGCGCGATGCCGAGCAGGCACACGATAAGAACCGGCGCCAGCGAGCGGCGGAACACCTGTTCTTGCGTCGCCCCCAGGCATTTTTCCAGGGCTGCGGTAACCAGCCGGTTGCGGGTGTAGCTGCGCGCCGCCAGGGCGGTGGCGACGGCCGCCAGGATTACGCTCACCAGCGCCGCCAGGCCCAGGAAGCGCCCGGCCCGCTCCACCGCCGAAGACAAGGTCCGGCTGGTTTCTTCCAGATTTTGTATGCGCTCGTCGGCTCTCAGGCCGTCCTCTTCGGCGCGCCGGAATTCCAGCACCTGCTCCTTTGACCCGGCGAACAGTTGCCGGTAGGAAACACGGCTGCCCGGCCGAACCACGTCCATCGCCGCCACATCCTCAAGATTCGCCAGCACCGTGGGCCCCAATTGCTGAAAGCCGGTGCCCGGGTCCGGACGGTAGCGCAGCACCCGGGTGGCCCTGAATTCCATGGAACCCAGGCGCAGGGCTTCTCCAACCTCAATGTCCAGTTGAGCGAGCACCGCGGCATCCACCCATACCTCGCCCGATTCGGGGATGCCTGCGGCCGGCTGGCCAGGACCGAAAGGGCGCCCGGAGGTCCGCACCTCGCCGCGCAGCGGATAGTCTCCAGACACCGCCACCACCGAGCTCAGCGCAGTCTTTTCCCCGGTAAAGGCGACCGTGGCGAAAGACCATGTTTCGCCGCTTTGCAGGCCGTAGGCGCGGGCGCGCTCGATACGCTGCGGGTCCAGCCGCGCCGGCGCGGCGAAGGCCAGGTCGGCGGCCAGCACTTCGGCGGCCTGCTGGCGCACGGCGGCTCCTATCCGTTCGGTCAGCAGGCTCACCGCGGCCACTGCGGCCACCGACACCGCCAGCGCCGAAAGCATTACGGTAAAGTCGCCCGAGCGCAGTTGCCGCAGCCACTTCAAGAGGGACGAACTCGCAGGCATCATCATTGCGGCGCGAACTTTCGCATATACTGCACGCCCGCTCAAGGCAATAGCGCATCCGGCAGACTGCTATGAAGACTCAATTCCTGCTTTGCCTGACATCAGCCGCGATGCTTGCCTGCGTTGGCGATAATCCGCAGATGCCCCCGGAATCCACGCAAGCTGTTGCGCCCGTCGCCGAGCGGCGCCCGCACTCCTACACGCGCCACGGCGTTACGATCGAGGACCCCTACCATTGGCTGAAGGATGCCAGCTATCCGCAGGTGGACGATCCCGGCATCCTGGCCTACCTGGAGGCGGAGAATGCCTACTTCGAGAGCGTAATGCACCCGCGCCGCGGTCTGGTGCAAACCTTGTTCGAGGAAATCAAGGCGCGCCAGCAACCGGATGACTTCGGCGTGCCCTGGCTGGAGGGCGGCTGGTATTACCAGTGGCGGTTCGAGCAAGGCGGCCAGTACCGCATTTGGCAGCGTTGGCCCGCCAACGGCGCGGGCGCCCGCTCCGGGCCGGGCGCCAACGCCCGCACCGTGCTGGACGAGCCGGAACTCGCGCGCGGCCAAGAGTATTTCCGCCTGGGCGCTTTCGCCGTGAGCAACGGCGGAGGGCTTTTGGCCTACAGCGCCGACACCAACGGCTCGGAACGGTACGCGCTCAGAATCAAGGACCTGGAAAGCGGGGAATTGCTCCCTCTGCGAATCGAAAACACCATCGGCAGCCCCGTTTGGGCGGCGGACGATTCGGCTTTGCTGTATGTGGTGGTGGATGAGAACTGGCGACCCTACCAGGTTCGCCGGCATGTTCTGGGCCAGCCCGCAGCAAGCGACAGCGTCGTTTACGAGGAAAGCGACCCCGCCTTCTTCGTGAGTTTGTCGCTGTCCGGCTCCAGGCGCTACCTGCTGATTCACGCCGCCGACAACGTCACCTCCGAGGCGCGCTTCATTCCCGCCGGCGAGACCGATGCGAAACCGCGCCTGCTGGCGCCCCGGCGCGAGCGCCACGAATACAGCGTGGATCATCAGCGCGGCCGTTTCGTAATCCGCAGCAACAACCGGCACAAGAATTTCCGGCTGCTTGCCACGCCCGAGGACAACCCTTCCGAGGAAGCCTGGGAGCCGCTGCTGGAAGGCTCCGGCGAACTCTACATTCGCGGCTTCGACGTGTTCGCCGACTTCATTGCGGTGGTGGAGCGCATCAATGGCGTTAACGGCATTCGGCTGATCCGCCGCGACGGCAGCCATGTTCAAGTTCCCCTGCCGGAAACCGCCTGCTCGGTGGGGCTGGGCGACAATGCCGAGTACGAGACGCAAACGCTGCGGCTCGATTACTCCTCGATGATTACGCCTTCCACGGTGTTCGATTACCACCTGGGCTCCGGCGCACTGGAGGCCCGCAAGGTGCGGGAAATTCCCAGCGGCTACGACAAGGAACTCTACGTTGCCGAACGCCTCACGGCCGCCGCCCGCGACGGCGCCGAGGTGCCCGTTTCGATAGTGCGGCGCAAGGACACGGCAGTGGACGGCAAGGCGCCCTTGTATCTGTACGGATACGGCGCCTACGGATACGCCATAGCGCCCTCGTTTTCCTCTGCCCGGCTGTCGCTTCTGGACCGCGGCTTCATATACGCCATTGCCCATATTCGCGGCGGCGACGACCTCGGCTACCACTGGCACGAGCAAGGCAAGCTCGGCCAGCGGGTCAACACCTTCAACGACTTTGTGGATGTAGCTCGGCATCTCGCCGCGGAGGGTTACGCGGCCGAGGGCCGCATTGCCATTGCCGGCGGCAGCGCGGGCGGAGAACTGATGGGCGCGGTGGTCAATCAGGCGCCCGGGTTATGGGGCGCGGTGGCGGCTCACGTGCCGTTTGTGGATGTGCTCAACACGATGCTGGACGAGTCGCTTCCGCTCACCCCCGCGGAATGGCCGGAGTGGGGCAATCCCATCGAAGACCCGGACGCCTTTGCCCTGATTCGTTCCTATTCCCCCTACGACCAGCTCAAACCGGGCCGCTATCCGCCAATGCTGGTGACCGGCGGCTTGAACGATCCGCGGGTGACCTATTGGGAGCCTGCCAAGTACGTCGCCAAGCTGCGAACGCTCAAAACCGGCAGCAGCCCGCTGCTGCTCAAAACCAACATGGGGGCCGGCCACGGCGGCAAGTCGGGCCGCTACGATTCGCTCTACGAGGTGGCCGAGGAATACGCCTTCATGCTCTGGTCGCTCGGGCTGGCGGAATAACCCCCGCGGCCCCCTTCGGGCTTATGATTGGCGGGACAGCGCGCCAGGGCCTGACGGATTCCCTGCGGCCTTGCCTTGTTTGGCCTTGCCTTGAGAGATACGCCGTAGCGCGCTTGTCATTGCCGGAATGATCGCTGACGCATCCTTTTTCGCCATACTCACCCTCACAGGGCTGGCGTTCGTTCCAGCCTTGGCTCACAAGCTGCGCGCGCCCGCCGCTTTTGTCGAGGCGGTGCGCCAATACCAGCTGCTGCCAGGGGCGCTGGCGCCGCCCGCGGCCATTTTCCTGGTGGTCGCCGAACTCTCCACGGTTGCGCTGATTGCCGCATCCCTGGCCGGGGCGCGCGCCGGCCAGCATTTGCCGGGGCGCCTGGGTTTGGGCCTGGGCGGTTGCTTGCTGGCGCTCTACGGGCTGGCCATGTCCGTTAATCTGGCGCGCAAGCGGTTTGGGCTGGATTGCGGCTGCTCCCGGGGGCATATGCCGATTTCCGGCGGCTTGGCGCTGCGCAACTTCGGCTTGGCGCTGCTGGCCTGGGCCGGGGCGATGATAAGCGCCTCCGCAGCGCAAACGCTGGCATTGGGCGCCGCCGCCGGAACCGTTCTTTTTCTGGCCTGCCAGACCGGCACGCGGATTTTGTCCAACCAGCTTCAGGGCCGGATGTTGAGCAAGCAGCCGTGACTGAGCTGCAAATGGCCTCCATGGTGCTGTTGTGGGTCGTGGTGCTCGTTTTGGGGGTGCTGCTGTTTGCGCTGGCCCGGCAGGTGGGCGTAATCCTGGAGCGCGTGTCGCCGGTGGGCGCTCTAATGACCAGCGCGTCCTTGCAAGTGGGCGCCCCGGCGCCGCCCCTGCGATTGCGAACGCTGGACGGCAAGCCGCTGGAGCTGGGCGCCGCCGCCGGGAACCCGGAAAATGCGCGGGCCTTGCTGCTGCTTTTTGTGGGCCCCAAGTGCCCCGTGTGCAAATCGCTGCTGCCGGCGGCAAGGTCCATGGCCCGGCGCGAGGCGGCGCGGATGCAGCTGGTGCTGGCGAGCGATGGCGGCAGCGAGGAGGCGCATCGGCGCTATGTGTCCCGGCACCGGCTTGAAGGCATTCCCTATGTGGTGTCGGAGCTTTTAGGGCGCGCCTATGGCGTGGCCAAACTGCCCTACGCGGTGCTGATCGACGAGAACCAGCGAATCGCGTCGTTCGGCATGGTCAACTCCCGCGAGCACCTCGAGAGCCTTCTCGAAGCCAAGGACAAGGGCGTCGGATCCCTGCAGCAGTTCCTCGCCGGGCAGCCCAAAGCCGAATCGCCGCCGCCCTCCCCGCAGGACGCGCCCTAGGCCCTTGCGGGCCGAATTGATGCCTTGATTGATGCCCGGAACGGCGGCATGAGCGAAGAAGCGCCCATTCGCGAAGGCCAAATCCTCACCGGCCCCCTGTTCAACGAGCCGATGCGGGTGGAGCGCGCGCGCTCGAACGGGCCAGGCTCGTGGCTCGCGAGCCTGGTTGGAACGCAAACGGAACAGTTCCGCAAGGTCCCGCTCTCCCGCAACGACCTCAAGAACCTTGCGATTACGGAATCCGCCTGCTCGTACGACGGCGACGGCCGGATTCTCCGGCTGGGCCTGGAGGCTCATGCGCTCGGCATCGCCCACGAGTTTGATCCGTACTTCGGGTTGTCGATGTCGCGCGTCGATCCACTGCCGCATCAACTCGAAGCCGTTTACGGGCACCTGCTCAAACTGTCCACCGTGCGCTTTTTGCTCGCCGACGATGCCGGCGCAGGCAAGACGATCATGGCCGGGCTGCTGGTGCGCGAACTCATGCTTCGCGGACTGGCCGAGCGGATACTCGTGGTCTGCCCCGCCAACCTCGCCTTCCAGTGGCAGCGCGAGCTCAAGGAGAAGTTCGACGAGAAGTTCATCGTTCTCAAGGGCGGCGACCTGCGCGAGCAGTTCGGCGTCAACCAGTGGATGGAGCAGAAGCGGATCATCACCTCGCTGGATCTGGCGAAACGGACCGAGATTCTGCCCGGGCTCAAACAGGCGCATTGGGATCTGGTGATTGTGGACGAGGCGCACCGAATGTCGGCCAGCGACGAGACCCGCAAGAGCTTGCGCTACAAACTTGGCGAAATTCTGCGCGACAGCGCCGACCACATCCTGTTGCTGACCGCCACGCCGCACAAGGGCGACCCGAAGAACTTCACCCTGTTCTTGCAGCTTCTGGACCAGGACGCCTATGCGGATGTCAAATCGATCCGGGAAGCCATGAGCCGCCGCCGGGCGCCCTTCTACCTGCGCCGCACCAAGGAGGCGATGGTTTATTTCCCGGAGCGCCAGCCGAACGGGGAGTGGGAAGCGCGCCCGGTGTTCACCCGGCGCATTCCGCAAACGGTCGATTTCAAAATCGACGGCGCTGAACACGAGCTGTACCGGGAGGTTACCCGCTTCGTGAAGCGGCAAAGCGCCCGCGCCGCGGCCCAGGGCGACAATCCCCGCGCCCGCGCCGTCGGCTTCCTCATGGCGCTGTACCAGCGGCGCCTCGCCTCCAGCACCCATGCGATGCGGCGCTCGCTGGAGAACCGCGCCAAGCGCCTGGCGGACGGGCTTCAGCGCGCGCAAACACTGGTTCGGGCCGCGCCGCCCGCAATTCCCGATTCCGAGGATATCGAGGAGATGGATGACGCGGACCGCGAGCGGTTTGAAGCGCTGCTTGATGCCATCAATCTGGCCGAAAACGCGGAACAAGCGCGCGAGGAAATCGCCGAGTTGCGGCATCTTGCTCAAAGCGCGCAGGCGGTCGAAGCGTCGGGCAACGAAGCCAAGCTCGCCCGGCTGCGCGGCATTCTGCAAAAGGAGGGGTTTTTCGACGACCCCGGCCAGCGCTTGCTGCTGTTCACGGAATTCAAGGACACGCTCAACTACCTGATGGAGCGGCTCCGGGACTGGGGCTTTAAGGTTGGCTGCATCCATGGCGGAATGAAGCCCGGGTCGCGCGATGAGCCCGGCAGCCGCATCCACGCCGAGCAGCAGTTCCGCGAAGGCGTGATTCAGGTGCTGGTTGCTACCGAGGCGGCTGGCGAAGGCATCAATCTTCAGTGTTGCCACATCCTGTTCAATTACGACATTCCGTGGAACCCCAACCGCCTGGAGCAGCGCATGGGGCGCATCCACCGCTACGGCCAGGCGCGCGACTGCCTGATCTTCAACTTTGTCGCCACCAACACCATTGAAGGCCGGGTGCTTAACCGCCTATTGGACAAGCTTCAGGAGATTCGCGACGCGCTGGATAACGATGCCGTGTTCAACGTGGTGGGCGAAGTGCTGCCCGCCGCGCAGGTCGAGCGCGCGCTGCGGGACTACTACGCCGGCAAACTGGGCGATGCCGACCTCGAAGACCGCATGCTCAAGGATATGGACGAGGGCCGGTTCCGGGCAATCTGTGAAACCGCGCTCGAAGGCCTGGCCACAAGGAAACTGAACCTCGACATGCTGGTGGAGCGCCGCGCCCGGGCGCAGGAGCGGCGCGTTGTGCCGGAAACCATCGCGCGCTTCATGCGGGAAAGCGCGCAGGACGCGGCGCTCGCTCTGAAACCGGTGGCGCGCCTCGCCCACGCATTCGAGCCGGGCCGCACGCCCGCCGCGCTGAAGGAGCGCGAACGCGCCGCGGACTGGAGGCTGCCGGAACTCGCGGCGCGTTATCCGCGCCTGTCAACGGACCGGGAAACCGCGGACAAGCACCATCTTGAGTGGATTACGCCCGGCCATCCGCTGTTCGAGGCGCTGCGGCGGCACAGCCTGGATAAAGCGCAGGACGCATTCGCGCGCGGCGCCTGCTTCCACTCCCTGAGCCACGAGGCGCCGGCGCGCCTTGATGTTTATCGGGCCAAGGTGGTGGACGGCCTGGGGCGCACGGTCAACGAGCGGCTTTTCGCCGTGGAGTTGACCGGGAACGGCGACCCGCAACTGCGCGAACCCCGGATTCTGGGCAACCTCATGCCTGCGGCAACGCCGGACGAACTCTCGGCCGCGGCATTCCTGCCGGAGGCGGAGCAGTGGCTGATGGAGAACGCGCTAACGCCATTTTTGGAAAAGGTTCGCTCGGAACGCTCCGCCGAGGTTGCGCGAATCGCCGAGCATGTTGAACTGTCCCTCACCGAGGCGCTGCTCCGGACCGACCGGGAAATAGGCCGCGCTAACGACGAGAAGGACCAGGCTGTTGCCGGCGCCGAGGGCCGTCTGGCCCAGGCCGAGGCGCGCCATGACAATCTGCTGGCAAGGCGTGACAGGCGCCGTAAGGAACTCCGGCAGGAGCAGGCCTTGACCCTGCAGGGCATCGAGAGGCTGGCCAGCGCCCTGATTCTGCCCCACCCCGAACGGGACACTTCGGAAGTCCGGAATCTGCGCCCGAGCTCCGAAACCGAGATGACCGCAATGCGCGTGGTTATGGAATACGAAACGGCGCGCGGCTGCCACGTGGAGGATGTTCACGAAAAGAACCTCGGCTACGACATCACCAGCCGCCACCTCCAATCCGGCGAACTGCGCCTGATCGAAATCAAGGGGTTCGCCGCGCGCGGCGGCGCCATTCTGCTTTCACCCAACGAGTACCGCGTGGCCGAGGACCGCCGCGACTGCTACTGGCTCTACGTAGTCACCGATTGCGCCAGCGAACCCACGCTGCAGAAACCGGTCAAGGACCCCGTCCGCCACCCCTGGCGCGAAGTCTCCAAAGTGCAGCACTACCAACTCAACGTTAGCGCAATGACCGCACCCATTACCGTTCAGGAAGATCGGACGGGACACGGATAACCGAGGACATGCAAGCAAGCAATGCGAGCCGTGTTGTATTAGTATCGCTGCTTGTCTGGCCCGTGAATTGCACAAAAATTGTCAGGCTCTGAAGGCGGAGAGGCAACCATGAAGACGGAACACGAACTGCTCGAACGCATCACTGCTCGACCGGATGTTTTCGGCGGCAAGCCGATTATCCGCGACATGCGGATTTCCGTGGAACTCATATTGAGCCTGCTTTCGCAGGGCGTGACTCCCGCCGCCATTCTTGACGACTATCCCGATCTGGAGCCCGAGGACATCCGCGCTTGCAACGCTTATGCGCGGGCGGTCGTCGCCGGGGATACGCTGGATGCCGTTGCGGTAAGAAGCGCATGAGATTCCTCGTCGACCGCTGCGCCGGTCGACGTTTGGCGGACTGGCTTCGCAGCATTGGGCACGAGGTGGTTGAAGCCCGCACGATCGGTCCCGACCCCGGGGATAGCGCGCTTCTTGAGCGCGCGGCGGCGCCATGCTGCTTTCACCGAACGAGCGCCGCGTGGCCGAGGACCGCCGCGACTGCTACTGGCTCTACGTAGTCACCGAACTATTGGCTCACAGTCGACACAATGACTGCACCCAGCCAAGCCTTGAGTCGGCCCGATAGAGCAGGGGTAGAGTATGATTCCGCGTTATGGCACGGATCAGGCTAATTGCAGGGCAATCTGCAAATCCAGAACGGAGACCTAGGAACCAAGAGGAGACCCCATAATGAACACTCAGCGAAATTCTGATCGCCCTTCATCAAAGCGCGCTGCGGAGCATGCAGCAATGCTTGAAGCTGCGCTGTCTCGCCCCGGAGTTCGTGAAATGATGGAGGTCTATGGCGGCTGGCAAGAGAAGGATAGAGGGCTTGATTCCTACCGTGCGGCCACGAAGAGGCCGGGGCGGGTCACGACGACGAACTCTTCGAGCACCCGCTGACAAACAAACGGAATGATCGCAAGGAGCGAGCGGCCGACGTTTCGGGCTGGCTCGCCGAGCATGACAACTTCAAGAGTCACTCAAGGCATATATCCCGGGCCGAAGCCGAGAAACATCGGTTGGCGATCGTTCGCCTGGAGAAC
>RKRP01000180.1 GCA_007571315.1 Gammaproteobacteria bacterium
GTATTGAAAGCGTTGGATTGCTGCATCAGGAAATACGCTCGCTCCGAAACAACTTCATTGCCCACATCCCCTCCCATACGAAATACGCGCTGTTTTACCCGGAGAGGATAGCGCCGCGGGGCCTGCCATCTCCTTGCGGTCCGCAACCCCATTACGTGCGTCAACTCGCATTAACGGCAGTAAACTGGCGTTGGAAGAATTTCGGCGGTAGAGGGAATAAACGCCTGTCTTTCAATGGCTTGCGGAATATTCTTCGTTGCGGAAAGCGGACATTTGTAATGTCTCAGTCGTGTGCCTGGGGCGGTTATGAGCGGCGCCAGGCACAGGCTCCAGCAGGAGCTTCATGGCCGTAACCCTATGAAATAAGTTGGGATTCCTGCGCCTGCCAGTGGAGGTTGACAAGGCTTCGTAAGTAGCGATACTGCGAGTTAACCCCGGGTGTTTCTGATGTACTCGACAAAAAGGAGGAAAAGATGACATCAAAATACTGGTTCACTCGCGGCGCAGTGGTGCTGATGGCACACCTGTTGGTGGGGGTTGGGATGCTGGCGGTCCCGCATGGAGCGGCCGCAGGAGGAGGAACTGATTTCTACTACATTTACAATAATTCGTCTTGTGCAGGTGGTGCTATGTGGGCAGGGCGCTACAGTGTCCCGCTTAGCGCCGGTGACCGGCAGGTAATCCAGGCCCAAGGGGGAACACACTACGAAAGGCTCTCGCAGGGTGTATGCAGGAGCGTATAGACAGTACCGTGAAAATCACTAAATCCTGGTTCCTGATCATTGCCGTTGGTTTTCTGGCGGTGGCCTTCGCGTATTGGAAGCCACATGAAAAAGTCCAGCAGATCTATGAAGGGGCGTATGGGAAAAGTTCGGAGTGGAGAGATGTAGCGCCGACGGCAGCGGAGGTGCAAGACTGGAATGCCAACGATGTTCGGCGTTACTTCGAAAGCAAGGACAAGTGGATCCCGCCCGAATATCCGGGCGCTACTATTCACGGTCGCTTTTTTCCCCGTGAGCACATATACGGGAATCCGCTGATAACGGAGTTAGGGTTGAGGCGTGAAGTAAAACCTCCGCCCGGCTATTAGCGGACTATTATGAAAAAGTATCCTTTGCAAATATCTGAAGCCGAACGCCGACGGCATTTGAGACGATTCCGACTCGTGACTATCAGCGAGTGGATTAGCGTGCCTTTTATTGTGGCGATGGTGTACTTTTTGACGTTGTGGCGTTGGGATAGTCATCTTCTGGCGGCGGGGAGTACTGTTGTGGTGTCGGCGCTTCGGTTTCTTCTTCTGCCTTTGCTATTCCGTTCCGCCCGAAAGTTGCACAAGGATACGTGGCATTTGGTGCGGAACAAATTGTCTCTTGACACCTTTCTGAAGTAATGGCCTATACGGCCTGGTTAGGGCGCTTGCTGGTATTCCTGCTGGCGGGCGCGGCCGCAACCGCACCTCGCAAGGCTTTATTGCCTGGGCGGACATGACCTACGCCGAGAGGAGGGTCCCAATTCGATGACACGGTGTATAGTCGAAGCTTGCGTTTTGGCTCGCAGGCTGAAGGGAGGAAGGGCGTGAGTGATGGCGAGGCGGCGAATCTGCGGTACGGCGGGTTCTGGATTCGATGCGGGGCGATGATCCTGGACAGCGTCGTCATTTTCGGCGTTACGTTGCTCGCCGTGCGCTTGCTGTACGGGCAAGGCTATATGGAATGGGCGATGGAAGGAGCGGCCCAAGGCATGACCCGCGAGCGCATCTTCTTCAACTGGATTTTGCCCGCCGCTTACTTCGTGGGCTTCTGGATCCTCACGTCGGCCACGCTCGGCAAGATGCTTGTAAAGGTGAAGATTGTGGATGCGAAAACCGGCGAACCGGCTTCGCCGCTGCAATGTGTCGTGCGCTACCTGGGATATATCGTCTCCGGGCTGCCTTTGGGTCTGGGCTTCATCTGGGTGGCGCTCGACAAGAGAAATCAGGGCTAGCATGACAAGATCGCTCGCACTCTCGTGGTTCGAAGCGGGCGGCCAGCGCCTTATTAGCCGGAAGCAGGGGTCCAACCGGTCCTGACTGGCGCAATGGTGCTGCGGATGAAGCGGCCATGGGCCTGACACGCAGATTTGGCGCCATTCCGGCGTGGCTGCGGAACAATCGCGGCAAGGCAATCACGCTGGCGGCGATTGCGGCCGTTGGCGCGTGGTTCCTCTGGCCACAGGGCGAGGAGCCGCCGCCTCCACCCACCACGGCTCCGGTCGTGCGGGGTGATATCGAGCGGTTGATTGCGGCCTCCGGGAAGCTGGAGGCGGGCAGTCTGGTGGATGTGGGGGCGCAGGTGTCGGGGCAGTTGAAGAAGCTGCACGTGCGGCTTGGCGACCTGGTATCCGAAGGCGATTTGTTAGCGGAGATTGACGACTTCATTGCGCAAACCCGCGTGACTTCGGCGGAGGCCAATCTGGAGAGCCTTCTGGCGGCTTCGTCCTCGCAGGAGGCCACCCTGGAGTTGGCTCGCGGCGACCTCAAGCGTCAGGAGCGCATGATGCAGGCGCAGGCCACCACCGAAGTGGAGTATGAACGGGCAGTGGTGAGTCTGGCGCAAGCGGAGACCAACCTGGCGCGCCATCTGCTGCAAATCGAACAGGCGCAGGCCGGCGTGGAGGAGGCCAGGGCGATGCTGGACTTTACCCGCATCACGGCGCCGGCCGACGGCACGATCGTAAGCATCATTGCGCAGGAAGGGCAAACGCTCAACGCGATGCAGACGGCGCCGGTGATTCTGCGGATTGGCGACCTGCGCACCATTACGGTAAGCGCCAGGGTGTCGGAAGCGGACATGCGCCATCTGAGCGTTGGGATGGAAGCCTACTTCAACACTCCGGCGGATCGTCAGCGGCGCTGGCGGGGAAAACTCAAGGAGATATCGCCCATCCCGCAGGGACCGGTGGGAGCGGGCGGCCTGGCGCAGTTCGACGCGCTGATGGAAGTGGAAAATCCCGAGGGCGCGCTGCTGCCGGGAATGACCGCCAAGGTGTTCTTCGTGGTGGAGGCCGCGCGCAACGTTCTCAAAGTGCCGCGAGGCGCGCTCATGTTCTCAGACGGGCCAATGAGCGCGGCGGGTCAGTATGCGCAACAGGCTGGCGCCAACGCGCCGGGGCCGTTGCAGGAGCAGGAGCAGGAACTCCCGGCGCGGACCGAAGCGGCGGCTTCTGGAACCGGTAATGATGAAGATCGCGGCCAAGCGCCGTCCCCGTTCCCGGAGCGGACGGCCACGGTTCAGGTGATGGGCTCCGGCGGCGAGCCGCAAGCGAGAACCGTGAGCGTGGGAGCGGGCAACGACGTGGAAGTGGAGGTGCGGTCGGGTCTGGCGGAAGGAGAGCGGGTGGTGACCGGAACGCCGCAGCCGCGTATGCCTGACGTTCCAACCTTCTTCGGCCGCTGATGGAGCGCAACAGCCCGCCGCTGATTGCGCTGGAGAACGTTAGCCGGCGGTATCGCGCCGGGCGCGCCGAAGTGGGCGCGCTGAAGGATGTGACGCTGGACATATACGCCGGCGAGTTCGTGGCGGTGATGGGCCGGTCCGGTTCGGGCAAGACCACGCTGATGAACATCATCGGCTGTCTCGACCGGCCAAGCGGCGGCGAGTATTTCTACAAGGGCCAGCCGGTTCACGCGCTCGGGGCGGACAACCGCGCCCGCCTGCGGCGTGAAGCCTTCGGATTCGTGTTCCAGAACTACAACCTGCTGCGCATGGCTACGGCGCAGGAGAACGTCGAGATGCCCGCCATTTACTCGGGAACCGGCAAGCGTGCTCGCTGGGACCGGTCTGCAGAACTGCTATCGAGACTGGGTCTGTCGCATCGCACCGATCACCATCCCAACGAATTGTCGGGCGGCGAGCAGCAGCGAGTGGCTATTGCGCGGGCGCTGATGAACGGCGCGGAAGTCGTGCTGGCGGACGAACCCACCGGCTCGCTGGATTCGCGCAACGGCAAGGAGATCATGGCGCAGTTGGCGGCGCTCTCGGAGCGCGGACGCACGGTGATTCTGGTTACTCACGACCCGGCCGTGGCCCGCCACGCGCACCGGCGCATCGAGCTGCTTGATGGCCGGGTCGTGAACGACACGGGCGCGCGAACGCAGCGCGGGCGAGCTTCCGCGGCGCCGGCCGCGCCCGCTCGCTCGCCGCGCATCCAGGCGCCGGTGGCGTCGCTAATGGAAAGTGCGCAAACGGCGCGACGCACCTTGCGCAGCAACAAGTCGCGCACTGCGCTTACGCTGCTGGGCATTGTGATCGGGGTGTTCTCGGTTACCGCAATGCTGGGCGTGGCCCAGGCCATGCGCAACTCGATACTGAACAGTTTTCAGCAACTCGGCGGCGCCGGCATCACGATCAGCCCCCGGTTCGACGAAGCCAGCAGGCCTCTCACCCTGAGTGACGCGGAAGCGATCCGTTCGCAAATCCCCAACCTGCTTTCAGTGGCGCCTGAAATGAACGGCGGCGGGAATCTGGTTGGACGGGACAACAGTGAATCCGCGCGCATTACGGCCACCACCGGCCAGGCGATGCAGGAGCGTGGGCTGCTGCTGGCGGAGGGCGCATTCTTCGACGAAGCGCACAGCGAAAGCTATGCCCCGGTGGTCATTCTGGGCGGTATGCTGGCGGGCAACCTGTTTGGCGAACGCGCCCGGGCGGTGGGCGAGTACATCCTGATCAACGCCGCGCCGTACCAGGTAATCGGCGTGCTCAAGCGGTATGAGGGCGCGTTTGGCGCTTTCGCCCCCGAGCAGCGGTCCGCCTATGTGCCGCTTAGGACCGGCGCGGCGCGATTGTTTGGCCGCGACAACCTGGACTGGATTCAGGTTGTCGCAGCGGATACGGATCAGATCGAGACGGTGCAGAATGCGATTGAGGCGCTGCTGAGCCGCCGGCACGGGGGAAGCGCGTTTCGAATCGACAATCAGGCGCAACTCCTGGAGGTGCAGAACAATATCGGCCGGATTGTGAGCCTGGTGTTCGGCGCCATCGGAAGTATTTCGCTGGTGGTGGCCGGCATTGGCGTAATGAACATCATGCTGGCCTCGGTGGCCGAACGCACCCGCGAAATCGGGCTGCGCATGGCCATCGGCGCGCGCGAGCGCGACATCCTGATGCAGTTCATCTGCGAGGCTGCAATGGTTGCGGCGCTGGGCGGCTGCGCCGGGCTGATCGGGGCGATAGGTTTGGGGGCTTTGGCGAACAGTTTTGCGCCCGCGGAGGTAGTGGCGTTTACGCCGTGGATCCTGTTAATCGGCCTGTCCTGCGCCACGTTGACGGGCGTGATATTCGGCTTTGCGCCGGCTCGGCGGGCTGCAGGAATGGACCCGGTCGCGGCGTTGCGGGCGTAATATCGGCAAATCTGAACGAGGAAGAGAAATGCAAAAGGTGAGTTGGGAACCCGTCGGCCTGAAAGGGAACCTGAAAATCACGGCAGGAATGCTGCCCCTTGCGCCGCTGCTGGCAGCCATGGCGCTGGTGGCCTGTTCTACGGTTTCCATGCCCGCGCTGGACGGGGACGCACCGCCGGACTGGGGCGCGGCCGCAACCGGCGAGTGGCCCGGAGAAGAATGGTGGGACACCTTTGGCAGCGGCGAGTTGCGCCACCTCATGCTGCAGGTGCAGGAGCGCAACCTGAGCCTTGAAAACGCCGAGCGCAGCTTGCGTCAGGCGCAGCTGGCGCTAATCGACGCCGGCTTTGACCT
>RKRP01000171.1 GCA_007571315.1 Gammaproteobacteria bacterium
CCCCGCTTCTGACCGCAGTGCTCACCAAATGCATCTCATTCGATGAAACTGGAGCGGGCGGCATTCGCTGACCGAAACTCATAAAACCGTTTTCCTGCTAAGTGACCAACGCCGTATTGTGGCATTGCTTCATCATGTAAGATTGTCGGCCGAAGTTGAAGTGGGTTTAAGCGTCGTCGCCTTGGTGATGCCTCTCGGAACTTCGCGGCCCTGCCGATTCGACATCCCCGCAACAAGGCTACTCGCCGTGCTCAGCCGCCGCATCGCCATGAGCATGCAGATCCGGGAGTTCCGAAGCCGCTGTGAAACTCATTCTTTCAAGGTATTGCGCCATGCTGGGAATGGGGCAAATGTGCTGGTCAATACCGAATCGGGCCACGAGCCCGCTCATCAGCAGGGCGTTCTTCAGTTCCGAAGGCAGGACTGGCTCGCGGGGCGGGTATTTTTCAAGGGCTTGAGCGGCATTTTCGTAGAGGTTCGCCACCGGGCATTTTCTTATAACTTTCAGCGCCGCCTTTTGGGCAACTTCCACCGGGCCCTGGCTATTGATCCTGCTTCGGTAATACCTTATCCGCCGCTCGCGCAGTTCTTTTTGAAGGGAGTCCGTGTTCATGTCCCCGATGTTCATTGACTCCGCTTCATAGAGTTCTTTGGCAATGGCTTTCATGCAGTTGGATAAATGGTGCGGCCAGCCCCCGCACTCCGCGAGGATCCACTGCCCAAGCGCCTCGCGCTGCTCCGGCGTTCCTTCGATTTCCAGCCAGCCGAACATCTTTTCAACATATTTCCTTCGGTCTTCTTCGTCCAGCCCCACCATGAAGGGCTCGTTGCCATCCGAGTAGCGGGACGCTGAAATCGTGTCTTTGATTTCTTGCTGCGTGCCGGGCTGGCCAAGCAGAACCGGAACGATCGGCGCGTTAACGGGCTGATGGTGCAGGTTGGAGAGCAAATCATTGGCGGGGCCGCCCGGGGTGGGCTTGAGCCTTTGCGCCTCATCGACAATCAATATGAAAGCGTGGCCTTTGGCGAGCAGCTTTTTCGCGCCTTCCCGGAAAAGATCCTCGGGGAAGGTCGTGAACGGCGGTTTTGACCGGGGCTCCCAGGAAAAAGAAATATTGCCGCCGGCTCCGACGGCGGACACCCCGACGCCAAAGCCGCTCAGCCTCTCGTAAAAAGGCGCGCCGAATGTGAAATCTTCGATTTGGTTGGCGAATGCCGCGAGAACGCACCCGGGGTGGTGCAAGCTGCTTTTGTCGATCTCCACGCAGTGGACTGTGTAATCGCCGAGCTTCTTTCGCTTTTTCAGCGCGTTGGCGAAGGCGCTTTTCCCCACGCCCGCCGGGCCGGTGATGCAGACGGTGGATCCGGTGGACTTGCCGTCCGTCGAGACCATGTGAACATTCTCTTCAACCACTTTGCCTGTTTCACAAAGACCTGCCAGCAGAATTCATGAGATGGGTAGATAGTCCTGCGTGCCAGCCGGCTTGAACATTCAATTTCGCTGAAGACGCATCTATCTTTATCTGAGGTGAATATCAGGAAGTTGTAAGGATCGTTGATATTCGCCGGGTCATTTCGGAAAAGTATTTCACTTCTTCCAAACGCAGTGGGCGGCCGAGGATTTTTTGTTCCCGGTAGGAGAGCCATTTCTTGAGCACCTGGTAGCCGCCGAGCTTGTAGTTCCAGACGGCGGCCGGGATGTTGCGCCAATAGGCATTGGCATTGAGGTAGATGTCGAAGGTCGTTTCGCCGAGGGTTGGCAGGTCATCGCCCATGTCGTTGCGTTCTTCCGGATTGAAGGGACGCTCGACAGCACGACCTTTGCCGGGCATCACAGCGTCGCCGGTTCCGAAATGACCCCAGCCGGAAGCCACCGCAAAGTCGTTGGTTGTCATGTTGCATCCGCCCCTGGTGGAAGGAACCGCTACTGCGGCCACCTCCGGGCGCAAATCGCCTTGCGTAATGCCGGGAACGGGTGTGTCGGGGTCAAGCAGCGCCGCAAGTTCTCGTCCGCGTTTCGCCGACTTGGCTAGCGCCGCCGCTGCGCCTTCATCTTCGCCGGCCGGCCAGCCAGGCAGCCGGATGCGCGGCCATTCCATGCGCAGCGCCCCCGCATTGGCCTCCCGGTAGGCTGGATCGTGCAGCGTGGCGAGCACATGGTGGAACAGATCCTCAACGCCGAGACCCAGGGAGTCGAGATAGTCTTGCGCCATGGCTGAGAGATTGGCGCTTCGCTTTTCGTTGTCGCTGTCGCCGATTCCGCGAAGCCAGGCAGGAAACATCAGAGCGCCGCGCTCAATCAAATGCATCGATCCCATGTGTTCGGTAGCGTATGCTTGCGGTTCTTCCGAGCCTTTTCTCAGATGCTGTGCGGCGGATAGCCATAAATTCCCTTTGAAAACATGTGGTCGGTAGCTGGGGCGTTTTTCGTCCAGCAGTTTCGTGTCCTTCTCCCAATACAGCCAGCGGTTGTCGAAGGGCCGGTAGGTGAAGCGAATGAACCCGGACTCATCGGGACCGCCTCGCCGCAACAGGGCATCGCGCGCGACACGGGCTTTGAAGCGAGCCGTGGACTTCATGACCCCCGGATAACGGCGCGCAACTTCCTCGTGGCTCAGCCCTGCATTGAAATAATCGCCGGCCCGCGCCTTCAGCCGGTCGGCATCGACATCGACGAGGAAGCCGTCACGGCTGGTATTGACTCCCGGGAACGATGCCGGAAACAGATCAGGCAGGGAAGGCCAGTCGAACCAACCCTCGCTCACTTCCATTCGCGCAAAGGGCAGTCCAAGCGGCAGGATCGGTTCTATCCCGTCATAGAGTGTTATCGGATCGGCCTCCGCCGTTGCGGTCAGCTCCGCAGGCTTTCCTTGTCCCCACAAGTGTCGGAAGTCAACCGTACGGGCAGGCGCATGGTCCTCCTTGCGGATTAGCGTTGCGATGGCGGTGCCGACTTGGATACCAACCGGATCGCTCTCCGTCGAGAAGATGCTGGGATCAGGCGAGCCATCCGGGGCCACCTTTCCGGTTTTGTACTTGTCGCCGTTCAGGCAGTCGATCCGCACTGCGTCGAATGCCTCAAGATAACGTTCCCGCATTCCGGTGAAGGACAGGCCGTCCAGCCAGGAATAGTTGGAAATGAAACAGACGATTCCCTGGCCCGTTTTCTCCGCAATGCGCCGCTCCGCCATGCGGAAGAATCGGACATACAGGTCGTTCAGGCCTTGGCCGCGGGGGGCGCGCACACTCCGGACTTCTCGATATGCGTTCGACAGCTTCCGTTCTTCCTCCATGGCCATTCCGGCAAAACCGTTGTAGGGAGGGTTGCCCAGGATCACGAGGATGGGGCGGTCACGCTTCACCTTGTTGGCTTTGTCGCGTTCCTCTTCCAATTCCGGGAAGGCCACAACTTGTTTTTCCTTGTCGGCGGGCTCCCATCCGGTCAGCGCGTTGGTGAGATATACACCGGCTCGTTCGGGACCGTCTTCGGCCAGAGAGGCATCAAGATCCTGCAGGGTCAGACCGACTTGAAGGTGGGCCACGACAAACGGCGCCGGCATGATCTCGAAGCCGAACAGGCGATCCAGGGCGGCCCGTTTCACCATTGAGCCTGCGAGCGCTCCAAGCCCTTTGCTCTGGAGGTTGGCGCCGATGCGGCGGAGCACTTCGGCGAGGTAGGCGCCGGTGCCGCAGCAGGGATCGAGTATATAAACGTTGTCCGCAGCCAGCCCGTCCGCGATGCCGAGGTCGTCCTTCAAGGCCTGGTCCACGCGGGCCACCATGTATTCCACGACTTCCCTGGGCGTGTACCAGACACCCAATTGCTTTCGGAGTTGAGGGTCGAAGGCCTTGAGAAACGGCTCGTAGAAGTAAGGCACGGCCTCGCCCTGATTGAAACGTTTGAAGAATTCCGGCCTGTCCACGCGGTTTAGCGCGGCGCCTGTCCAGTCCAGAACTTCGACCAGCCTCAGCGGCTGTAATCGCATCGGGTTGGCAAGCTGGTGGAACAGGGCCTGCAGTACCGGGGCGCGGAGATGCCAGGCCGCGTCCTGCCACCGGAACGTTGCATCAACCGGTGGATTCGAGCGCGTCCACAACACCCAGGCGGAAAACACTCCGTAGAACAGCGTCTGCACCAGGGTCGAGTGGAAAAAATGGTCGCCGGGTTCGCCTTCAAAGCTCACTCCGAGCGCTTCTTCGAGCGCCAAGCGGACATCCTTGAGCGCGGGCGCATCGCCCGCCTGCTCGACCCGCTCAAGTCCGTCGCGGGCGTAGGAAGCCAGCAGCCGGGCCAGATCTTTGGGTTCGGTCAGCGCGGCCTTGCAGGACAGCGCCCGCCACAGGTATTCGATCAATCCGGCACCGACTTTGTTGGCAAGCGCGCGTGGCTTCTCCAAGGCAAGGTCGAGCGCCTCTTCGTTGTCGGCCAGTTGGAAGAATTCAAGCGTGACCTCTTCTCCGGCTACGCCCTGACCGACTAGCTCAAACTCGCGATGGTTTGTAAGGAGCACCAGCCGGTAGCGCTGCCAATAACGGTTTACCTGATCCCGAACAGCCTGCGCCTTCGTGTCTTCATCCGGCGCCTTTACTTCGACTACGCCGCGATCCGGTGTCTGGTACTTGCGCTGACGGCCTTTCGGTCCCTGCTTCTCGGTGTAGAGATACAAGTCTGGATGACCAGCGCCCTGGTCGGATGGCTCGACCAGGCAATGCACCTTTGGCTTGAGTGTTGCGCCGACGGCGCTCAGCAGGTTCGCAAGCGGCGTATAAGTGGATCGCTCGCCTGTCGCCGCTCCTGACTGCCGAATCCGGCGCAAACCGGCGAAGTATGCTTCCACCGCTGCCTTGAGTTTCTTCGTTTTAGCCGTCATCCCTGCAAGCAATTCCGCAATGCTGTAACTCAGCGGCGTATTCTAGTGTGGTGTCCCGTAAATAACTGCCCTAATCTGCGGCCCTTTTTCCTCCCTGGCGGCGTTGCTCCTCCTTGTGTGGGGCCGGCCACACCGCGTCGTCGCGCCTTGCCAGGAAGAAAACAGGACTCGCATCTCAATGACAGTTATTTACGGGACGCCACACTAGGGTCTATGTTGCATCGGGTACTATCGGCCCGGCTAAAGTGATGCCCGAACGGATGCCCAAAGAACTCGAACCCGCGGGCGGCAATGGTTTGCTGCACCGGCGCCTGTTTCTAAAGGGAGGCGCGGCGGCGCTGGGCGCGGGTTCGCTGGGGCTGATGACGGCAGCGCAGGCGAAAGAGCGGCCTCCCTGGATGCGGGCGCCGGGCCGGGCCCTGAGCGGTTACGGCAGCCGGTCGCCGTACGAAGATCACGTCCAGCGCCGTCCGCTGTCCGCTAAGGGCACGGATGGCGCGGGGGGTTCCTGGACTCCGCTGGAAGCGCTGGAGGGCATGATTACGCCGAATCCTCTGCATTTCGAGCGCCACCACAGCGGCATTCCGAATATCGATCCGGGCCGGCATCGGTTGCTGATTCACGGGTTGGTGAAGCGCGACCTGTTCTTCGACATGGACGCGCTGTCGCGTTACCCCATGGTTTCGCGCACCCAGTTCATCGAGTGCTCGGGCAACAGCTATCTGGCCGGGCTGCCTGAACAGCCCGTCAACGCCACCTGCGGAGAGCTCCACGGCCTGGTGGCGTGCAGCGAGTGGACCGGGGTGCCGCTGTCGATCCTGCTGGATGAAGCCGGCGTGGATCCAGCCGCGCAATGGATCCTGGCCGAAGGCGCCGACGCCGCGGCGATGAGCCGCAGCGTCCCGCTGGCCAAGGCCATGGATGATGCGCTGCTTGCGATTTATCAGAACGGCGAACGCCTGCGG
Source organism: Gammaproteobacteria bacterium (assembly GCA_007571315.1). Classification (GTDB taxonomy): domain Bacteria; phylum Pseudomonadota; class Gammaproteobacteria; order Steroidobacterales; family Foliamicaceae; genus Foliamicus. Next base: position 5,837 of record RKRP01000171.1, read on the forward strand.
CCCGACAACGGTTATCCCGTGAGGCTTTTTCTTCCCGGATACGAAGGCAACATGAGCGTCAAGTGGCTGCGGCGAATCAAGGTGACCGCCGCGCCTGCCATGACCCGGGACGAAACCGCCAAGTACTCGGACCTGATGCCCGACGGCCGGACGCTGCTCTTTACCTTTCCCATGGACGTGAAGTCGGTCATCACATCGCCAGCGCCTGGACTGGAGCTTGCCGGGCCGGGCCTTTACCAGATTTCCGGCATGGCCTGGTCGGGTTTGGGCCGGATTGCCAAAGTCGAGGTGTCCGCGGACCGCGGCGCAACCTGGGCCGAGGCCGCTTTGTCGGAACCGGTGCTCGACAAGGCCGTAACGCGATTCCGCATGGCCTGGCGCTGGAACGGTTCGCCGTCCGTGATCATGAGCCGGGCGATGGATGAAACCGGCGCTACGCAGCCCACCCGCGACGCGCTCATCGCCGCCAAAGGCAGGAAGTTCGCGTACCACTACAACGCCATCCAGGCCTGGGGCATTGACGGCGCCGGCCATGTCGCCAATGTCTATGCGTAGTCTGGCGCCGGCCGCGGCGCTCGCCAAGATGATCAGCGTTGCGCTGGCCATGGCTGCGTTTGCCCAGGAAGGCCCCGGCCTCGGCATCGAAGCCACACCGGAGGAAGTTGCGCAATGGGACATCAGCATTCAGCCGAACGGCGAGGGGTTGCCGCCGGGCTCCGGCACGGCCCTGGCGGGCCAGCCGATCTACACGCTGCACTGCTTTTCCTGCCACGGCGCGGAGGGCAAGGGCCAGTTGAACGATGTCCTGGCTGGCGGCCACGGCAGTCTCGACGGCCCCGCCCCGCGCAAGACCGTGGGCAGCTTCTGGCCCTATGCGACCACGGTGTTCGATTACATACGCCGCACCATGCCCTACCAGCAGCCGCATTCGCTCAGCGATGAAGCCATCTACGCCCTGACGGCGTACCTGCTTTTCCTCAACGGAATTATCGAAGAGGATGAAGTCATGGATGCCCGCACGCTCCCCGAAGTGCGCATGCCCAATCGCGACAATTTTATTCTTGCCTATCCGCCCGGCGCCCGCCAAAAGCCACGGCAGCAGAGAGCACCGTGAACGGCAGCGTTGAGCCCCAGTCCGCCCATCGCACCTGACCCGCTTGAGCCCTGCGTCCTGTGCCCCCTCTCTGTGGGAGCGTCTGGGGCAGGAGGCCCCAGCCGAGCGTCAGGATGACTTTATGCGTCTCCCACGGAGAGGGGGGCACAGGACGCAGGCCGAGGAAGCACGCCCTCAGTCTGCAATATCCGGGTCAGTTGCCGTACAGGGCGCTCGGCAGCCAAGTTGCGATTTCGGGCCATAGCGCCAGCAGCGCCAGCGCCAGCAGCTGAATGACGATGAACGGGGCCACGCCGCGGTACATGGCCGTGGTAGGCACCTCCGCCGGGGCCACTCCGCGCAGGTAGAACAGGGCAAAGCCGAACGGCGGCGTGAGGAACGAGGTTTGCAGGTTGATGGCGATCATCACGCCCAGCCACACCGGGTCCAGCCCCATGGCCAGCAGCACCGGGCCGACGATGGGCACCACCACGAAGGTAATCTCGATGAAGTCCAGCACGAAGCCCAGCAGGAACATGACCAGCATCACCACCAGCACCGCCCCGAACACGCCGCCAGGAATCGACATCAGGAACTCGCGCACCACCTCGTCGCCGCCGTAGCCGCGAAACACCAGCGAAAACAGCGACGCGCCCACCAGGATGAGGAACACCATGCTGCTGACGCGCGCGGTGGCGCGGGAGATTTGGCGAATTCGCGGCCAATCCAGCTTGCGCCGCAGAGCGGCCAGCGCCATTGCGCCTACCGCGCCCACGCCCGCCGCTTCGGTGGGCGTAGCTACGCCCGCGATGATGGAACCGAGGACCGCCGCCACCAGCAAAAGCGGCGGCGCCAGCGAGCGCAGCAACTCAGCGGCGCCCAGCCCCGCAACGCCGGTGTTGCCGCCCGGCGGTTTCGCAGGCGCGGCGCCCGGACGAAACACGGCTATAGCGATCATCCAGGCCGCGTACAGCGCCACCAGCATCAGGCCGGGAAGGAGCGCGCCCATGAACAGGTCGCCCACCGAAACGGTGCGCGGCGCAAACACGCCCTGGGCCAGTTGAGCCTCCTGGTAGGCCGACGACAGCACGTCGCCCAGCAGCACCAGCACGATGGACGGCGGAATGATCTGCCCCAGGGTGCCCGAAGCGCTGATTACGCCGGTGGCCACCGCCGGGTCGTAGCCGCGCTTGAGCATGGTGGGCAGCGCCAGAAGGCCCATGGTGATTACGGTTGCGCCCACAATCCCGGTGCTGGCGGCGAGCAGCATGCCCACTACGATTACCGCAATGCCCAGTCCGCCGCGCAAGCCGCCAAACAGCCGCCCCAGGGAGTCCAGCAGGTCTTCGGCTATGCGCGCCCTTTCCAGCGTCACGCCCATGAACACGAACAGCGGAACCGCCACCAGGGTTTCGTTGCTCATGATTCCGAAAAGCCGGTTGGGCATGGTTCCCAGAAACGACACGTCGAAAATGCCCGCCAGCGCCCCGCCCAGCGCAAACAGCAGCGCCGTGCCGCCCAGCGTGAAGGCCACCGGGAAGCCTGCCAGCAACAGCATCACCACGCAGGCGAACAGCGCAAATGCCGGCCAGTGCATCGGTCAATTCCCGGCCTGGAACTTGCCGCCGGCCGCTGTCCGCCCCGCCCTGCCCAGCAACAGCGCCGAGGAGCGAACGCAGATCACGCAGGCTTGCAAACCCAGCAGCGCGCCGGTAACTGGCAGCAGGGTTTTAAGCAGCGATGGAAACGGAAATATCAGCCCGCCGGCTTCGCGCGAGGATTCCCGGATCAGCCAGGAGGTTTGAACGTACTCCAGGCTTCCGGCCACCAGGCATCCCGAAAGCGGCAACAGGAAGATCAGCCCGCCGCAGAGGTTGACCAGCGCCTGGCGTTGAGGACTCAAATCGCGATAGAAGATGTCCACGCGCACATGCTCGTCCCGCGCCAGGGTGTAGCCCGCGGCCAGCAGGAATACCGCGGCATGCATCCAGGTGATGGTTTCCTGAAGCCAGATCCAGCCCAGGTTGAAGCCGTAACGCAGCACCGCCACAAGGCAGGTGATCACGGCCATGAAAAAGGTCAGCCAGGCGGCCGCTTCGCCTATGCGGACGATAAGGCGCTCAACCGCGTTGGCCAGCCTCAGCAAGCGATTCATCGTTCCGGATGCCATCACGGGCGCCAGAAAGTTGGCGACAGCAGCACCAGGAAGGTAAAGATTTCCAAGCGTCCCAGCAGCATGGCCACGATGCAGGCCCATTTCGCGGCCGTAGCGATGCCGCCGTAGCCCGCCGCCACCTCGCCCAGCCCGGGACCCAGGTTGTTGAGGGTGGCCGCCACCGCCGAGAACGCGGTCAACGAATCCAGCCCTAATCCTTCCAGCACGATCAGAATCACGATAAACACAGCAATGTACACCGCGAAGAAACCCCATACGGAATCGACCACGCGCGTGGAAATGGGCGTATCGCCCAGGACTACCGAAATTTGGGCGCTGGGATGAACCAGGCGGCGCACTTCGCGGATGCCCTGCTTGACCAGCAGCAGCACCCGCACGCACTTCATTCCGCCGGCCGTGGAGCCGGCGCAGCCGCCCATGAAGGCGGACAGCATCAGCAGCATGGGCAGCAGGCCGGGCCACACCGAGAAATCGGCGGTTGTGAAGCCGGTGGTGGTCATGATCGAAACCGACTGGAAGATGCCGTCAATCAGCGCCATCGACGGGTTGCTGTAGCGGCCCCAGATCAGCAGGCCGGCCACCACCAGAACGCACATTGCCAGCAGGGTAAGCGCGTAGGCTCGAAACTCGGCGTCGCGCAAGTATCCGGTCAGGCTGCGGCGATTGAAGGCGATGAAGTGAAGGGAAAAATTGATGGCGGCGAGGAACATGAAAGCGATCGCCACCAGCCGAACGCCGTGCCCCGGGAAGTGGGCGAAGCTGGCGTCGTGGGTCGAGAAGCCGCCAATGGCTACGGTGGTGAAAGCGTGCGAAATGGCATCGAATGGCGTCATGCCCGCCAGGTAGTAGGCCAGCGCGCAGGCCGCGGTGAGGGCGCAGTAGATGTACCACAGCGCTTTGGCGGTTTCCTTGATGCGCGGAGTGAGCCGGTTGTCCTTCATCGGCCCCGGCGTTTCGGCGCGGTAGAGTTGCATGCCGCCCACACCCAGCATGGGCAGCACGGCCACCGCCAGCACCACGATGCCCAAACCCCCCAGCCATTGCAGTTGCTGGCGGTAGTAGAGGATGGCCCGGGGCATGTCATCCAGTTGCGCAAGCACCGTGGCGCCGGTTGTGGTCAGTCCGGAAATGGCCTCGAACATGGCATCGGTAAAGCTCAGCGCCGGCTCGGCGGCGAACAGCAGCGGGGCCGCTCCGAAACTGCCCAGCACCACCCAGAAGGATGCCACGATCAGGAATCCGTCGCGCAGTTTTAGCTCGCTGCGCGCCCGCCTGAACGGCAGCCAGATCAGGAATCCCGCCGTGAGCGCCGCGGCAAAACTCCACGCGAAGGCTGGCCAACTGCCATCGCCAAAATACAGATCCACCGCTGCGGGCGTGAGCATGGTAACGCTGAATAGCATCAGCAAACGGCCCAGCACGCTGCCGATCAGCGCAAATTGCATGGCTTAACGACCTTCCTTGCTCAGGCGCCGGTCTCGAACAATTGTTCGACCTGCCCCTTGGCGCGCGGGTTGGTCATGAACAGGATGACGTGGTCCTCGTCGCGCACGGTGGTGTCCCGGGTAAGCGGCAGCAGTTCGCCGGAGCGCAGGATGGCGCTTATAGAGGTGCCGTGAGGAAGCCTGATTTCCTTCACCGAGCGTCCCACCAGCGCATCGTTCCCGGCGTTGCCGTGGGCCACGCCCTCAATGGCTTCGGCGCGCCCGAAGCGCAGCGAATGCACCTTCACCACATCGCCGTGGCGCATGTGGCGCAGCAGTTCGCTGATAGTGATCTGATCCGGGGAAATCGGCACATCAATGCCCATTTGGCCGGCCAGCGAGGCGTAGGCTGGCCGCTTGGCCAGAGCCATAACGCGCTTGCAGCCGGCGCGCTTGGCCAGCCCGGCGGCCAGCAGATTGGCTTCGTCGGCCTCCGTTAGCGCAACAAAAGCGTCCATGCGCTCAATGTTCTCCTCAATCAGCAGTTCCTCGTGGGTGGCATCACCGTGCAAAACGATCACCCGGCTGAGGCGCTCCGATACCTGCTGGGCGCGCCCCGCCGAGCGTTCGATAAGCTTCACCTGAAGATGGTTCTGCAGGCGTTCGGCCACCTTCAGCCCAATGTTGCCGCCGCCGGCGATCATGATGTTGCGCACTTCCTGCCGCTCCGGCCGCAAGGCGCCAAGCAGTTTGCGGACATGGCCGGGGGCGGCGATGAAGAACACTTCGTCACCGCCGCGTATCCGTGTTTCGCCACTAACGGTTTGCGGGCGGCCGTCGCGGTAGATGGCGGTAATACGTCCCTGCACATTATTTTCGCCAAGCGCCGCCGGGGTTTTGTCCACCAGCCATGAGCCCGCTTGCGCGCGCGCGCTAAGCAACAGCGCTCCGCCATTGGAAAACTCCATGACCTGGGAGGCGCCGGGATAGCGGATGAGCTGCTCGACGTAGCGCGTGATCAGTTCCTCAGGCGTGATTACCACGTCAACCGGCAAGCCGTTGGGGCCAAAAAGGGCTTTTACGCCCTTGTACTGGGTATAGCTCAGGCGGGCGATTTTGGTGCGGGCGCGGGCGCCGGACTCGTATTCACGGTAGCGCGAGTGCGCCACCTGGCAGGCCACCATGTTGACCTCGTCGTTCCCGGTAAGGGCAGCGATCAGGTCGGCATCGCCGGCCCCTGCGTGGTCCAGCACGCCGGGATGCGATGCGTGACCAGCCACCGTGCGCACATCCATCCGCTCATGTATGTTCCGCAGGATGTTTGCGTCGAGATCCACCACGGTGATCTCGTTTTCGGGTTCGCGGGAAAGGCGCTCGGCGATCGTGGAGCCCACCACGCCGGCCCCCAGGATCAGTATTTTCATTTTTTTGAGCGCATCAGCGGGTGTCGTGCCCCGACACAGTGAGGCACTATATCAATTTCAGGCGCGCATAGGCTAAAACCAGCCATTTGGAGCCGTGGCTCTGAAAGTTCACCTGCACTCGCGCATGATCCCCGGAACCCTCGCGATTGAGCACCACGCCCTCCCCGAACCTGGGGTGCAGAACCCGCTGGCCCAGTCCGGGACCCGCTTCCGCGCCGGGTTGCGGCGCGCCCAGCCCGCCCATGCGCACAGGCAGCGAAACGTTGGGCGCGGGCCGCACCTCTTCGAGCAACTCCGGCGGGATTTCGGAGAGGAAGCGCGAGGGGCGGTTGCGGTGCTCCTGTCCACGCATCCGCCGCACCTCCGCATAGCTCAAATTGAGCTCCTTCATGGCCCGCGTAATGCCCACGTAGCAGAGTCTGCGCTCCTCTTCCAGTTCCGCCTCGCTTTGCATGGACCGGCTGTGCGGGAACAGGCCTTCTTCCATGCCGGTGAGAAACACCACCGGAAATTCCAGGCCCTTGGCTGCGTGCATGGTCATCAATTGCACCGCGTCTTCGCCCCCCCCGCCCCGGTCCTCGCCGCTCTCCAGGGCGGTGTGCGCAAGGAAGGCGTTAAGCGGCGATTCCGGCTGTTCCTGCATGGCCTCTTCCATCATCTGCGCCGCGTTCATCAGTTCGTCCAGGTTTTCGACCCGAATCCGGTCCGCCTCGCTGCCCGAAGCGATGAGCCGCTCCATCAGCCCGCTGCCCCGCACCACGCGCCCCACCTGCTCCTTCAGTTCGAGACCGGCGACATTGCCCGCGAGGGAATCGATCAGGCCGGTAAAATCCTTGAGCGCCGCGGCGGCGCGGGCATTGAGAAAAGCCTCGGACTTTTCAGCCGCTTCCCACAGCGTAAGGCCGCGGCGCCTCGCAAACTGGCGCACGCTGTTCAGCGTGGCATCGCCAATGCGCCGCGGCGGGTTGTTCACCACGCGCTCGAATGAAGGATCGTCGCCGCGATTCGCCACCAGCCGCAGATAGGCCAGGGCATCCTTGATTTCAGCCCGCTCGAAAAAACGCAAACCCCCGTACACGCGGTAGGGTATGCCGGCGCCCACCAGCGCTTCTTCAAACACCCGCGACTGCGCATTGGAGCGGTACAGGACGGCCAGTTCGTTCAGCGGCCCGCCGCGGTGCCCGCGCGCCCGCGACACCAGCTGATGCGCTTCATCCCATTCGTTGTAGGCGGCGAACAGGCGCACTCGCCTTCCCTCGTCCCCGCTCGTCCAAAGATTTTTGCTGAATCTCGAAGCGTTATTCGCGATCACGGCGTTGGCCGCCTTGAGAATGGTGCCGGTGGAGCGGTAGTTGCGCTCCAGCCGCACCACGCGCACATCCTTGAAATCGCGCGTGTAGCGGCGGATATTCTCGACCTGCGCGCCGCGCCAGCGGTAGATGGACTGATCGTCGTCGCCCACCGCGAATGGCGTGCCCGTGGTTCCGCACAACTGCTTCAGCCAGTTGTACTGGATGCCGTTGGTGTCCTGAAACTCGTCCACCAGCAGCCAGCGAAACCGCTCCCGGTAGCGATTGAGCAAGCCGGGGTGGTTTTGCATGAGTTCCGCCGAGCGCAACAGCAGTTCGCCAAAATCGACCAGCCCGTAACGCTCGCAACGCTTTTGGTACAGCATGTAGAGCCGCCTCTTTTCCTCTCCGTGCGAAGCGGAGTCCGCCGGCGCCTGCTCCGGGCGCAGTCCCGCCTCCTTGGCGCCGGAAATGAAATGCTGAAGCGACCGAGGCGGGATCATTCGATCGTCCACGCGCTCGTCGCTCATCAGCCGCTTGATGAGTCGCGCCTGGTCGGCGGAGTCGAGGATCTGAAAATCCTGGCGCAATCCCGCCTCCTGCCAATGGCGCCGCAACAGGCGGTGCGCCAAACCGTGGAAGGTGCCGATCCACAGTTGCCGCGTGGGCGTGTTGAGCAACGCTTCGATGCGCGCGCGCATCTCGTTGGCCGCCTTGTTGGTAAAGGTTACGGCAAACAGGTTCCAGGGCGAAGCGCCTTGCGCGTTGACCAGCCAGGCGGCGCGATGCACCAGAACGCGGGTCTTGCCGCTGCCGGCGCCGGCCAGCACCAGCACGGCCTGATCGCCCGCCGTCACCGCCTCGCGCTGGGCGGTATTGAGCGGGTCGAGAATATGCGTTACATCCATCCGGTCCTGCTGGCGCGGGGCGCCGCCGCCGGGCTCGTCAGCCGATTTTCGACAGCTTGAGGAGGTGCTTGGCGTCCCGGAACAAGCCATCCGCGCCGGCTGCCGGCGGATAGGTCAGCACCAGGTTTCCCAGGGGGTCCACGAGCAGCACTTCTCCCTGCTGGCGGTGGCCAATGCGTTCCAGCAGCGCGGAGCGGCCTGGCGCGTCGCCCGGCACAATAGCCATGCCGGGAAAGGCCTGGGTCAGATCCCGATTATCGTTGCCGGTGCTCAGCGGCACGAAAACGCGCTGCAGCCGGCTCGCGTCCTTGCCGAGCGCCAGGCGCACCTGGCGCATGCGTTTCAGCGCCTCTTCGCACACCTGCCCGCATGCTCCCTGATGCAGGTACAACAACGACCAGCGGCCTGCAAGCTGCGCCTCAGTACCGGCATCACCCCCCGCAGGCAGTTCCAGGTTTCCCAGCGGAATCGGCGGCCGTGCCAGAACGCCGTGCGCGCCGGCAATCTGGCCTGCGCCGGATTGCCCATAGAACATGAACCAGGCCACCATTACGGGGGCCACGAACAGCGCCGCGATCGCTGCGATTTGCGCCTGCCTTGCGTTAATTTTCATTTCCTTGGTTTAACCTTCATTGGAAGCTCTCCTGCGTCGAATTGTGACTGCAAGCCATATGCCTGCGGCTGCCGCCGCCAGTCCGTACCATTGCACGGCGTAAGCTAGGTGCCGCTGCGGCGACAGGCCGTACGGCCGCCAGTCGCGCACATAGCCGTCGGCTTCACCGCTGTCGAGCAGAAGCTGATAGGTTGGCAGCCGGCCGTCAATCAGCGCGCGCAATTGCGCCGCGCTGGGATAGCTTATGCGGCGCGGCCACAAATTTTCCGCGGCGGGCTGTTCCAGTTGCAGGCCGGCGCGGAAATACGGCGCCGCCACGCCGGTTACGCTTCTTTCTGCGCCGCCCACCGAAATATCCGGCAACAGCGAGCGGTCTATGCCGGCCGGCACAAACCCCCGGTTCACCACAACCACGCCGCCAGCCGTGCGCAGCGGGGTAAGCACGTGGTAGCCCCGCCTGCCCTCGTGCGTCATGTTGTCCATCAGGATTTGCCGCTCGCCGTCGTAACGACCAATGAGCCTCAAACGCAGGTAATCGCCCTGCGGCGGAACCGCAGCCAGCCCTTCAATGGGTGCGGCCAGGCGGGCCTGCTCGAAAGCCTGCAATTCGGCCTGGCGCTCGCCTGAACGTTGCAACTGCCAGGTTCCCAACCCGGCAAACACCGCCACGCCCAGCAGCGCAAGCAAGAGCTGGCGCCAGCCGGTTCCCAGGACCTTCAGCGGGGTTATCATGCAATCAGGCGCCGGACGGAAGTCTCATGTGGGTTAAGGCACTTATTATCGTGTTGTTGCTGGCTATTATCGCCAGCCTGGGGTCGGGTTTGTACCACATGGTGGCCGCCAAGGGTGATTCGGCGCGCATGGTGCGCTCGCTGGCCCTGCGCGTGGCGCTATCGGCGGCGCTGTTTATCCTCATCATCGTCTTCTGGATGCTCGGCCTGATCGAGCCCCGCGGCCTCCTCCCTCGTTAGCCCGCCTTTTGTGGATGCCGAGGGGGTTGTTCCTCCTCTCGGCGGGGACGCATGAACCCGTCCATGGGGCTCGGCTGGGGCTGTCCTGCCCCAGACGCCCCGGCGAGAGGAGGAACAACCCCCTCGGCATCCACAAAAGGCTCACCCCGGCAACAGCGCCAGCTAAAGCCCTTTGCTGGCCCCCTCTCCGCGGGAGCGTTGAGGGCAGGATGCCCGAATGAGCTACAGGGATGTATTCATGCGTCTCCCGCGGGGAGGGGGCAAGGGGGCGGGAAAAAAGACCAGCGAAGGGCTTTAGCGGGTGGAATATCCGGGGCGGCAGCTTGTGCGGGCGTGCGCTACGGCGCCTGCAAGCGGGGGAGGTGATGGCGCAGGAGATGCTGGTTAAAGCCAAGGAGCGCATGGTGCGCGGGCAGGCGCGCTGCTGGTTACGCTTGGCGCCGCATCGCCAAAGCAATCCCTGTTTGAAACCGTAACGGCTTCGCTTGCGAACGCTCCGCAACCCGGCCTCTCCCGCTTCTAATATCGTCGAGGATGCCCGAGCGCCCTTGAGTTTACCGCTCTCCAAACCCTTGCCCGCGGAAAAGCGGCCGGTTGGGATGCGTCCGGAGTGAATCCGGGGATTGTTTGGGGTTGCTTTTGAGAATTGCGGTGGCTGGTGCGGTACGCGGCTTAACCCGCCGGGGGGTTGGCGCAAGAGGGTAGAATCCCCAAGTTCATGTTGGCGAACGCTTCCCCTATGAAGAAGATACTCGGGCTGGCCGCGCTCGCGGCGCTGATTGGCGCGCCCGCGCCGGGGTTGGCGGAGAACCTTTTGGAGGTGTACGAGCGGGCGCGCATGAGCGATCCGCTGCTGCGCGAGGCCGAGGCGCGGCTGATGGCCTCCCGGGAAGTCCGGTCGCAGGCCCGCGGCATCCTGTTCCCGGATATCAACGCAACAGGCAATTATTCCCGCAGCGACAGCCGCTCCACCCTGCTGTTCTACGCGCCCACGCCTACCGGCGACTTCGCCCCCGTCATCGAAACCAGCACAACCGACGCGGCATCCACCGGATGGGGCTTCACCCTGTCCCAAACCATCTTCGACTGGGCCGCCATCGTTGCCCTGGGCGCCTCGAAAGACGTGTTGGCCCAGGGCGAAGCGGACTTCGAGGCTGCGCTGCAGGAATCCATGCTGCGCACGGCGCAGGCCTATTTCGCGGTGCTGGGCGCGCAGGACGAACTCACGTCGCAAAGCGCCAACCGCACCGCCATAGCGCGCCAGCTTGAACAGGCGCAAAAGCGTTTCGAGGTAGGCCTGATCGCCATTACCGATGTCCAGGAAGCGCAGGCCGCGCATGACCAGGCGGTAGCCGCCGAAATCGCCGCCAAGCGGTCGCTGGCCACCGCCGAGGAGCAACTTCGGGAAATCGTGGGATCGCCCATGCCGGTAGCCAATCTGACCCGGCCTGACGAAGGCATGCCGCTGCCGCTGCCTTCGCCCAACGTGGAGCAATCCTGGATCGACACGGCGCTGCAGCAAAACCCCAGCCTGGTGTCAGCCCGTCTGGCGGCATCCATCGCCGAAGCCGAGGTCAGGCTGCGCCGCTCCGATTACCTGCCCACGCTGGAAATTGTGGCGGACACCAGCGGCAGCAGCGGCGACCGCGAGCGAGTCTTCCGCGGCTTGGGAGCGGACTACCGCGACAGCTTCCGCAACGAATCCGTCCGGCTGCAGCTGTCGGTGCCAATTTTCGATGGCTTCAACAGGAACTCCCGCGTCCGCGAGGCCAAGTTCCTGCACCGCGCCTCCACCGAGCGCCTTGAGGGCGTGGAGCGGGCCGTTGTGCGCCAAACCCGCGATGCCTTTCTGGGCGTCAGCTCGGAAATTTCGCGCGTCAATGCGCTGCGTCAGGCCGTTGCTTCCAGTCGAACCGCGCTGCGGGCCACCGAGGCCGGCTACGAGATCGGCACCCGAACCATTGTGGATGTGCTGGACGCGCGCCGCAATCTGGTGCAGGCCGAGACCAACTACGCGCGCAGCCGCTACGACTTCATCATCAATGTGTTAAGCCTGAAGAGCGCCGCGGGCATCCTCACCGAAGAGGACCTGGCCGAAGTGAGCCGCTGGATGGAGCAGAGCGCCCCTTCCGGGGAGGAAGAAACGGCTCAATAAGGCTTAAGGTGCGGGCCAGCGCGCCCCGGCCGGCGGCAACGCAGGCTCTGGCCGCCTCTCCCGCCGCCCGGCGCGCATCCTCGCTTGCCAGCAAACGGGCTGCGTGAGCCGCCAGTTCGCCGGCGTCGCGCACGCGGAACAGGGCGCCGGCATCGCTGAGAAGAGCAGCGGTGTCCAGCGTGTTGAACAGGTGCGGGCCAGCCAGCACCGGCAAGCCGAAGGCGGCAGGCTCCAGCAGGTTATGCCCGCCCGCGGGCGCGATGCTGCCGCCCACAAAGGCCAGGTCCGCCGCTGCGTAGAAGAGGACCAGCTCCCCTAGGGAATCGAGCATGAAAACCTGCGCGCGCGCGTTCGGCACGCCGTCGCGCGAGCGCATCGACACCCTCAAACCGCTGCGCTGAAGGCGGGCGCGCAGCTCGGCAAACCGCTCGCGATGGCGGGGCGCGAGAATCAGCAGGGCATCGGGCCGGTCGTGGAGGAGCTGCCGGTGGGCAAGCAAGGCTTCCTGTTCCTCCGGCTCATGGGTGCTGGCGGCAATCCACACCGGGCGGCCCACGCCTAAGGCGGCGCGCATTTCGGCGCCACGCTCCAGCGTGCCCGCTTGCGGGCGGTAGTGAAACTTGAGGTTGCCGGTCACCTGCGCATCCAGGCCTGGGGGGCCTAGCGAACGGAAGCGCCGCGCATCCTCATCGGTTTGCGCGCCCACCGCGCCAACCGCATTCAGGGCGGCGGCAATGAGTGGTCGCGCTTTGCGGTAGCGCTCATGGGAACGCTGCGCAAGCCGGGCGCTAGCTATCAGCAGTGGCACGCCGGCCGTGCGGCAAGCGGAGTACAGGCCGGGCCAGATTTCGGTTTCCAGAATCACGCCCAGGGCCGGACGGACAGCGCGCAGGAAGCGCCGGTTGGAGATGCCCAGGTCGAACGGCAGCGGGCCATGGGACTGCCGCTCTCCCAAGCCGCGCTCAATTGCCGCCAAACCGGCCGGCGTGAATGCGGTAAGAAACAGCGGCAGGCCGGGCCGGCGGCGACCCAGCTCCTCGGCCAGAACCAACAGCGCGCCAACCTCGCCTAGCGAGGAACCATGCAGCCATACGCCCCCCGGAGCCGCTGCGCGAGCGCGCATTCTCCAGCGTTCAAGCAGGCGCTTGCGCCAGCCGGGGTCATGCGCGGAGCGCGCCAGCATGTAACCGCATAGCGCAGGAACGGCAATCCAGGACAGCGCGCCATAGGCGCCAAGGATCGCCTTGTCGCGCCGCCGCATGGGCCCTATTCGGTCATGCGCTTGAGGAGGTCCGAGGTGGACAAGCCCTCGCGGTAGGAAAGTATCACGACCTTGCCGCCGGAACTTTCCACGGCTTCGCCTCCGGCCACTTCGCCGGCGCGGTAATCGCCGCCCTTAGCCAGCACCGCAGGCGCAACCTGGCCGATCAGCCGCTCCGGCGTGTCTTCGCCAAAGGGCACAACCCAATCCACGCAGCCCAGCGCGGCGAGAACCTCCATGCGCTGCTCCAGCGGCACGACAGGACGCGCCGGGCCCTTGAGCTTTCGAACCGAGTCGTCATCGTTAACCGCCACCATGAGATGATCGCCCAGGGCGCGCGCTTCGGCGAGGCAGGCGGCATGCCCGGCATGCAGCAGATCGAAGCAGCCGTTGGTCATCACCAGCCTGCGGCCGGATTGGCGCAGGCGCTGGCCAATCTCCGCAGCCTTGCCGGCATCAATCACCGCGGGCTCGCGCGCGGCGGCAGCGCCCAACTCTTCCTCAAGAGCAGACAAGCTGACCGGCGCCACGCCTACGCGGCGCACAACTACGCCGGCGGCCACATTGGCGAGGTAAGCCATGCGGCGCAGGTCCGCGCCCGCCGCAAGGCCCGCAGCCAGCACGGCCACCACCGTATCGCCGGCGCCGGTCACGTCGAAAACTTCGCGGGCCCGGGCCGGAATATGCTGCGGCGCGCCGTCAGCGGGCGCCAGCAGCAATCCGCGGCCGCCCAGCGTAACCACCATGCCGCCAATTTCCAACAGCTCGCACACCCTTTGCGCCCGGGCGGCCATATCATCGGCCGATTCGCCCGAACCGCCCAGGGCCGCCTCGAATTCGGCGCGGTTGGGCGTAAGCAGGCGGGCGCCGCGATACTTCCCGAAATCGGCGGACTTGGGGTCCACCAGCACCGGCTTGCCGGCGGCGCGCGCGGCCGCAATCAGCGCGGCGGCATCGGCCAGACTGCCCTTGGCGTAATCGGACAGCACCACGGCGGAACAGTCCTTCACAAGTTCCCGGAATTTTTCCGCCAGCCGCCCGGCATCCTCGGCGCCAAAAGGCGTTTCGCGGTCCAGGCGAATGACCTGCTGGTTGCGGCTAAGCACGCGCAGCTTGCGGACGGTGGGACGCTCCCGCGAATGGACCCACTCCCTGATCACTCCGCTTTTCCGCATCGACTGCTCCAGCGCCTCGGCCTCGGAGTCCCGGCCCACGATGCCGAGCAAGGCCACTCGGGCGCCGAGTCCCGCCAAGTTGCAGGCCACATTGGCGGCGCCGCCCGGACGTTGCTCTGCGCGCTCCACATTCACCACCAGCGCCGGCGCCTCCGGAGACACGCGCCGCGACGGACCATGCCAGTACTCGTCGAGCATGGCATCGCCCGCCACCAGCACCCGCGCTTTGGAAAAATCGGGAATCACGGCATCAATCTTAAGTCCGGCAGGCAGGCTGCCCGCCCGCCTATTGC
>RKRP01000016.1 GCA_007571315.1 Gammaproteobacteria bacterium
ATCGCTCCGATCGCGATGGAGGACGGCTTGCGCTTCGCGATCCGCGAAGGCGGCCGAACCGTCGGCGCCGGCGTCGTCGCCAAAGTGGTGGAGTAGAGCGGGCGAAAAACCGATCGCAACTTTTGAAACGCAGCAGGCCAGTAGCTCAATTTGGCAGAGCAGCGGTCTCCAAAACCGCAGGTTGGGGGTTCGAGTCCCTCCTGGCCTGCCAGGATTCGTTTCGTGTTTCGTTGTTTTCGTTTTTAAGGCCCGCGCGCAATAACAGGCTATGAAAGACACCAACCCCATAAAAACCGGCAACTCGCTCGACACGGCCTGGCTGTTGCTCGCCGCTCTGTTGCTGGCGGGAGGCGTATACGCCTTTTACGCCTTCGAGGAGATGTCCGTGCTGGTGCGCGTTGGGGGCGTGCTGCTGAGTCTGGCGCTGGCTGCCGCGGTTCTGCTGCGCACCACCCGCGGCCACACTGCCTGGCAGTTCATCCAGAGTTCGCGGGTGGAACTGCGCAAGGTGGTTTGGCCCAACCGCCAGGAAACCCTGCAAACTACCGCCACCGTGCTGGTTATCGTGTTGATCCTGTGCGTGTTCTTCTGGCTGCTGGACATGGGCCTGGCCGCCATAACCCGCTGGTTTACCGAAGCGTAGCCGGGAGCCGGGCAGCCATGCACTGGTACATCGTTCAGTCGTACTCCAACTACGAGGAGAAGGTCAGGCAGGCGCTTCTGGAGCGCATTCGCCGCGACAAAATGGAGCATAAGTTCGGCCGCGTGATGGTGCCCACCGAAGAAGTGGTGGAAATGCGCGACGGCGTCAAGCGCCGTTCCTCGCGCCGCTTTTTTCCCGGTTACGTGCTGGTGGAAATGGACCTCGACGAGAGTTCCTGGTATTTGGTCAACAGCGTGCCGCGGGTGCTGGGCTTTGTGGGGGGCACCAGCGAGCATCCCGAGCCGATTACCGAGGAGGAGGCCGACCGCATCCTTCAGCAGGTGGAGGCAGGTTCGGAGAAGCCGCGGCCTAAGGTGGTGTACGAGCCCGGCGAGGTGGTGCGCGTGGTGGAAGGCCCGTTCAACGATTTCAACGGCGTGGTGGAACAGGTCAACTACGAGAAGAACCGGCTGCGGGTGGCTGTGCAAATACTCGGGCGCTCCACGCCGGTGGACCTCACTTTCGGCCAGGTGCGCAAGGCTTGAACTTGCGGAGCTTGTTTTCGGCGAGGCGAAATTATGGCGAAGAGAGTAATGGCTATGGTGAAGATGCAGGTCCCGGCGGGGCAGGCCAACCCCAGCCCGCCGGTAGGGCCGGCCCTCGGCCAGCACGGCGTGAATCTGATGGAGTTCTGCAAGGCCTTCAACGCCCAGACTTCAAGCCTGGAGCCCGGCATGGTCACACCCGTGGTGGTGACCATTTACCAGGACCGCAGCTTCAGCTTCATTACCAAAACCCCTCCGGCGGCGGTGCTGCTCCGGCGCGCCGCGGGCGTTGACAAGGGCAGCGGCGTGCCCAATCTGGAAAAGGTGGGCGCGGTTACGCGCGCGCAGCTCGAGGAAATCGTTCGCGCCAAGCAACCGGACCTCACCGCCGCCGATATGGACGCCGCCGTGCGCACCATTGCCGGCACGGCGCGCAGCATGGGTTTGACCGTGGCCGGCGCGGAGGCTTAAGTCATGGCCCGTTTGAGCAAGCGTCAAAAAGCCTTCCGCGAGTCGCCCGGCCGCAAGGAGGCCTTGCCGCTGGAGGAGGCCGTGCGCGCGGTGCGGGAAGGGCCCGCGGCGGCCTTCAGCGAATCGGTGGATGTGGCCGTGAACCTGAACGTGGACCCGCGCAAGGCGGACCAGATCGTGCGCGGCGCCACCGTGCTTCCGCATGGCCTGGGCAAGGAAATCCGGGTGGCCGTGTTCGCCGACGGCGAAGCGGCGGAGGCCGCGGTCGAGGCCGGCGCCGATGCCGTGGGCCTGGAGGACCTGGCTGGCGGAATCAAGGAAGGCAAGATTGAGCACGATGTGTACATCGCCGCCCCCAACGCCATGCGCGTGGTGGGCGCGCTAGGCAGAGTGCTGGGCCCCCGCGGCCTGATGCCGAACCCCAAGTCCGGCACCGTTACCCCCAATGTGGGCGAGGCCGTGCGCAACGCCAAGGCCGGACAGGTGCGTTACCGCACCGACAAGTCCGGAATCATCCACTGCTCCATCGGCAGAAAGGATTTCAGCGAGGAGGCCATCCTCGACAATCTCAAGGCGCTGCTCGGCGAACTGGTCAAGGCCAAGCCGCCCGCCGCCAAAGGCGTTTACATGCAGCGCATCACCCTGTCCACCACCATGGGCCCGGGCGTGCGCGTCGATCAGTCCAGCATCAAGCTGCAATAGCGCAGCGCACGGAAACCGCAACCATGCCTTTGAACCTGCAGCAGAAGAAAGACCTGGTGGAACACCTGCGGACCGAAGCCGAGGGCGCCGTGGCGGCTGCGTCCGCCGACTACCGCGGCCTCAACGTAGAGGAAATGACCGACCTGCGCCGCCGCGCCCGCAGCGCCGGCGTAACTCTGCGGGTGGTCAAAAACACCCTGTCGCGGCGCGCGGTGGAAAATACCCCCTGCGAAAACCTCGCCGAAACGCTCACCGGCCCCACGCTGCTGGCTTTTGCGAACGACGACCCCGGCGCCATCGCCAGGCTGTTCAAGGACTTTGCGGGGCAGCACGAACTGCTTCAGCCGCGTGGTTTCGTACTTGACGGCACGCTGTACTCCGGCGACCAAACCAACCGCATCGCCTCTTTGCCAACGCTGGACGGCGCCCGCGCCAGGCTGCTGGGCACGCTCAAGGCGCCAATGCAGAAACTGGCCGCCACGCTGGCCGAGCCGCAGGCCAAACTGGCCCGCGTGCTGGCGGCGCGCCGCGACCAGGTCGATACCCCGGCGGATGCCGGATAAGGTCGCCGCCGCCACCGTATCCAACTATTAAATCCAATCCTTCAAGGAGCAAGCCATGACCGCAGGTAGAACGGAAATCAGGGAAGCGCTGGGCAAGATGCCGGTGCTCGAACTGGTGGAACTTATCAAGGAACTTGAGGAAGAATGGGGCGTGAGCGCAGCTGCCGCCGTGGTTGCCGGCCCCGCCGCCGACCCTGCCGAAGAAGCCGCCGCCGCTGAGGAACAGACGGAGTTCACGGTGGTGCTGCAAAGCTTCGGCTCGTCCAAAGTGGGCGTAATCAAGGCCCTGCGCACAATTACCACCCTCGGTCTGAAGGAGGCCAAGGACCTGGTCGAGAGCGCGCCTGCCCCGGTCTCGGAAAACGTTTCCAAGGAAGATGCCGAGAAGTTCAAGGCCACGCTAGAAGAAGCCGGCGCCACGGTCGAAGTCAAGTAGTTGGGCATCCCGTCCACATCGGGAGCGAGGGCGGGCCGCTGTCCTCCAGCCCTGCTGCGGCGGCATTTCGCTGCGGGCTTGCCTTTGCCGCGCCGACCCTTGCGGGGAGCGTTTGAGGTTCGTAAGCGCCAAGCCATTGCAGTTCGCCCCCGATCGCCAGACCCGAGCATTGCGCCAGCTAAAGCCCTTGCGCCTGCCCCCTCCCCGTGGGAGCGTTGGAGGCAGGATGCCGGAACCGAGCCCCAGGATGGGTTTATGCGTCTCCCACGGGGAGGGGGCAGGCGCAAGGGCGAGGAAGCGCGCCTCCACCAGGAGCTCCATGGATGGACTCGCGCGTCTCCCGGAAGGAAGGACAACGGCGGACAACAGGCAAAGGGCGAGGAAGCGCGCCTCCACCAGGAGCTCCATAGGATGGACTCGTGCGTCTCCTGGAAGGAGCAGCGGCCGCGATGAACAGCAGAAAAGGGCGAAGGAAGCCCCGCCACCAGTTTTTTTGAGGATTGAACGCGAATGACCTATAGCTACACAGAAAAAAAACGTATTCGGAAGAACTTTGGGAAGAGTTCGACAGTGCTGGAGGTGCCCTACCTGCTGGCCATGCAGCGCGACAGTTACGCGCAGTTCCTGCAAGCCGGCACGCCGCCGGAGGAACGCCAGGACTACGGCTTGCACGCCGTTTTCTCGCAGATTTTCCCCATCGAAAGCTACACCGGAAACGTGGAGCTGCAGTACGTGAGCTACAACCTCGGCGAGCCCCCCTTCGACGAAGAAGAATGCCGCCTGCGCGGCGCCACCTACGCCGCCCCCTTCAATCTCATGGTGCGGCTGGTTATCTTCGACCGCGCCAGCTCCCGCGCAGTAAAGGAAATCCGCGAACAGCAGGTGTACCTGGGGGAAATTCCGCTCATGACCGAGCATTGCAGCTTCATTGTCAACGGCACCGACCGGGTAATCGTGTCGCAACTGCATCGCTCCCCCGGCGTGTTCTTCGACCATGATCGCGGCAAAACCCATTCTTCCGGCAAGCTGCTCCACAACGCCCGCGTCATTCCGTACCGCGGTTCCTGGCTGGATTTCGAGTTCGATGCCAAGGATTGCGTTTATACCCGCATCGACCGCAAGAAAAAGATTCCCGCCACGGTGCTTCTGCGCGCCATGCGCTACTCCACCGAGGAAATTCTCGCCCTGTTCTTCGAGCGCGACGAATACAAGATCGATGCCAGGGGCAAGGTGCGCATGCGCCTGGAGCCCGCCCGCCTGCGCGGCCTCACCGCCCGCTTCGACATCATGGCTGGCGGCAGCCTGGTGGCGCCCAGGGACCGCCGCATCACCCAGCGCCACGTGCGCGTTCTGGAGCGCTCGCGGCTGAAGTGGCTGGAATTGCCCGACCTGCCCAAGTACCCTGAAAACGGCGCGGCAGCCTCCGAGAACGACGAAATTACCCATCCCTTGCTGGGAGAAACCCTCGCCTGCGACGTGGTGGACGCCGAAACCGGCGAAGTGCTGGCCGCCGCCAACGACGAAATCACCCATGAGGTACTGCGCACTCTGGTCCGCCACCGCATTGGCCGTATCGAAACCATCTACGTGAACGAACTGGAGCACGGCCCTTACATTTCTTCCACCTTGCGCGTCGATGAAGCCCGCAGCCACGACATGGCGCTGGTGGAAATCTACAAGATGATGCGCCCTGGCGAACCCCCCACCCAGGAGGCCGCCAAAAACCTGTTCAACAACCTGTTTTTCAGTTCGGAACGCTACGACCTGTCGCGCGTGGGCCGAATGAAGTTCAACCGCCGCGTGGGCCGCGGGGAAATTACCGGCAGTTCGGTGTTGAGCCGCGAGGACATTGTGGACGTGATTCGCGTGCTGCTCAGCATCCGCAACGGCAAGGACAACGTGGACGACATCGACCACCTGGGCAACCGCCGGGTGCGCTGCGTGGGCGAGATGGCGGAAAACGCCCTGCGCCAGGGTTTGGCCCGGGTGGAGCGGGCGGTCAAGGAACGCCTGTCCATGGCCGAGAGCGACGGTTTGGTGCCGCAGGAAATGATCAACGCCAAGCCGGTTTCGGCGGCTATCAAGGAGTTCTTCGGCTCCAACCAGCTTTCGCAGTTTATGGACCAGAACAACCCGCTGGCCGAAACCACCCACAAGCGCAGGGTGTCCGCGCTGGGCGCCGGCGGCCTCACCCGCGAGCGCGCCGGCTTTGAAGTGCGCGATGTGCACCCCACTCATTACGGCCGGGTGTGCCCCATCGAAACGCCGGAGGGCCCCAATATCGGCCTGATCAATTCACTGGCCGTGTATGCGCGCACCAACGAATACGGCATTCTGGAAACGCCCTACCGGAGGGTTGCCGGCGGCAAGGTTACCAATCACATCGATTACCTCTCGGCCATTGAGGAAGGTCAGTACGTAATCGCCCAGGCCAATGCCGCGCTTACCGAGGCGGGGGAGTTCACCGAACGGCTGGTTCGGGTCCGCTTCCGCAACGAATCCACCCTGATGCCGCGCGAGCGGATCGAGTACATGGACGTATCGCCGCGCCAGACCGTATCGGTGGCTGCGGCGCTAATTCCGTTTCTGGAGCACGGCGATGCCAACCGCGCGTTGATGGGCTCGAACATGCAGCGCCAGGCCGTGCCCACGTTGCGCGCCGAGCCGCCGCTGGTGGGCACCGGGATGGAGCGGGCCGTGGCGATCGACTCCGGTTCCTGCACCGTGGCGCGCCGCGCCGGAGTGGTGGACTACCTGGACTCTTCGCGCATCGTGGTGCGTGTGGACCAGGACGATGCCAGTTCCGGCGACCCGGGCGTGGATATTTACAATCTGGTCAAGTATCAGCGCACCAATCAAAACACCTGCATGAACCAGCGTCCGCAGGTTCGCAGGGGCGACCGGGTGCAGTCCGGCGATGTGCTCGCCGACGGCGCCGCCACCAGCATGGGCGAACTGGCGCTGGGCCAGAACCTGCTGGTGGCCTTCATGCCCTGGAACGGATACAACTTTGAGGACTCCATCCTGATTTCCGAGCGTCTGGTGCATGAAGACCGCTTCACCAGCATCCATATTGAGGAACTCACCTGCATGGCGCGGGACACCAAGCTGGGCTCCGAGGAAATCACTGCCGACATCCCCAACGTGGGCGAGGCGGCGCTGGGCAAGCTGGATGAATCGGGCATTGCCTTCATCGGCGCCGAGGTCAAGGCGGGCGACATCCTGGTGGGCAAGGTTACGCCCAAGGGTGAAACCCAATTCACCCCCGAGGAGAAGCTGCTGCGCGCGATCTTCGGCGAGAAGGCTTCCGACATCAAGGATACTTCGCTGCGGGTTCCCGCCGGAATGGACGGCACGGTAATCAATGTTCGCGTGTTCACCCGCGAGGGCGTGGAGAAGGACAAGCGCGCCCTGGCCAACGAGGATCAGGAGCTGGCCGGGGTCCAGAAGGACCTTGAGGACCAGCGGCGCATTATCGAGGAGGATCTCTTCCAGCGCATCCGGGAGCAGATTGAGGGCAAGATCGCCGATGGCGGCCCGGATGGCTTCCGGCCCGGCAAGGTAACGGCCAAAAAGCTCGACGACCTGCCGCGCGACCAATGGTTTGAAATCGTCCTGCGCAACCGCCGGCTCAACAGCGCGCTGGAGCGCGCCCGCGAGCGCTTGCAGCAAATCCGCGAAGACATGGAGCGCCGCTACACCGAAAAGGCCCGCAAGATCACCGCTGGCGATGATCTGGCCGCCGGCGTGCGCAAAATGGTCAAGGTGTACCTGGCGGTCAAGCGCCGCGTGCAGCCCGGCGACAAGGTGGCCGGACGGCACGGCAACAAGGGCGTCATATCCACCATCGTTCCCGTTGAGGACATGCCGTACCTCGCTGACGGCACGCCGGTCGATATGGTGCTCAACCCCTTAGGCGTGCCCTCGCGGATGAACACCGGGCAAATCCTCGAGTGCCACCTGGGATGGGCCGCCAAAACACTGGGGCTGCAAATCGGCGAGCTGGTCTCGCAGGACGGCGCGGCCAGGCCCTTGCGCGATACGCTGGAGCAAATTTACGGCTATGCCGCCGCCGGTTCCGGCCAGAGCGTGAAGTCGCTCAGCGACGAGGAACTCGCGGACATGGGCCGCAACCTGTCCGCCGGCGTAACCATGGCTACGCCGGTGTTCGACGGCGCCACTGATACGGAAATCAAGGACATGCTCAAGCTGGCGGGCCTGCCGCAGTCGGGGCAGGCCACGCTGTACGACGGCCGCACCGGCCAGGCTTTCGACCGCGAGGTAACGGTGGGCTACATGTACATGCTCAAGCTCAATCACCTGGTCGATGACAAGATGCATGCCCGCTCCACCGGCCCCTACAGCCTGGTGACCCAGCAGCCGCTGGGCGGCAAGGCCCAGTTTGGCGGACAGCGCTTCGGCGAAATGGAAGTGTGGGCGCTGGAAGCCTACGGGGCCGCGCACACGCTTCAGGAAATGCTGACCGTCAAGTCCGACGACCAGTCGGGCCGCAGCCGGATGTTCAAGAGCATCGTCGATGGCCGCCACCGCGTGGAGGCCGGGATGCCGGAGTCCTTCAACGTGCTGGTTAAGGAAATCCTCGCGCTTGGCATCAACGTGGAACTGGCCCGCCGCTAGTCCGGTGATCGGTCGGCGCATGTCATTACAGCAGGCAGGCAAGGCGTCCAGCCCTCCGCAAGGGCAGGACGCCTCCGTCCCGCGCACCAATAAAGAAACAGTTACTTCAAGGAAAGGCGCATGAGAGAAATTACCCGCATGGCCCAGGCCACCCCCGGATTCGAGGATTTTGATTCCATCACCATCGGCCTGGCGTCGCCGGAAATCATCAAATCCTGGTCCTGGGGCGAAGTGCGCAAGCCCGAGACCATCAACTACCGCACCTTCAAGCCGGAGCGGGACGGGCTGTTTTGCGCCCGCATCTTCGGCCCCCTGAAGGACTTCGAGTGCATTTGCGGCAAGTACAAGCGGCTCAAGCATCGCGGCGTGATTTGCGAGAAATGCGGCGTGGAGGTGCGCGAGGCGCGAGTGCGCCGCGAGCGCATGGGGCACATCGATCTGGCCGCGCCGGTGGCGCACATCTGGTTTTTGAAGTCGCTGCCGTCGCGCATCGGGCTGACGCTCGACATGACCATGCACGAGATCGAGCGCGTGCTGTATTTCGAGGCTTTCGTGGTTACCGACCCCGGCGACACCGATCTGGTCCAGGGCCAGCTTCTTACCGAGGAACTCAAGCGCGAGGCGCTGGAGAAATTCGGCCCCGTTTTCGAGGCCGAGATGGGCGCGGCAGCCATCCGCAAGCTGTTGCGCCAGATCGATCTCGACGAGGCCATTGAGCGGGTGCATGGTGAAATCGAGGCCACCGGCTCGGAAACCAAGATCAAGCGCCTCACCAAGCGCCTCAAGCTGCTTAAGGCATTCAAGGAATCCGGCAATCGGCCGGAGTGGATGGTGCTTACCCGGCTGGCCGTGCTGCCGCCTGAGCTGCGCCCGCTGGTGCCGCTGGAGGGCGGCCGCTTCGCCACCTCGGACCTCAACGATTTGTACCGCCGGGTTATCAACCGCAACAATCGCCTGCGCCGCCTGCTGGACCTCAGCGCGCCGGAAATCATCGTGCGCAACGAAATGCGCATGCTCCAGGAGGCCGTGGACGCGCTGCTGGACAATGGTCGCCGCGGGCGCGCCTTCACCGGCAGCAAGAAGCGCGCGCTCAAGTCCTTAGCCGACATGATTAAGGGCAAGCAGGGCCGCTTCCGTCAGAACCTGCTGGGCAAGCGCGTGGACTACTCGGGACGTTCGGTAATCGTGGTGGGGCCCACGCTCAAACTGCATCAGTGCGGCCTGCCCAAGAAGATGGCGCTGGAGCTGTTCAAGCCCTTCGTGCTGTCGAAATTGCAGCTGTTCACCGATGCCACCTCGGTAAAGGCGGCCCGCCGCCTGATTGAGCGCGAAGAGCCGATCGTGTGGGACTTTCTCGAAGAAGTCATCCGCCAGCACCCGGTGCTGCTCAACCGCGCCCCCACCTTGCATCGGCTGGGCATTCAAGCCTTTGAGCCGCTGCTGGTTGAAGGCAAGGCCATACAGTTGCACCCGCTGGTGTGCACCGCGTTCAACGCCGACTTCGACGGCGACCAGATGGCCGTGCACGTGCCCTTGTCGCTGGAAGCGCAGCTCGAAGCCCGCGCCCTGATGATGGCGTCCAACAACATCCTCTCGCCGGCCAACGGCGAGCCGGTCATCGTGCCTTCCCAGGATGTGGTGCTGGGCCTCTACTACATGACCAGCAAGCGCATCAATGTGAGGGGCGAGGGCATGACCTTCAGCGGCCGCGACGAGGCGCACCGCGCCTACCAGACCGGAGCCGCCGACCTGCACGCCGCAGTGCGGGTGCGCACCGGCGGCCAGATGGTCGAGACCACCGTGGGCCGCGCCCTGCTCGGCGCCCTGCTGCCGGAGGAGCTGGACTTCGAGCTCATCAACCGCACCATGAACAAGCGCGCCATCGGCAACCTCATCAACGAATGCTATCGCCGGGCGGGCCTCAAGAGCACGGTGGTGTTTGCCGACCGCCTCATGTACATGGGCTTTCAGTTCGCCACTTCGGCGGGCATTTCGATTGGCATTGACGACATGGAGGTGCCCGAAGACAAGCCCGCCATCCTTGCCGAGGCCGAGGAGAAGGTTAAGGAAATCCAGGACCAGCACGCCCAGGGCCTGGTCACCGACGGCGAGCGCTACAACAAGGTGGTGGACATTTGGTCGCACACCAGCGACAGGCTGGCGCGGGTGATGATGGATAACCTTGGCACCGAGAAGGTGGTGAACGCCGCCGGCGACGAAGTTTCCCAAAAGTCCTTCAATTCCATCTTTATGATGGCCGATTCCGGCGCCCGCGGCTCGGCCGCGCAGATGCGCCAGTTGGCCGGCATGCGCGGCCTGATGGCCAAGCCGGACGGCTCCATCATCGAAACGCCCATTACCGCCAACTTCCGCGAGGGGCTGGACGTGCTGCAGTACTTCAACTCCACGCACGGCGCCCGCAAGGGACTGGCCGACACCGCGCTCAAGACCGCCAACTCCGGCTATCTCACGCGGCGGCTGGTGGATGTGGCTCAGGACCTGGTGGTTACCGAGGAGGATTGCGGCACCACCGGCGGCCTGGTGATGGAGGCGGTGCTGGACGGCACCGAACAGATCCAGTCGCTCACCGACCGCATTCTGGGCCGGCCCGCGGCGCAGCCGGTGATTTCACCGGCCGCCGGCGAGGAGTTGATCGCTGCCGGCGAATTGCTCGACGAGCGCCTCACCGCCCTGATCGAGGAGCATGGCGTGGAGCGGGTCACCGTGCGTTCGCCCATCACCTGCGAAGCGCGCTTCGGCGTGTGCCGAGCCTGCTACGGGCGCGACTTGGCGCGCGGCAAGTGGGTGAACATTGGCGAGTCGGTGGGCGTGATAGCCGCGCAATCGATCGGCGAGCCGGGAACCCAGCTCACCATGCGCACCTTCCACATTGGCGGCGCCGCGTCGCGCACGGGCGCCCGCAGCAGCATTGAGGTGCGCCGCGACGGCACCGTGCGCATGCAAAACCTCAAAACCCTCAAGCACCAGACTGAGGACCGTTTGGTGGCGGTGAGCAATACCGGCGAACTGGCCCTGGTGGATGCCGACGGCCGGGCGCTGGAGCGTCACAAGGTCAGTTACGGCGCCTCCATCCTGGTTAACGACGGCGACAAGGCAAAGGCCGGCCAAACCATCGCCACTTGGGACCCGCACAACCGGCCAATCATCTCCGAAGTGGTGGGCTGGGTGGAATTCGAGGACCTGCTTGAAGGCATTACCGTTGAGGAGCGCATGGACGAGCTTACCGGCCTGTCCAACGTGGCGGTGCTGGAGCGCCGCCGCCGCCCTTCCTCCGGCGCCGACAAGGAGCCGCGCATCCGCCTGACCGACGGCAAGGGCAATGCGCTGCGCTTCGCTGGCACTGATGCGCCGGTGGAACACAAGCTTCCCGAGGGCTCGGTGCTTGATCCCATCCTGGCCGCCGCCTGGCAGGAGTCGCGCGGACTGGAAGAGGGCAGCAAGCAGGCGCCCAAACTGCGCAAGGTGGTAACCGGCGACGTGCTGGCGCGGGTGCCCGCCAGCGAAGCCAAGTCCATCGACATTACCGGCGGCCTGCCGCGCGTTGCCGACCTGTTCGAGGCCCGCAAGCCGCGCGAGGCCGCGATTTTGGCGGAGCACCGCGGCGTGGTCAGCTTTGGTCAGGACACCAAGGGCAAGCGCCGCTTGATTATCGCCGACGCGCAGGGCGAGGAAGTCAAAATGCTGATCCCCAAGGAGCGCCCGCTCAATGTGTTTGGCGGCGAGCGCGTGGAAACCGGAGAGATGATCGCCGACGGCGAGCCCAACGTTCACGACATCCTGCGTCTGCGCGGCGTGCAGGCGATGGCCGAATATCTGGTGGGCGAAATCCAGGCGGTTTACCGCCTGCAGGGCGTGCGCATCAACGACAAGCACATCGAGGTAATCATCCGTCAGATGCTCAAGCGCGTTGAAGTAATTGACCCGGGCGACACCGGCTTGCTCAAGCGCGAGCAACTGGAGCGTTCGCAACTGTTTGAGATCAACGAGCGGATGGTGGAAGAGGACAAGACCCTGGCCACCTACCAGCCTCTGCTGCTAGGCATCACCAAGGCTTCGCTGGCCACCCGCTCGTTCATTTCCGCGGCATCCTTCCAAGAGACCACGCGGGTGCTTACCGAGGCCGCTGTAATCGGCATGCGCGACGACCTCAAGGGCCTGAAGGAGAATGTGATCGTGGGTCGGCTCATCCCGGCCGGCACCGGCTTCCACTACCATCAGGAGCGCCTGCGCCGGCGTGAAAAGCGCCTGGAAATGGAGGCCGCCGAAGCCGAGTTCACCCTCGCCACAACCCCCGAGGAGGCCCGCGCCGTCCCCGCCTGACCCGCCCCTGACTGCCAAGGCCCTTTTCCGCTACTCCCGTTTTGCGGAGGCGCCGTCTTGGCTCGGTTCCGCCATCCTGGCTCCAACGCTCCGCAAAACGGGAGTAGCGGAAAAGGGCTCCCATCAAGGGCGCAGTACCGCATCGCGCGCCGTCCCCGCGCCTCCGCCAGAGGGGCATATCGAACAAGCGCGAGGCGAACGACAACCGCCAAGCCGCTTGCGCACGGAGGCTATGTTTGCCAGGACTTGTGCCTGCGCGCAAACAAGTTCTCGCCCCGGCGGCCGGCGCGCTGACGCGCAGGGAACGGGTTGCGCTGGCGGCGGATACGCAATCCAATACAGGGAGGGTCGTGCGAGGCGTGGAGGCCGTTCATTCAGTGGCGCTTTCGTACCCGCAAACAAGAAGGAACGTCTATCAATTAGTTCCATGAAAGTTGGCCCCAATTGCCGTGACAATCCTTTCGAGCAATGCCGCCGCCGACTCTGACAACCCGAGCCGGATTTTCCATGCCGTTTTCCGTCAAAACTCCTCCGGTATACTCTTTGTATCCATTGCAAGTCCTGAGCTGGGCGGATTCCATTCCATGAAAGAACTGCAACGGACAACGACATCCTGCATTCCCGCAGCCGCAGCCTTGATGTGTCTGGTTTTTCCCGATCCCTGTTACGGCAGTGATGTTCCGCCAAACGAGTTGCCGCCCGAAGTCAGGGCGATTTTTGGTGATTCGATTCCTATCCTGCCGCCATCTGATCGGGACCGCTCTCGGACGGACAAGCGCCTAGGCCCCGAAGATCTCAAGATCATAAGAGAGGTCTTCGCAGAAAGGGGGTCGGCGCTGCCGCTCACCAAAGGCCCGCCGGAGGACAAACTAGCCCCGGAATGGAGCGCTTGGAGGGAGCTATACACTTCGCTCAACCGGCTGCCGCTCGAATCCGTTCCGCCGCAGGAGAGGCTTCTAGGGCTGACCCCTTCCGAGGCCGATGCCGTGCTTCAGGCAGGGCAGGACTACCTGTGGCGGCTTTCCCGTATCAATGAGGACGCGGACGCGGAGATTCAAGCCCGTTTCGGGTATCGCTATGGCCCCCCGCTGCCCGCCGGGATTGATCCGCGCCGCGTGGTGTAGTTGCCGTATGGGGTCACGCTCCGGGAGATCCTGGAACCTGAAGGGTTTTATGAACGCTATGATGCGCGAAAGCGGTCGCTACTCGATTCGCATCGCGGATACTTGGAGCAGCTTATCGGGCCGGAAAAGCTCAAGTGGCTCGACAACCATGTCAAGACGGTAGTTGCTCCATCCCTCAGGGTGGTCACGAAATCAAGGCGCCTGCCCCCGGACGAATGGCCGCCTTCATTGTGCCAACGGGCGGAAGAGGTGCGAGAAGAGATGCGCAGGCGCGGAATCCCTGTGCTCGACCCCTAACAAACCTGTCAGATCATGTCATCCCGATCATTAGCCGCCGGCTTGTCCCTCTGCGTCGTGATTCTTCTCGCAGGCGAGAAGTCTCTTGCGTACGAGAAACGCACCGAAATCAACTACACTGTGATTACTAACACGATCCAGGGAGAATCGAAAACCAAGAGAGAGTAAGGAGACGACTACGGTGACCAGTCTTGCGCTCGATGGAGTTGGGACGATTACGGCTTTTTCTGCAGAGTCTGGGTGGCTAAGGCCTATTATCCGCTGGTGGATGCCTATACTCTATCGCCTTCTGGCGACAGCACTACGCGCGGAAGCGATGTCGATCTTGATCTTGCAACCGTTAGTTATAACTTTGTTCCTGCCGTTCACGGCAAGTGGACAGCGCAAGGATCGCACTTTGTCGAACAGTGGGTTTTCCTGCAATACTGCTATTTCCGCCGCTTTTGCACCGGATGGTGGCTTTACGGCATAGGCTACGAACATCTTGGGGACACGAGCGCCGAACACAGCCCGATTTTTCTCACAATTTCGCGGTACACAAGCGTGAGCCTGTCAGAATCCCATGTCGATACAACGATACTTCCGTTCGCAACCGAAATTCTCCAGACTAACGATGGACCAGGAGACGTGGCATGCCCAATGACCTTTCGACGGAGCGGCGCCATTTCAGTCTTTACCGCGGGAGACGGCATCATCGACAATGAGGAAGAGCGCGACGAAGTAATTGCAGTCCCCGGTCGTGTGCATGTGGTGGATGCGATCAACTACTGCGCCAATGACCCGCCAGATCCTGGCCACAGAATAGTTGGCTGCTCAAGCGGGGGAGGGATGATAGTAGTGGACGATGCTGGAGGTCGTACTTGGGCGCACGAGTACGGACATAACCAGTACTTGTGGCTTCGCGGCCATCCTACGGATCCCAATTCCCTTGGCTATTACAAGAATGTTCCCACCTCCAGGAGGGTGACAGCAAGAGAATGCAATGCCATGCGCAACCCGTTACCGTTCGACGGGGAATAACGCAACCTGTCGTTCATTAGGATAATCTGTATGAATTGGCGGCCTGCGCTCACAGTTATTTTTTTGATGCTCTCGGCTCCAACGACCGCACTTGGGCAGCAAGAGATGCAATCCGATGTCGGCGCATTTGTTCGAGGTACATTGTTCCCCAACTCGTACAAAGAATTGGCGACCTCCTTCGATGCATCCATCACGCCGGAACTCGTGAGCATGCTCAACTCGAAAGCGGAAGAGGAGCATTGGCTGAGAATTGCCGGCATGCTCGGCGTGGTAGGCGACGAGCGTGCGGTTGGGAGTCTGATTGCGTTTGTGGAGAAGTCGGCGCCGGCGCGTCTGTCACAGTGGCATCATGATGGTCGTACAGAAGCGATCAGAGCCTTGGGTTTCCTGGTGCATCGCACTCACAGCGAGCGCGCCCTGAGGTACCTGACTGATGGTTTGACACCAAGCGTCTGGCGGCAGCGCAACGTGATGGGTCTCGCGCCGAACGTGGATTCATACGCGGAGTACGACATCAGGCTGAGCACGTATGCGGTCTTCGGGTTGGCCTTGTCGGGGCATCCAGCGGCCGGAGAAGCGCTCAGGACTGTCTTGCGGTCACCGACCTCGGAGCAACGGCTATTTCGAGAACGGCAAGTGGTAACGATTCGACAGTGGCTCGAGATTCATGACGTGGTTGCCGAGCGGGGCGTGGCCGGCATGTATGAACACTATGAAAACCGTCGCAGGATCGAGGCCGAGCGACAGTTGCAGGAGGGTCAGCGCCTGCGCAAGGCGCAGCAACAGTTGCGCTAGACATTATGGCCTTGTTGCCGCGCAGTTGCGTGAGTTTGGGCGCAGGACCGCACAGCCCGCCGTCTCTGCGCCGGCGACCCCACGCCCGCCGGAACACGCTTACTAAAGCGCTTGTTCGATATGCCCCTCTGACGGAGCGTTGGAGCCAGGATGGCGGAACCGAGCCAGGACGGCGCCTCCGCCAGAGGGGCATATCGAACAAGCGCGAGGCGAACGACAACCGCCAAGCCGCTTGCGCACCGCTCGCGCACACTGATGCTCGTGCGGATTTATGTTCGTGCCGGCTTATTGACTTTGGGGATGAATTCCGCATAATTCGCGGATTCCATGCCTGTGAATCGAGGGGGGCCGGAAAGGCAGCCTCCGGGATTGTCGCAGGCGCGCTTTTTACCACCGGCAACGTAGGCGGCGGAAGAGTCAGGCGAACAGAATGTCCACGGTCAATCAGCTTGTGCGCAAGCCGCGCGCCCCCAGGCGCGCGAAGACCAGCGTTCCGGCGCTGGAAAACAGCCCGCAGAGGCGGGGCGTATGCACGCGCGTGTACACCACCACCCCCAAGAAGCCGAACTCGGCCATGCGCAAGGTGGCCCGGGTGCGGCTCACCACCGGCTATGAGGTTACCAGCTACATTGGCGGCGAGGGGCACAACCTGCAGGAGCACTCGGTGGTGCTGATTCGCGGCGGACGGGTGAAAGACCTTCCGGGCGTGCGCTATCACACCATTCGCGGCACGCTGGACTGCGCCGGCGTATCGGACCGCCGCCAGGGCCGGTCCAAGTACGGCGCCAAGCGCCCGCGCTGACCGCTCCGGCCCGCGCCCCAGCACCCTTGCCGAACGGCATACGCAATCCGCATCCGCGCTGCCTGACCGCCTCTTAAGGAACCGAACCGCCAACCGCCATGTCCCGCCGCTCCAGAGCCCCGCGCCGCCCGGTCCTGGCCGACCCGCTGTACGGCAGCGAGCTTCTGTCGCGCTTTATCAACATGATTATGAAAAGCGGCAAGAAGTCGGTGGCCGAGAACATCGTTTACGGGGCCATTGACGTTATCTCAAGGCTCCGCAAGCAGAGCGCCGAAGAGGCGCTTACGGTTTTGGAGGAGGGCTTGGAAAAGGTCAAGCCCGCGGTGGAGGTGCGTTCCCGCCGGGTGGGCGGCGCCACCTACCAGGTGCCCGTGGAAGTGCGGGCCGCCCGCCGCGAAACCCTGGCGATGCGCTGGATGATCGAAGCGGCCCGCAAGCGAAGCGAAAAAACCATGGCCGAGCGCCTCGCCCGCGAACTCATGGACGCTTCGGAAAACACCGGCGCCGCGGCCCGCCGTCGGGAGGAAACCCACCGCATGGCGGAGGCCAACAAGGCCTTCGCGCATTATCGCTGGTAGGCGCTTCGCCGCCGCCCAACCCTTGTTTGCCCGAGCGTCCTTCGGCCTTCACGGCACCGGTATAGAACCATGCGCGCCACGCCCATCGACCGCTACCGCAACATCGGCATCATGGCCCATATTGATGCCGGCAAAACCACTACTACCGAGCGGGTGCTGTTCTACACCGGCGTGTCGCACAAGCTGGGCGAAGTTCATGACGGCGCAGCCGTTATGGACTGGATGGAGCAGGAGCAGGAACGCGGCATAACCATCACTTCGGCGGCCACCACCTGCTTTTGGAGCGGCATGCGCCGCCAGTTCCCGGAACACCGCATCAACATCCTGGACACGCCAGGGCACGTGGATTTCACCATTGAGGTTGAGCGCTCGCTTCGGGTGCTCGACAGCGCCGTGGCGGTGTTTTGCTCGGTGGGCGGCGTGGAGCCGCAGTCGGAAACGGTGTGGCGTCAGGCCAACCGCTACAAGGTGCCGCGGCTAGCCTTCGTCAACAAGATGGACCGCCTGGGCGCGGACTTCTTCCGCGTGGTGGGCCAGATTGAACGGCGCCTGGGCGCCCGGCCCGTGCCCGTGCAGGTGCCGATTGGCGCCGAGGCGGATTTCGCCGGCGTTGTGGACCTGGTCGAGGAGCGCGCCCTCTATTGGGATCAGGCGGACCTTGGCGCCAACTTCACGGAGGAGCCCATCCCGGCCGAACTGGCCGGCCTCGCCGCCGAATGGCGCGAGCGCATGGTGGAGGCCGCGGCCGAGGGCGACGACCAGCTGATGGAGAAGTATGTGGGCGGCGAGCCGCTCGCTCCTGAAGAAATCCGCCGGGGTTTGCGCGCCCGCGCGCTCAACAACGAAATCGTGCCCGCCATGTGCGGCAGCGCCTTCCGCAACAAGGGCGTGCAGGCAATGCTCGACGGGGTGGTGCACTACCTGCCGTCGCCTTCTGAAAAGCCGCCGATTACCGGCGTGCTGCCCTCCGGCGGCACGGCCGAGCGGCGCCCCAGCGACGACGAGCCGCTGGCGGCGCTGGCCTTCAAAATCGCCAACGACCCCTATGTGGGCAACCTGTCGTTCATCCGCATGTATTCCGGCATGCTGCGCTCGGGCGACAAAATCCTCAACGTTACCCGCGGGCGCAAGGAGCGCATTGGCCGGCTGCTGCAAATGCACGCTAACGAGCGCGCCGAAGTGTCCGAGGTGCGCGCCGGCGACATCGTGGCCGCGGTGGGCTTGAAGGAGGTCACCACCGGCGACAGCCTGTCGCCTGTGGACAGCCCCATTACGCTGGAGCGCATCTCGATTCCCGCCCCGGTCATTCACGTGGCGGTGGAAGCCCGCACCCGCGCCGACCAGGAGAAGATGGCGGTGGCGCTGCAAAAACTGGCCCGCGAGGACCCGTCCTTCAAGGTTTCAACCGACCAGGAATCCGGCCAAACCATCATCGCAGGCATGGGCGAGTTGCATCTGGAAATCATCGTGGACCGCTTGCGCCGGGAGTTTCAGGTGGAGGCCAATGTGGGCCGCCCGCGCGTGTCGTACCGCGAAACGATCCGCGCCGCGGTGGAGCAGGAAGGCCGGTTCGTGCGTCAAACCGGTGGCCGCGGCCAGTTCGGCCACGTGTTCCTGCGCATCGAACCGCTGCCTGCCGGGCAGGGCTACGAGTTTGTTGACAAGATTACCGGCGGCGTTGTTCCCAGGGAGTTCATTCCGGCGGTCGATAAGGGCGTGCGGCAGCAAATGGCCGAAGGCGCGCTGGGTGGCTACCCGGTGGTGGATTTGCGCGTTACGCTCTACGACGGCTCCTTCCACGAGGTGGATTCCAGCGAGGTGGCGTTCCGGGTGGCGGCTCAGCAGGCGCTGCGCGACGGCATGAAGCGCGCCCGGCCAGTCCTGCTTGAGCCCACCATGAAGATCGAGGTCGTTACGCCGGAGGGCTACATGGGCGGCGTAAGCGCCGACCTCAGCCGCCGCCGGGGCGTGCTTCACAGCACCGAGGAATCGCCCTCGGGCAAGGTGGTGCGGGGCGAGGTTCCGCTGGCCGAAATGTTCGGCTACGCCACCACGCTGCGCTCCATGTCGCAGGGCCGCGCCACCTATTCGATGGAATTTTCCCGTTACACCCCGGTTCCCGCCAAGGTGGCGGCCAGCCTCACCGCTGCCGGCTAGCAAGCGCCGGAATCTCAAGGAGAAAGCAATCATGGCCAAGGCGAAATTTGAGCGCACCAAGCCGCATGTGAACGTTGGGACGATTGGTCACGTGGATCATGGCAAGACGACGCTGACGGCGGCGTTGACGAAGATCATGGCGTCGCGTCACGGCGGCGAGGTGAAGGCGTTCGACGAGATTGAC
>RKRP01000126.1 GCA_007571315.1 Gammaproteobacteria bacterium
TCAGGCGCGGCCATTTCGGCTCGCGAATCCGCTCCCGGTTTCGCCAGACCGGTACTGGTCGCGTTGTCTTGGCGATGCTGTATCGCGTCCGCTATGGCTTCGGCCTGGGCGCGCTCCACGCCGGCGGACTCAAGGGCGCGCGCGGCCCGGAAGGTGTCGAAAGCGGCGGAAGCCATGACGGGCATTGCAATGCCGGGCGACGCGGTTGCGTGATCGAAATCGCAGCGCGAACGCGCTCATTTCGGCAGCGCGGGGCGCTGGCGACATTCAGGCGATAATTGCGCTGTGAGCGCTCCCCTTTGGACCCCGCCGCCGGAAAGAGCGCGCGCCAGCGCCATGGCCCGGTTCATGCGCGAGGCGGGTTTCTCTGATTACCCGTCGCTGCATCGCTGGTCGATCGAGCATCCCGAGGCATTCTGGGCGCGGCTTTGGCGATTCTGCGCGATTCGCGCCAGCAGGGATTTCGAGGAAGTTCTCCGCGAAGGCGGGCGGATGCAGGATGCGGAATGGTTCCCTGGCGCCCAGCTGAATTTCGCCGAGAACCTGCTGTGGCAGAGCGCCTCCCGGGCAGCGCTCATCTACCGGGACGAATCCGGCAACCGCTCGGAAACGAGCTACGGGGAGTTGCGCGCCGAAGTGGCGCGGGTTGCCGCGGGGCTTTCGGAACTTGGGGTGCGGAAGGGGGATTGCGTTGCGGCCTGGATGCCGAACCGCCCGGAAACCGTCGCGCTGATGCTGGCCGCCGCCAGCATGGGCGCGGTGTTCAGTTCCTGCTCGCAGGATTTCGGCGTTCAGGCGGTGCTGGAACGATTCGGCCCGCTTAAACCCAGGGTCCTGCTGGCCGCCGACGGCTATTACTGGCGCGGACGCCCCCGGAACCGCAGCCGCGAACTTAAGGAAATCCGCAAGGGCCTGCCGGATTTGCTCGCCACCTTGCTGGCGCCGAATCTTGGCGGAGGAAAACAGCATTCCCGCGGCGCGGGAATTACGCCTTTCCATGAGTTTGGAAGCGCCGAACCGCTAACTTTTGAGCCGCTGCGCTTCGACCATCCCCTCTACGTGGTCTTCTCGTCCGGCACCACGGGCGCGCCCAAATGCATCGTTCACCGCGCCGGCGGCGCGCTGCTTCAGCATGCCAAGGAACACCGGCTGCATATCGGGCTGACCGCCGCCGACACCATGTTCTACCTTACGACCTGCGGCTGGATGATGTGGAATTGGCTGGTGAGCGGATTAGCGGCGGGCGCCGCCCTGGTGCTGCGCGATGGCTCGCCGCTGCATCCGTCCCCGGGCGCCTTGTGGAATATGGCAGCGGAGGAAGGGGTGAGCATTTTCGGCGCCAGCGCCGCCTACCTCAAGGCCCTGGAGAACGCCAGAGAACGGCCGGGACGCCAATTCGACCTGTCCGCCCTGCGCGCGCTGCTGTCAACCGGCGCGCCCCTGGCGCCGCAAAGCTACGACTATGCGTACCGCGAAATAGCAAACGACATCATGCTGGCCTCGATCGCGGGGGGCACGGACCTGCTGGGCTGTTTCGCTACCGGCAATCCAATGCTGGGCGTGCGCCGGGGCGAGATGCAGTGCCGGGCGCTGGGCATGGCCGTGGACGTGTTCGACAGCGGCGGGCGCCCGCTGCGGGGAAGCCCGGGCGAACTGGTATGCACGCGCCCCTTCCCCTCAATGCCGCTGGGTTTTCTGAACGACCCTCAGGGCGAGGCCTATAGCCGCGCCTACTTCGACCGGTTTCCGGGAGTGTGGACGCATGGAGATTTCGCCGAAATCACCGAAAGAGGCGGCGTAATCATTTACGGACGCTCCGACGCCGTGCTCAATCCCCGCGGCGTTCGCATCGGCACGGCGGAAATCTACCGCGTGGTTGAAGCGCTGGAAGAAGTGGAGGAAGCGCTGGCCGTGGCGCAGCAATATGAAGGCGACAACCGAATCATCCTGTTCCTGCGCCTGGCGGAGGGCGTGGAATTATCGGAAGAGCTGAGCGAGGAAGTGCGGAAGGCGCTGCGCCGTCACGCCAGCCCGCGCCACGTGCCCGCGAAAATCATCATGGCCCCGGACCTGCCGCGAACCGTGAACGGCAAGATTAGCGAGCTGGCGGTGCGCGAACTCGTCCACGGCCGCGAAATAGGCAACCGCGAGGCCCTGGCGAATCCCGAAAGCCTCGATTTCTTTGCCCGGCTGGAGACGGAACTGGCATGAAAACGGCGCCAATCGAAGCGGATGCCTTATTGTTGCAGGGAGGGTGTAGTATTGTGCAGACTATGGCAGTTGGCGCGATTTGCAGGGTGATAAACATGAAATCAAGCGCAAGAACAAGAGTCCTGAGCATCTGCGCCGCGGCTTTGCCGATGGCGCTCATCTTGCCCGGCCGGGCGGACGCGCAGGCGGATTTCTCCGATGCCGACGCAGCCCCGGTCATTGAGGAAGTGGTGGTCGTCGGCACCCGCATTCCGAAAAAACTCGACGAGGTGTCCGCGCCCGTAACCCTGATTTCGAGCAACGAACTCGAAGAGCGCGGATACATCAACATCGTCGATGCCCTTGACGAACTGCCTCTGACGGCGCTCACGGCCAACAATCGCTCCACAGCCGGCAATCGCGCCCGCGCCGGAACCTCGGTGGCCAACCTGCGGGGCCTGAGCTCGTCCTCCGGCTCGTCCCGCACCCTGACACTGGTGAACGGTCGCCGCCATGTCGCCGGGCAGCCCGGCACGACTAATGTGGATGTCTCCACCATCCCCTCAGCCCTGGTCGAACGGATTGAAATCGTATCGGGCGGATCTTCCGCCATTTACGGCTCGGATGCCGTGGCCGGCGTAATCAACTACGTGCTGAAAAAGGATTTCGACGGCTTTGAGGCATCCGCCCAGTTCGGCGGGGCCGGGCAAGGCGATTTGGATTCAAGACGGATTTCGGCCCTTTGGGGGCGCGACTTCGACCGGGGCAATGTCGTTCTTGGGTTCCATTACAGCGACGAGGGCGCTGCCTGGGTGCGTGAGCGCGACTACCTGTGGGGCCTTGATTCCCTGGGCGCCGACGGCACGCCGATTCCTGACAGCCGCAATAGCAGGACCGCTTATGGCGGCTTGCTGTTCGCGCCCTTCGCAACCCCCGCCGGCGTCTTCAACGTGCCCTTCCAGGATTTCCTGGGCTTGGTCACCGGCGTTCCGCTGGCGCAAATCACCTTCGACGCCGGCGGCCAGCCCGTTGTCTTCGACCCGGGAACGATGATCGGCGCCAACGCCAGCGGCGGGGACGGCATTCC
This sequence comes from Gammaproteobacteria bacterium, assembly GCA_007571315.1. GTDB lineage: Bacteria > Pseudomonadota > Gammaproteobacteria > Steroidobacterales > Foliamicaceae > Foliamicus. The sequence continues at coordinate 3,278 of RKRP01000126.1, forward strand.
GCTCGCGCACCACGCCGCCAGCGCCGCCGCCCTGTCGGCTCCAGTCGAGTCCTGGACCGTCAATCTGAACGGCGAGTGGCTGCTGGGCGAGCCGGCCGGCTGGCTCGGCGAAACCCGCGCCTTCGTCGAGTACAAGGTCTCGAACACCCTGGCCGCATCCACGGGCGCGGTGTTCAGCCCCGGAGCGTTCGACGCGCTGCCGCTGTCGCTGGGCGCCGACAATCCCTTCCTGCATCCGGGCATCGTGACCACCATGGCCGTCCTGGGCCTGCCCAGGCTGGTGGTCGCCCGGGATTTTTCCGACCTCGGCCCGGCGCAAAGCGAAAACGAGTCCGATACCTGGCGAGCGGTGGCCGGGCTCAGGGGCAACAAGGGAAGCCACCGCTGGGAACTCTACGCCAACTTCGGCAAAACGGAACGCGCCAGCCAGGTCGCGGACCTGAATCAGGCCCGTTTCGCGCAGGCGGTGGACGCTGTCAGCCGCGGCGGAGGAATTCAGTGCCGGAACCCCGCCGGCGGCTGCGTGCCCATCAATATTCTCGGCACCCAGGTTGACTACCCGCAAACGTTCCGCGACTTCGTCGGCGCGCCCTGGGCCATCGAGGAGAAAGTGGAGCAGTCGGTTCTGGGGTTGTCCGCGACCGGCGATCTTTTCGATTTTTTCGGCAGGTTGCCCAGATACGCCGCAGGCATCGAATATCGCGAGGAGTCCACGGTGGCCACTCCAAACGCGGTCGCAGCCGCCGGCGGAGCTGCCCTGAGCCCCTTCCCGGTGGACGGCATCGACGGCCGTTTCGATGTTGTGGAGACCTTTGCCGAGCTCAGCCTGCCCCTGATCCAGGATGCCGCCGGCAACGCTCTTCTGCAGGTTGACGCTTCGGGGCGCTACGGCGACTATTCCACCGTAGGCGGCGTTTTCTCGTGGAAGGCGGGCATCCTCTTCTCGCCGATTCCGGACTTGCGGATTCGCGCCACCTACGGCACGGCCGCGCGAGCGCCGAATCTGGTGGAAACGGCGCGGCTGGAACGAACCGCTCCCGTCGCCATAGGCGATTTCTGCAGCCCCCTGAACTTTCCCAACTATGGCCCCGACCGGGCCGCCAACTGCGCCGAAATCGCCGCCAGGGCCCGAGCGGCATTCGATCAGGGCCTGATTCCCATTGGCGTGTACTTTCCAGCCGAACTGTTTGGGCTGCCTGGCGACTTCTTCACTGCGAGCCCGAACGCCGTGTCGGTCTCCGGCAATAATCCATCGCTTCGCGAAGAGGAAGCGGAAACCGCCAGCATCGGCGTAGAGTTGACACCAGGGTTCGCGCCGGGCTTGCAACTCTCCGCTGACTACTGGGATATCGAGATTGTCGATGCCATCGAGCTGCTGACGGCGACCGAGGCCAGCTCCCTGTGCTATGACGGCCCAGCGGACGGCTTCCCCGGCCCCGAGTGCGGGCAAATCGAGCGCGACCCCGCAACTGGCCTGATCAGCCGCATGCATGAGAGCTTTATCAATCTGAGCGGTTTTCGAGCTGCCGGCATCGATCTCGCCGCTCGCTACGCATTCGATTTGGGCCGGGGCGGTTTGCTGGATTTCAGCTGGCTCGCCACCCGCTACACCAAATTCGAGCGAGTCGCCTCAAGCGGGGCGGTCACGGAAGGCAAGGGCGCGGAAAGCGGCGTGCGCGAATTCAATCACAACCTGTCGGCGCGCTACGCCAAGGGTCCCTTCTCAGTGTTCCTGCAGCGCCGATACATCGACGATGCCGTCGCCACCTTCCGGCCGGGCATGCCCAGGCTCCCCTCGACGGCCTTCTACAACGCATCGGTCACATGGGCGATCGGGGATCGATTCTGGGCAACCCTGGGCGGCTCCAATATCCTGGACGAACGGCCCGACACCAGCCTGCACGACCTGCTGGCCAATTCAGCGTCGTTCGACCAGGTTGGCCGCATTTGGTTCCTTGCGTTCCAAAGCCGCCTGTAGCCCTCGCCGCTGGAATATCGCCAAGTCGCCATAGCATCCTTTGCCGGAGCACGAAATGCAAACCATGCGGCAACGCGCGCCCTCGTCAGGAGTGGACAAAAGCACATTGAAGGCATCCATCCGCGCTCAGGACGATCTGTACCATTACGCCAACGGCAATTGGATCGACGGCACTGAAATTCCCGCCGACCGGCCCAAGTGGAGCGTCTTCCAAATGCTCGACGACCAGGCCGAGGCGGCAAAGCAGGCGATCTTCGACGAGCTGGCCGCAAAATCCGACCGTACGGAGGACGAAAGCCGGCTGTACAACTTCTACCGCAGCTTTTTGGACGAAAGCGACGCGGAAGAACGGGGCATAGAGCCGATAAGCGACCTGCTGCAAATCATCGACGGGGTGAAAGACGCCTCCTCCCTGCACCGGGCCATCGGCCTGTTGCTGGCGAATGGCATCGACACGCCGTTGCGCATCGGCGTAGCCCCCGACGCCCGGTTGCCGAGGCAGCATTGCGCCATGATCGGCAAGGGCGGCATGAGCTTGCCGGATCGAAGCTTCTACCTGGAGAGCAACCCGCACTTCGATGGCGCGCGAAGCGCCCTGGCCAACTACGCCAATCAGCTGCTTGGCGCTTGCGGATACGGGCAGCGCCAGGGGCTGGGCGAGGCGGTGGTGGCCTTCGAGGCGGTCATCGCGAAACTGGCCTGGCCGACGGAATGGGAACGGGAGCCCGACCGCACCTACAACGCCTTCTCCCGCGACGGCCTGTTCGGCCTGGCCCCGGATTTCGACTGGGCGGCATTCCTCTCGGCGCTGGAGTTTCCGGGCTTCGAGCGCGTCATCGTTGGGCAGCCCGATTACATCGAGCGCCTGTTTCCCGCTCTGGAGGCGGCGGCGGCGGACTTCGCCGAGCGCCTCGGGAACGGGGACCAATGGCTGTTCTACCGGACCTGGCTCCGCTTCAAGACCATTGACGCCTTCGCTCCCCTGCTCACAAAGGCGCTTGGCGAGTGCAAGTTCAGCGCCTTCGACCAGCCTGTAACCGGCCTGCAGGCGCTGCCGTCCCGACCGAAGCGGGCGGTGCAGGCCGCCGCCGGCGCATTTCCGGACATACTCGGCCGACTGTACGCCGAGCGTTATTTCCCGAACGAGGCCAAGCGCCGGATCGAGCAGTTGATCGAGCATCTGACCGCCGCCTACCGGCAGTCCATCCGTCAGGCGGGCTGGCTGAGCGAGGCATCGCAGGCTACCGCCTTGCGCAAACTGGCCAAGGTTGCCTGGAAAATCGGCTACCCGGACAAGTGGCGCTGTTTTGAAGGGCTGACGATCGAACCCAAGGGTCTGGCGCGCAATGCGCGCGCCACAGGGGATTTCCACCGGCGCTACAACTACAGCAAGCTAAACCGGCCCGTGGAACGCCACGAATGGGCCATGCCGGCGTTTGTCATCAACGCCTACTACAACCCGTTGCAGAACGAGATCGTCTTTCCCGCCGGCATTCTGCAGCCCCCCTTCTTCGACATCGCGGCGGACGATGCCGCCAACTACGGCGCCATCGGCGCAATCATCGGCCACGAGCTCAGCCACGGTTTCGACGATCAGGGGCGCAAGTTCGACGCCGACGGCGTGTTGCGCGATTGGTGGCTGCCCGAAGATTCGGCCCGGTTCCAGGAGATCGCTCAGCGCCTGGTCGCCCAGTTTGATGCCTACGAGCCCATGCCGGGCCATCGGGTCAATGGCCAGCTCACCCTGGGCGAGAACATTGCCGACCTGTCCGGGCTTACACTGGCCTATCGCGCCTACAAGCACTCCCTCGGCGGACAGCCATCGCCAATGATTGACGGCTGGACGGGCGAACAGCGTTTCTTTCTGGCCTACGCTCAGGCGTGGCGCCACAAGACCCGCGAAGCCGTGGCGATCAACCTCATCAGACAAGATGTGCACGCGCCGGCCGAATGCCGCGTAAACGGCGTGGTCACCAATATGGTCGAATTTTACGAAGCGTTCGGCGTAAAACCCGGCGACGGACTGCACAAGGCCAGTGAACAGCGCATCGGCATCTGGTAGCCGCCCATCCGCCAGTCCAGGAGAAAAAACCATGACTCATGCGCTCGAGTTGACCGATCAAAACTTCGAGCCTATGCTGCGCGACAGCTCGCAGCCGGTGCTTGTGGACTTCTGGGCCGAGTGGTGCGGGCCCTGCAAGCAGCTCGGCCCGACCATCGACGCTTTGGCCCAGGAATACGAAGGGCGGGCTACCGTCGCCAAGCTTAACGTGGACAACGCGCCGCAAACGGCCAGGCAGCTGGGAGTGCGCGGCCTGCCGACGGTCATGCTGTTCCATCAGGGCGAGATCAAGACCCGGCTGATGGGCGCCAACCCCAAGTCGCGCTACGCCGCCGCGATCGATGCCCTGCTCGCGGCGGAAGCCGCCAGAGACGGCGCGACCGAAGCTCCCGGCCAAACGGTGGCCAGGCATGCCGATGCCTCAATGACCCAAGCGATGATGACCGCCGACCTGGATGCCGTCGCGGCTTTGCTGGACAAGCAGCCCGGCCTTGTCAACGAGCGAATGGATAACGGCCTGCGTCCTCTGAACGCGGCCCTGCGGTTCGCGATGCGGCCGCTGGTGGATGCGCTGCTCGAATACCAGCCGGAAGTCGATGCGTTCGCCGCCGCCGGACTCGGGCGCATGGACCTGCTCCGTCCCGCCCTGGAGAACAACCCGGAACTGGCTCGGGCGCAGGAAGCGGACGGGTTCACGGCGCTGCATCTGGCGGCGATCGGCGGGCACCTGGAGGCGGCGCGGCTGCTTCTTGCCAAAGGCGCGGACCCGAACCGGGTAAACGATGATCGCATCCAGATCACGCCCACCGCCGCGGCCGTTACCGAAGACAGTCTCAATGTGCTCCAGGCGCTGCGCAATGCCGGCGGCGACCTGCGGACCAGGAGCGCCAGCGGAGAATCGCTTCTGCACATGGCTGTGCGGGTGGGCGCGGCGCGCTGCGCGCGCTATCTGCTCGACGAGGGGCTCGACCCGGCGGCGCAAGATGGGCAAGGCCGCACGCCGCTGGATGTCGCGCGCCAGACGAAGCGCGGCGAACTGGCCGCCTTGCTCGAAACCGCCTGAGTCTGCGCCGCCGCCACGCGCCGATGCGCCGCTCAAACAGGCTCAAGGGCCGCGCTGGCCGTCCTCATGCGCAGGGGGAACCCCCCGCGCTCCCCGGCTGAAGGCCGCGCGCTCCCTGGAGACGCATGCAGGCTGATTCCCCGGCGTCCGCATTCGGCGCGCGGAACGCGGGCCCGCCGCAGCCCCCGCGCACGGATTTGCGCGCCTTCTTGACCGGCCTGTGGCGGCTGGCCAAGGCCTACTACACTTCCGAAGATCGCTGGTGGGCGTGGGGCCTGACACTGGTCACCCTCGCCTTCCTCGTATCCGGGGTTGGCGCGGCGGTTGGCTTCGCGGGCTGGACCCGGGATTTTTTCGATGTCCTGGAGGCGAGGGACGCGGGCGCGCTGCCGGGGCTGCTGGGCCAGTTGGCGCTGCTGGTGCTCGCCATCGGGCTGCTCGAGATACTGGAGCTGTGGTCGAGGCTGATCCTGGAATTTCGCTGGCGGCACTGGCTGACGGATCAATTTTTTGAGCGCTACTTCCGGGACCGGCGCTACCAATTGCTGGAACTCGGCGACTATGGCATCGACAACGCCGACCAGCGCATCTCCATTGATCTCGCCGACCTCACCCGGAGCACAGTCAGCCTCGCAGGCGGATTCGTAAGCAACGGCGTGCGGATCAGCGCCTTCGCCGGCGTGCTATGGAGCATCTCCGGCGTTGTCAACATCACGCTGCTGGGCCGCGAGTGGACGATTCACGGCTATCTGGTCTGGGTGGCGGTGCTGTACGCGGCGGTCAGTTCCTTGCTCGCCTACTGGATCGGGCGACCGCTGATACCGCTGCGCTCCAGCCAGCAGCAACTTGAGGCCGACTTGCGCTTCAACCTGATACGCGTGCGCGAGAACGCCGAAGGCATCGCCATGACCAAGGGCCAGCCGTTCGAGCTGAACCGCCTGCGGGAGCTGTTCGACTTCATCCAGGCGAACTTCTACCGCATCGTCGCCCGGTCCGCTTTCCTCAACGGCTTCCGCAACCTGTCGAATCTGTCCGGCGGCATGATCGTGTCCGCCGTGGCCAACGCTCCGCGCTATCTGGCAGGCGCTATCACGCTGGGCACCATCACGCAAAGCCAACAAGCGTTTCAGCAGATGCAGAGCGCAATGGCCTGGTTCGTCAACTCTTTCGACGCCATCGCCGAGTGGAAGGCCAGCAGCGATCGCGTGCTGTATCTGGAGCGGGCCCTGGCCGCCGCCAGCGCGGACCGGCAAGGCTCCGGCCTGTCTATCAGCATTCAGCCGGCGCAACGGATCGATGCAAAGGACCTCGCGGTGCGCTTGCCCGACGGCGCCTGCCTGGTGGAAGGCGCCGATGTGTCCGTCAACGCCAACGAGCATGCGCTGATCAGCGGTCCGTCGGGCAGCGGAAAGTCCACGCTGTTTCGGGTGCTGGCGGGAATCTGGCCCTGGGGCAGCGGCGAAATCGCGCTGCCCCAGGGCAAGGCGATGTTCCTGCCGCAACGCCCGTATCTGCCCAATAGCGCCCTGGCCGAGGTTCTGGCCTATCCGGGCAATGCGGCCGATGTCTCCCGGGAAGCCTGCGCGGACGCGCTGCGAAAGTGCGAGTTGGCGGGCCTGGTTGAGGCGCTGGACGAAGAAAAACGCTGGGCGAACGTGCTTTCCGGCGGCGAGCAACAACGAGTGGCGCTGGCCAGGGCGGTGCTGCAAAAACCGGACTGGCTGTTCCTCGACGAGGCCAGCGCCGCCATGGACGGCCCCATGGAAGAGCGGCTTTACGCCATGCTCAAGCGCGCCCTGCCGAATACGACGATCATATCCATCGGCCACCGGGCCAGCCTGGACGCGCACCATTCGCGAAAGATTACGCTTGATCCCTCGCGGCTCGCGCTCCGGGCAACCGCGCTGACGCCTCGCGGCGCGGGCGGAAAGACACCGTGAATCGGCGCCAGGCCTACATCGAAGAGGTCCGCCGCCTCCGCCCCTACTTCCAAGCGCTGGGCCGCCTGATCTTCCCCTACCTGTTCAAGTCGGATGATCGGCTGCTCGCCTGGGGCCTGCTCCTCGGCTTTCTGGCATCGGCAGGATTATCGCTGGTGGCGGTCGTGCAGCTCGTGGACTGGAGCGGCGATTTTTTCGACATGCTGGAGAATCGCGACGCGGCTGCTTTTGCCGGGCTCATCGCAAGGCTCGCCATCAACCTGGGCGCAATCTGCCTGTTCAGCATCCTGGACCTGTGGTTCCTGCAGATCTTCGAATTTCGCTGGCGGCGCTGGATTACCCACGCATTCTTTGCGCGCTATCTCGACGAGCATCGATTCCACACCTTGCAGATCAACGACTACGGCATCGACAATCCGGACCAGCGCATCAGCGTCGATATTCGGGATCTCACCTTCAACACAACGAATCTGGCGCAAGGATTTCTGCGCAACCTGGCCAATGCCATCACCTTTGTCGGGGTCTTGTGGAGCGCGTCCGGGAGTCTCGAATTCACCGCCTTCGGCATTGATGCGGCCATTCCCGGCTATCTGGTGTGGGTAGCGCTGATCTACATCGGCGCCGCGAGCTGGCTGGGCTATCGAATCGGCAAGCCCTTGACGGCGCTTCAGCACGAGCGTCAACGCGTCGAGGCTGACTTCCGCTTCGGCCTGGTGCAGGTGCGGGAAAACGCTGAGGCCATCGCGCTCAGCCAGGGCGACACCCGCGAAATCGAAGGGCTGCGCGGCCTGTTCCGGTTCATCCGCTTCAACTGGTACCAGCTGGTCCGGGTCCAGGCCGTGTTCGCCGGCTACACCGGCATCGTCAGTCAAACCGGCAGCATCGTCACTCATGTCGCCAACGCGCCGCGCTTCCTCGCCGGCCAGATCACGCTGGGCGGCATGATGGAAACGCAACAGGCTTTCGCGCAATTGCAATTCGCGTTGATGTGGTTCCTGAACGTCTTTCCGGCCATCGCCGCCTGGAAGGCCAGCGTTGACCGGGTGCTGACGTTGGAACGGGCCCTTGAAGCGGCTGGACGCGACCGGCGCGATGCCCGCTTTGCGCGCAAGGAAGCTGCCGCCGGCGCGGTCGAACTGTCGAACCTGACGGTGCGGCTGCCGAATGGCCGCGCGCTCGTTCAGGACGCCAGCCTGACGATCGCGCCGGGCGCTCGAGTGCTGATCGCCGGTCAGTCGGGCGGCGGCAAAACCACGCTGTTTCGCGTGCTGTCCGGGCTCTGGCACTGGGGCGAGGGTTCGCTTTCGATCCCGGTCGAGAGCGCGCTGTTCCTGCCGCAAAAGTCCTATATCCCAAACGGCCGCCTGCGCGACGCGTTGTGCTATCCGGCAAACGCCGCCGAAGTCGCTGGCGCGACGCTCGACCGATGGCTGCGTCGATGCGCCCTCTCGCACCTGATCCCCTCCTTGGAAACAGAAGGCGCCTGGAGTGCCGTGCTGTCCGGGGGCGAACAGCAACGGGTCGGCATACTGCGGGCGCTGCTGCAAAAGCCATCGGTCCTGTTGCTGGACGAATCGACATCAGCTTTGGACACCGCCCTCGAGCGCGAGCTCTATCAACTTCTTGTTACGGAGTTGCCCGAAACCACCATCGTCAGCATCGCCCATCGCGAAGAGGTGAAGGCGCACCACAACCAACGCATCGAACTCGATCCGCAAGGCAAGCGCCTGGTCGCGGCGCCGGTCTAGCCCGGATATCGCACGAGCGGTTTGAGAAGAAAGCGGAATCAGGATTTTGGGCCTGGAGGGACGGTTGATGGCGCCGGAACGGGCACGGACAGGCGCTTCGGGATGCTCCGCCGCCGGATTTTCCCGCAGAATGAGGCGGTTTTGCGGTCTTGAGGCGAGCGAACCCCGAGCTTCGGATGCGGAAATGGCAAATCCGGGATTACTAGGACTTTTTTGTAGAACTGGCTGAGGAACTGGCATGAAAACAGCGCGAATTGAAGCGAATGGACAGGCGCAGGATGTGACTGTGGCGGCAAACGGCAAATTGCTATTGCCCAATGGCAAGGCTTTTGAGGGCCAGGAGTGGAACTGGCTGCCGCCGCCCCACGCCGTGATCTACGGGCTGGCGCTCAACTTCGCCGACCATGCGCGCGAACTGAACTTCGCGGAGTTGCCCGAGGAGCCCATCCCCTTCATCAAGAATCCATCTTCGGTGGTGGGGCACCTGGCCCCGGTAGCGCGCCCGGCGGGCGTGCGCTACATGCATTACGAGGGCGAGCTTGGCGTGGTCATCGGGAAGGCGGCGCGCAACGTAAAGCGGGACAAGGCAATGGAGCATGTGCGCGGCTACACGATCTGCAACGACTTTACGGTCCGCGATTTTGTAGGGAACTTTTACCGCCCGCCCATCAAGGCCAAGGGTTTCGACACTTTCGGCCCGGTCGGCCCCTGGATCGTGGATGCCGCCGACATTCCCGACCCCCATCAACTTTCCATACAGACACGGGTGAACGGCGAACTGCGGCAGGATGGCAACACCCGCGACCTGATCTTCGACATCCCCGCCCTGATCGAATGGTTCTCGCAATTCATGACCCTGGCCCCCGGCGCCATCATTTCCACGGGCACGCCGCGCGGATTGTCGGACGTTCAGCCGGGCGATACGGTGGAAGTGCGTATTGACGGAATCGGCAGCCTGGTCAATACGGTCGTATCGGCTTAGCGGGCCGGGGCTTGAGGCAAATCGTTGCAACGCCCAGGACGCCCAGCGCCGCGCAGGCCGAAATCAACGAGGTCATGGCAAGGAGCGAGCCTCCGGGCAGCCATCCAATAATCTGGAATCCCACTGCCCCGGCCATGATCTGGGAAAAGCCGACCACGCTGGAAGCCGCGCCCCGCCGCTGCGGCGCGGCGGAAATGGCCGCGGCCATGCACTGCGGCTGGGATATCCCGTTGGCGAAAGTCAGCAATGCGGCGGGAACCACGATCGAGTAGAGGTTGAATACGCCATTGAGAGCCAGGCCCAGCATCACGCCTCCGCCCACGCCGTAGCAGCAAACCGCCAGGGCGAGGAGCCGCGCGCCCTTCAGGCGCTCCCAGCCCGAAAAAGCGTTGCCCAGGAGATAGCCGCAAGTCAGATACACAAACACGTAGCCGAACTGAAAGGGCTCGCGGCCCAGCAAGTCGATCACCAGATAGGGCGAAGCGGAAAGAAACCCGTACACGCCCATCTGTATGGCGGTCAGGATCGTCAGATGGCCAGCAAACCAGGCGCTCAGGAACGGAGAGCGCCGGGGTTCCGCGTCCGGCGCGCGGCGGGTTGCGGAGCTTGCGCGTTCCGGCGGCCTGTGGGTTTCCGGCATCCACTTGACCGCCAGCAGCAGCAGAAGCGCGGAACAAACCCCCAAAAGCAGGGGAATCGCGCGCCAACTCGCCGCGGACACCAGATAGCCGGCGATCACGGGCGCCAGCATCGGCCCCACCACCAGCGCCATGGTCATAAAGCTGACTGCTCTGGCCAGTTTCTCCGGCGGAACGACATCGGCCGCCACCGCGCGTCCCATGGTGGAGCCCGCGGCCACGCCGACGGCTTGCGCAGCCCGTCCGGATATCAGCATCGCCAGCGAATTCGCCCAGTAGCAAATGGCGGAACCCAGGCAGAAAAGCGCAAGGCCCAAAAGCACCACGCGCCGGCGTCCAAAGCGGTCGGAAATCGGCCCGTAGGCCAGCATGGCCACGGCCAGCGCGGCGGAAAATCCGGAAATAACCCACTGCGTGTCCGCCACTTCGGCCGAAAAGCTCGCTCGAATAGCCGGCAGCGCCGGAACGAATATCTGCATGGCCAGCGGGCTGAGCGCATGAATGGCCGTCGCAATGGCGATAATGGCGCCCGTTTCCTTATCTAACATTATATTTATATTATCTTTATAATATATTGAATAATAACTAGTATTAATCCTGTTATAGCGCCTGCGGCCAAGTCGTCAAGCAGGATTGCCGGGCCATTGGAGAACCGCCTTTCCATCAGGTTGACGGGCCAGGGCTTGGCGATGTCCAGCAAGCGGAACAGCGCGAAGGCCGCGGCCACCCACAGCCACGATGAGGGCTTCAGGAACAACAGGGCCAGGTGCATGCCCAGTATTTCGTCCAGCACAACGAAAGAAGGGTCGCGCTCTCCCGCCTTCCGGGCGCAGCTGCCGCAAATCAGCGAGGCGGGAACAGCGGCGAAAACCAGCAGCAGAGCCTGAGCGCGAAGACCCAGCGGCAGCGTGAGCCACCACAGCGCCAGACCACCCAAACTTCCCCAGGTGCCCGGCGCCGCGGGCAGAAAGCCAAGCCCCAGGCCAGACCCCGCCCACCGAAGCATCCGGCCGGTCATGAAAAGTGCGAAAAGCCTTCCCGGGCCGCTTGCCAGGGACGACCGCCGGAGGTGACTGCCAAACCCTCTCCGTCCCGCGTTTCGCCGATACGGGTCAATGAATGCTCCTCGGAGATTCGCGCCAACTGCCGCTCCGCGGATGCGGCAGCCGTGAAGCAGAGCTGGTAATCGTCGCCGCCGCAAAAAGCAATCTCCCGGGCCTCGCCAGCGCCTGCGAACGCCTTCAATTGCCTGGACACCGGCAACTGCTCAAGGCGCACCGCGGCCGCCAGGCCGCTGGCGCGCAACAGCCGGGGCAGGTCCACGGCAAGGCCATCGGAAAGGTCCATGCAAGCGCTGGCGATACCGCGAAGCCGCGCCCCCAGTTCCACTTGCGGGCGCGGGTAGCAGAATTGCCAAATCAAGGTTTCCTCAAGGGAGTCAACGTTCCGCGCAGGCCATGCCGGGCACTGCTGGAGCGCGGCCCCGCCCGCGCCGCCAGGAAAACCCCCCTGCCGCAGGCGGGGCTTGAGCAGCGTCAACCCGGCCGCCGCATCGCCCAGGAACCCCGAAACCCAAATCCCGTCTCCCGCGCGGGCTCCGCCGCGACGGAGAACAGCGAGCCCGGCCGCGGAGCCATGCGCCGCAACCGTCACGTTGAGCGGCCCGCGCGCAAAATCGCCTCCCACCACGCGCACGCCGAAGCGGTCCGCCAGCGAGAAGAGACCGTCGGCGAAATCCCTGAGCCAGGCTTCCTCCGCAAACGGCGCCGACAGCGTAACCACCGCCCACAGGGGCCGGGCGCCCATGGACGCCAGGTCGCTCAGGCTCACGGCCAGCGCCCGATGGCCCACGGAATGAGCTGGAGCGCCGGCGGGAAAGTGGACGCCTTCGTTGAGAGTGTCAGTGGTAATGACCAGATCCTCGCCGGGCGGACAGCGCACCACGGCCGCATCATCGCCGGGTCCGGCGAGCACGCTCTCGCCATCGGCTCCGTGGCGCATGAACAATGCCTCGATCAGCCGGTCCTCCGCCGGCCGCTCATCCCCCATGGCCAGGGTCCGGGGAGGAGCGAGAAGCCAGCCGGGCTTTCACCCAGCGGTCCAGAACCGCGTTCACGAATCGATAACTGCGCTCCGCGCCAAACTCCCGGGCCAGCTCGACCGCTTCATTGATCGTTATCGCGGGCCGGGCCTCGCCGGTTTGCAGTTCCGCCAGCGCACTCCAGAGGATCGCCCGCTCCACCGGGTCGATGCGCTCCGGCGGCGTATCACTGGCCAGGGCGAGTTCCTGGTCCAGTTCTCCGGTTCGACGGCACACATCGCGGAGCATACGGCCGAAAAACTTCACGTCGGCGCGGGCGAATTCCTTGCGCCGGGAAAACTGATCTTCAATGGCATCCGCCGCGCCGCCAGCCAATTGTTGCTGGTACAGGGCCTGCACCAAAAGCCGGCGGGCCCGGCGGCGGCTTTCCCAGCGCACGGCTCAGGAGTCAGCCGAAAGCATGCGCAAGACGGCCTCCGCCGCCTCTCTGCCCTTGTTGCTCCTGGCGGGAGAGAAGCTGCTGCGCGCTTTGGCCTGTTCAAAGCGATCGCAAGTCAGGACTCCCAGGCCTATGGGAATGCCTTCCTCAAGACCCACCCGCATCAGGCCGGAGCAAGCCTCGCGGGCGATATGCTCGTAATGGTCCGTTTCCCCGCGAATGACCACGCCCAAAGCCACGGCGGCATCCGGCGAATGGCGGCGAATCAATTGCCGCGCGGCCAGCGGCAATTCCCAGCAGCCGGGCGCCCGCCGCATCAGGATGCGCTCTTCGGACACCCCGGCATCCAGAAAAACTTCCCGGGCGCCCCGCTCCAGCCTCGCGGCGAGGTCCTCGTAGTAGTCCGCCGCAACCAGCAGAACCTTGAGCTTCTCCACTTCCAGAGCCATGAGCGCCGACGCCAACAGGCGCTAATCACCGCCCCCCACAAACTCCATCACTTCCAGGCCGAAACCCGACAGCGCATGGATGTTGCGGCGGGCCCCGAGAACCCGCATCCGCGTAACGCCCAGATCGCGCAGAATCTGCGCTCCTGCCCCAATGGTGCGCAAATCCGTAACGCCCTCATCGGCGCTTTTGGGCTTGCCGTTAAGCGAATCGACCGCCGCCATCATGGCGCGCGGCGATTCTCCATAGCACAGCAGCACCGCCACGCCCGCATCCGCCGCGAACACTTCGGCCAGCGCGGCATCGAAGTGCCAGCCCAGGTTGGCCTCAACCCCCGCGGAATCCCTCAGAGTGTTGTGCACATGCACCCGCACCAGCGGCGCGTCCGCCTTGCTGAGATTGCCATGCACAAACGCCAGGTGAACGCTGCGGGCCACCTGGTCCTCGTACGCAATCAGCCGGCAGGAACCAAACCGGGTGCGCGCCGCGCGCTCCGCAAGCCGCTCCACATACCTGTCCTTGGCGAGACGGTAGCGGATCAGGTCGGCGATGCTGCCTATCTTCAGCCCCCTTTCGGCGGCGAACTTCTCCAGTTGCGGGCGCCTCGCCATGCTGCCGTCCTCGTTGAGAATCTCCACAATCGCTGCTGATGGCGGCAGCCGGGCCAGGCGGGCGAGATCGCAGCCGGCCTCCGTGTGGCCCGCCCGGTTCAGAACCCCGCCGGGCTGCGCCATCACCGGAAACACGTGGCCAGGCTGACGCAGATCCTCCGGGCGGGCGCTGGGCGCGGACGCCACGCGTATGGTATGGGCGCGGTCGTGGGCGGAGATGCCCGTGGTCACGCCTTCCGCGGCTTCAATAGAGAGCGTGAAGTTGGTGCTGCGCTGCACGTTGGTGTCGGCCACCATCAAGGGAAGGCGCAGCTGGCGGCAGTGCTCGGTGGTCAGGGTCAGGCAGATGAGGCCGCGCCCGTGCAGCGTCATGTAGTTGATGTCTTCCGCCGTAACCTGCGAGGCGGCCATAACCAAGTCGCCCTCGTTCTCGCGGTGCTCGTCATCGACGATGATCACCATGCGCCCGGCGGCAATTTCCTCAATGATTTTTTCGGTGCTGGAGAACATAGGGCAGCTAGCGCGCTAGCAATTTTGCAGCGTAACGGGCAATGATATCGATTTCCAGGTTCAGGCGGCTTCCCGCGCGGCATTCGGAAAGCGTAGTCTCCTGAAGTGTATGCGGAACCAGGTTCACTGAAAAGCTGCTTGCGCCGGCATCGTTGACCGTCAGGCTGACCCCGTCCAGCGCCACCGACCCCTTTGCGGCGATAAAGCGCATCAGTTCGGGCGGGGCGGTCAGCTCCAGGACCGCCGAGCGGCCATCCTCGCGCCGTTGCGCAACTTCGGCAACGCCATCCACATGGCCCATCACAAAGTGACCGCCCAGGGCGCCGCCTGCGGCAAGGGCCGGCTCCAGGTTCACCGCGCGGCCGGCGGACCACTCCTTCAAAACCGTATCGGCCAGCGTGCGCGCCGACACATCCACGGCCACACTGCCGCGGTCATGGGAGATGATCGTCAGGCACACTCCGCTAACGCACAGGCTTGCGCCCGTTTCGAGCAGGGACCGGCCAATGCGCGGCGCGCGAATATGCAGGCGCCGGTCGCCGCCGCCGAAATCGATCACCCGGCTTACCGCGCCAATGCTCTGGATAATGCCTGTGAACATCTCAGCCGACGCCGGGAGTGAGCACCAGGCGCAGATCCGGTCCCACCCGGGACACTTCGCGAATCTGAAAAGACGGACGTTCGCTCATATGCTCAAGCGGCGCCAGTTGAAACAGCCCTGCCGCGCCTTCCCCCAGCAGCACCGGCGCCGTGTACAGGATCACTTCATCGACCAACTCTTCGCGCAGCAGCGCCCCGCACAACACTGCGCCCGCCTCCACGTGCGCCTCGTTGAATTCCAGATCCGCCAACAGGCCCATGGCGGCGGGCAGCGCGATCCTTCCGTTGGCGCCGGCCGGAAGCTTCAGCACCTCGGCTCCCGCCGCGCGCAGCGCCCTGATTCGCCCGCGGCTGCGTTCTTCGTCTTCGGCGCAGTGCAGCACATGCACGCCGCCGGGGCGCGAGAACAGGCGCGCCCGGGCGGGTGCGCGCAGTCCGGAGTCCAGCACCACGCGGGCGGGCGGCTTGATTTCTCCCAGGTCCTCGCGGCGCGCGTCCAGGCGCGGATCGTCCGCCAGCAGCGTGCCGATTCCCGTAAGAATGGCGGAACTGCGGGCCCTCCAGGCATGTCCGTCCTGCCGCGCCTGGCGGGAAGTGATCCACTGGCTGTTGCGATTCGCCAGCGCGGTGCGCCCGTCCAGGCTGGCTGCCAGCTTTACCCGCACCCAGGGCCGGCCTCGCTCCCAGCGCGAAAAATATCCCGGATTCAATTCCCGGGCCTCGGATTCAAGCAGGCCGTTTTCCACCGTCACGCCCGCTTTCCGGAGCCGCTGG
>RKRP01000179.1 GCA_007571315.1 Gammaproteobacteria bacterium
CGGATGGCACCATGCTCTGCTCCTCCATCGGAAGGAGCGACTTGTGAGTGGCGATATTGAAGGCGCCATTGGCCAGTTCGGGCGCTCGGAACACCCCGGGCGACCAGTCACCAGCCTTGATGCGCTCGGCTGGCCACTCGGAGACTTCGCCCCAACCGTCGCCCAGCAGGCCCGCGCCGCATTGGACGATGTGATCGTGCAGTTCGCCCACCTCCTGATCGTCGGCCGGCATCCTGTCCAGACTGATGACCCGTGTGGGTAGTCTGCTGCCTTTCAACTGGTGGCGCGAGGCGACAATCAGGCTCTCGTTGATGGATGTGTTCTGACTCAGGTTGATCTCGCCCGGTTGATGGCTGGTGAGAATGGTGTGGATGTGGAGTCGCTTGGCAAGAACCTGGCGCAAGTCATGCGCCGAAGGCGCCGTAAACGCCACAGTGGGCCAAACCATAGCTATAACGCCATCGTTCGCATCTGAGCATTTCTCGGCAAGCACCTTGAAAAGCGGCCCTATCGACGTTTTGCTCACGATGCCGTCCAATTCGGGATCGTTTTCAACCAGCGTTCCTTCCAGCCAATCGACTCGCTTCCTTAACCGGCGCCTGATCCCGTCGGAGAACTTCTCCCCCATTTTCCCCCTGTTCGTGAACGGCGGGTTCATAATCACCATTCGCGCCCCAACCACGGCATCGACCGCATCCTCAAGCGTCGGGTCGTCGCGAGTCATTCGCAGCCGCTCCGAGCCGACATCCTGATCGCCCAAATCCAGTTCGCCGCCTCTGCCGATGACGCGGCGCTGCGCCAGAAGTTCAAGCGAGCCCGCCTGCGCGGCATTCGCATGCCTGGCCGTTGCGCCATACGGCATGCGGTGCAGGCCCATGTTCCGGTAGGTCACATCGGCGTTGCCCGCCGTGCGCTGGGCGGCGGCAAGCTGCGCCACGCCCAGCGGGCGGGCGGCGCGGTGTTGAGGTAGCATCGGGGGCGGCAGGATACTGAGGCGCTGCGCCAGATCAGAGCGGTGCACCGAAGATTGCTAGCTACCGAACGCTGCCGCTTGTTTTCTTAATAGCCCAAGCGGTTTCTGTAGTTGTCCTCAAGGTCCTGGTGTCTTCCCTCTTTCCGATACGAAGATGCCAGTTTCCGCAGCAAGGTTGCCACCTTGGGGTGGGAGTAATCTGCCGCCTTAGCCCATTCTTCATATTGCTCCGCGAGCTCCCTCTCCTGCGCCCCTCCCTTGCCTCGCAATTTAAAGTGGGGCGAGTTCATTCGAGCGATCCGAAATCCCTTCTCAATGTCTTCGTTCATCACATCATTCAGGACTGAGCGAACGATCTCGCAGGGCCAAACGCCGTCTTCTCCGACCGGGGCATTTGACAGCAACTGCCCGATGTGGTGATTTCCCGTACGCCTGCGTCCGTTTGCCTCGCAAAGCTCCTGCGCCCTTCGTATCCATTTCGTCAATCGATCTTTGCATAGCTCGCCATTCTCGTCGTGTCCTGGTATTCGCGCCAGCGTTCTCAACAATAGAGATGCCCTATCAGCCTGATTTCGTTCCCGCTCAGTCCGCTCAGTTTGGGCATCATTATCCTCGCGACGATAAGCGAGCATTACGGCTTCGCAGAACATCTCCGGTTTTGTTTCAATTTCCCGTTCGAGATTAGGCACGCCTTTGTCGTCAATCCAGAGAAGGTCCAGATACAGGAATTCCAAACGGGCCAACTCTTCTTGATGGACAGCGCGCCGCTTGGCAAGCACCTCAAGAGCGCTTTTCACGCGGTACGCGCCAACCTTATCCCAGCCTTGTTCGTAATCACTTGCTGTTCGCACGTTCAATAGGATCTTGAAAATATGGCGCGACTCCAAATGTGCCCATTCAACGCATCCGAGAATCCATGCGGCTGCAGCTCGCTCAGCTTCCAAGAGTTGGGCCACTGCGTAATTGCGGTCTTCCTTGCTTTGGCAGACTTGGAACGGTTCGACCTTTGCCCAGTACTGATTGGCGGCCGTTTCGCTGATCGCATTGATCCTGTCCCAAACCTCCCGCACAAATGGCGCAAGGCATAGAAGCATCACGCCCGCATCGTCCAAGTGTCCAGAACAGCGCAGTTCCACAAGTGAAAACGTTGTGGCTGCCCCCACGCCATGAAAAAATCCGGTCAGCAACTGCCGGTGCCGGTGCGACTTGAGTGCGTCTCCATCACGCAGAACGGCGGCAATGAACGCGACTCTTTTGTCCTGATCCTTGATGACTTGAGCCAAGCTACGGCCTGCCACATTCGGTGCATTCCCCGTAAATGCCAAGCGAATCACGCCATTCTCGCCTGATGCTGTCCATACTTCTTGAGTTGTTTTCCGGCGTTGGGCTTCGATTTGCTTGTATCGCGCTTTGTAGTCGCCGCCCTCTTCGAGCTCCTCATGCCAGCCTTCAACCTGTTCATTTTCAAAGAGCCATGCATGCCGCCACACCGGATCATCCGGTTCCAGAGATTGGAGCATCCTTTTCGCTTTTGAAACAAGCTGGTCTTGATTCGGCTCGGACTTGCTCCCATTGAACCTGCGGCTAAGGTTCCATCGCAGTGATGCTCGGAGGCGCTGGCACAACCAAGCGCGGTCTTCATCTGACGCGCTGCCCGCCCACTCGATAACCGCTTCGCCGAGTTTATCGAGGTGAGTGAGCAAGAACCATGTTTCGCTCAGTGCGCTCTGTATAAGATCAGCCAGCGTATCCCGCGTATGGCGCGGCCACTGCAGGCAGGTCTCAATGCAGCGAGTCACGAATGCCCGGCGCTCGTTGATGGCCGGTTCGCCATGCCCAACGGCGTAGTCCCGCCAGATCGGCTTGCGCGTATAGCCACCCGTTCTCTGCGCCGGATCAAATTGGGCCGCTGCGATGCGCCAAGCTATTTCCGGGTGTTTCTTGATTAGATGTTCGAGGGCAGCGACTCTAAGCTTTATATCGGCGGTTGTTTGGGGCATCCAGGCTCGGAATATTGACTTAAGACTCTCGCTAGGCTTGTCAAACAAGTTGTCGTCTGGCTCCATTTTTGCCAAATTGGCGAGGAGGTCTACAACGCGGTGCAACCACTCCGGCCTCCAGGCCAAGAGCTCCAGCGCCCAAAGCAGATCAACCCGGTCTGTTCGACCAAAGAAGTCATCGCTGACCGGCGCCATTAACGTGCGAACTGCGGACTCTGGGCACCCAATATCCGCCTCGAGTGCCTCAAGGAACACTTCCGGCGCCGCTTCAGCGTAAAGTGGCAGGTTAGAGGACTGAGAACGAAGATTGTCTTCGTCCATAGGCCAGAGCAAGCGCTGGATTAATTCCGCAACGCTATCCTCCGGCAGATTGGCCATACGATTACCGAATAGCCTCTCGCCGTGGATGGCCAAGAGCACCAGGCTTTCGGCAATCCCCTTGCGCAGTGGTGATGAGATATTCCTTTCCTTGCCATGCAGCGATGCCAACCACCGCTCCTCTTCCGGTAAACCAAGAGCGGGGTCGCGCTCTGACAGCACGAATTCAGATACCTCCAAGAATCGGTCAACCACGCTGACACTAACCCACCGCGCAACACCGTACTGCGCATCAATCTTGGATACCACACCGCAGTAGTCACCGACTGACCAGACCGGCGGGTCCTCCAAAGTCAGTAAACGGGTGAAGTTGTCTTCGAATGCGTCGTAATTGCATCCTGCCAACTCGCCCATCAAGTGCCGGTCTGCGGAGTTGCTGCGGACCCAAGCTCCCGCGAATGCCATCGGCGCCAGCGAACTTCCCAGTCCCTCTTTTTGGGACCAATTTGGCTCTCGTATGGCCTCTCCTTGGGCAAGACGGCGCCGGAGAACGGTCAGAGACCGCCCCGATTCCCTGTCGAGACGTTTGATATCGTCTTGCTCCAATCCCATTGATGCAAGCGCTTGCTCGAATCCCTGGCGGCTGAGAGGTTCCAGCGAAATGTCCGATTGATGTTTTACGGAGGTTTTATGGTCAACGACCAGCGCATTTAGCTGGCTTCCGCTTTGCGCCAGCTCCACTTCAACTTTCGAGTCCGCTATCACCGGTATGAAGCCCGGAGATCTCGCCAAATGTCCAGACAAGACCCCCGGCTTGGTGAAGATCACCAAGCTGTCTTTGAGTGGAGCGATGCCGCCAGTTCTGGATTCTTCAAGAGCGGCAGCGATGAACGCGAGGGCTTCTAGGCGAGAGTCAGCAACGACACGCAGCGGTTTCTGGGCATTTCCCTGCAAATGGCTGATCACCTTTTCCCCAAAAATTGACATGGGCTCGCGAAAGGCATCCTTGGTGAAACTGGGCTCGCAATCTGCACACCACTCTAACCAGCACCGCTCCAAGGATTTCACCCCTCGCAGGTTTTGCCCGCGCTTATCCGCAAACCATACCTGCGCAGGAATCGACTGCTCCAGCCACTGTTCGAGGTCGCTAGCGTCCCACGCGTACACCTCGCGCCACTTCCTCTCCAAACGCTTTTCGCTGATCCACGATTCCTTGCTAAGCCAGCGGCGGGGTGTCACGAATACAAAGGCAGTGCGCTTTCGTTCTACTTCGATGGTAGCAGCCGTACGTTTCGCATAGTCCTCCGTTGCCTTGCGTTCGATACTCTTCGCTGTGCCGAACTCCCAACCTGATTCACCTTCCGGCACCCACGGATTGCCTTCCGCTGCCGTGATTCGTCCATCCCAACCGGGACGCTGCGCATCGTCATTGCCCGGGAAGTCAATGGATTTCAGGCCGTTGCATGTGGAATGAATCAGTACGCGCAAGAACACGGCGACCTGGTCGCGTGCACTGTGGGTGTTCGCCCAGCTTTCGATATTGCTGGATGTAGCCGCGAATAGCGGCATCACGAAGGGCCGGGCAGTAGCTGACACCACTCGCTTGTTTGATCGGCGCTCGGTGTCGTGCCGCGCTTGCCGTCCCATCAAATCTTCTGCGTCGGCCCCGAATGCCGTTTGCAGTCTGGCCGCCATTTCTGGCGATAGTGCGGAGTTGCTGTTAAGGAAGTTGGAGAGCGCCGGGCGACCGATTCCCAGTGTTTTGGCAGCCTTTGTTACCGACATGCCCTTCGGAATTACGTTTTCCCGCACGTACTCGCCAGGATGTTGATTGGTTTTGTTTGTCATTAGATTAGAAGGTTAAAGCACATAAGCTACGAGATTATGTATTGTGATGCGCTACAGAATACAAGTCAAGATCGGATCGTGCATTATTGTCTGAACCACCGGATTGATTTGCAGGGAATTATGTATTTAATCCCAAGAAGGGAATTTTAAGTGTGTTTTTTACGGTTTTTTCGCAAAATTTTCACTATAAGGGGATATACTTTTGTTTTATGGGAGGCAGGAGTTTGGCGTGAATCATTCTTCGGCAACTTTGGAGAGCGCTCTCGTGGCGTTCAAGGCACGCAATGCGCGATGCTACCGGGACGAGGCGAACCTGTCGCTGCAAGCGACTCGCCTCGCCAATGCCGAGGTGGTGCGGGAAGTGCGAACCCGCTCGAAGAAGTCGGCGAGGCTATTGCCGGTGGCAGGAGTGTTCGGCGCCAATGCTTCGGGCAAATCCGCTCTGCTCAAGGCCATGGGAGATATGCGCGCGGTTGTTGTTGGCTCGCTGCGCAAAGGCCGCAGCGGTGGCCATTCGGACGATGAAGGTCGAAGAATCTTCCGCCGTCCCTTCCTGCTCGATCCGAAGTTGTCGGGCCAGCCATCAAGTTTCAAAATCGAGTTGATTCTCGATGGCGTTCGCTGGCAGTACGGCTTCGAGATCAGCGACACGCAAGTGCTGCGGGAGTTTGCCTATTACTATCCACGCGGCAGGCAATCACTCATCTTCGATCGTGATGCGGAACAAACGTCATTCGGCGCCGCGTTTCGACCGCTGCGCGCAAGCTTGCAGCCATGGATCAGGAAGGACGCTCTGCTGCTATCCATTTGCGGCGTGTTGCGGGAACCAAGGATCGGTGGTTTGCTCGATTGGATCGATTTGAACTTCCAAGTGGCGGATTTCACTAACCGAGGGGCCCGCTCGTCCTTTACTGCGAATTGGGCAAAAATCCAGCCCGCTCGCATTCGGAATCTCCTGCAAGCTGCCGATCTTGGACTGACTGGCATCGAGGTAGTCAAGCCGGATGCGGAAGCGGTCCAAATGATGGAGAAGCTTCACGAGGCATTGCGCAATCTGGAACCCGAAGGCTCGGGCGA
Organism: Gammaproteobacteria bacterium; assembly: GCA_007571315.1. Taxonomy (GTDB): domain Bacteria; phylum Pseudomonadota; class Gammaproteobacteria; order Steroidobacterales; family Foliamicaceae; genus Foliamicus. Next base: position 6,217 of record RKRP01000179.1, read on the forward strand.
GCAGGACCACCAAATCGTTGTGGAGAACATTATTCGGCTAACGCACAGCGGATCGGGAGTTGATGTTTCTTTTGACCCAATGGATGAGTCAGTGGGCACGCAAGTTTGGCTGGCTCTCATCGGACCGGTAATCGAGGCCTTGGATCGCGGAAGCCTGCTCTTGGTGGATGAACTGGATGCCAGTCTTCATCCACTGTTGGCGGCCCAAATCCTGAAGCTGTTTCAGATCCCGGAAATCAACCAACGCTGCGCGCAACTGATATTCAACACCCACGATACCGCGCTTCTTGATGGGCAGGCCCCATACGGCCTCGGCCGCGATCAAATCTGGCTAACCGAGAAGGGCCGCGACGGCGCCGCCGAGTTGTATTCACTTGCGGATTTTCGAGGGCGCTCTAACGAAGCCGTTGCTCGCCGCTATCTTCACGGGCGTTACGGCGCAATTCCAGAACTTGATCCGGCCGATTTCAAGCAAGCGGCGCTAAGCGGCGCGGAAGCTTAGCGCGCCTTTGGTTTTTCGGGGACATTCCAATTGAGACGGCATGAGCAAGGCAAAGCGCCCCCGGCCAAGCCCGCCAAGACGAACCCGATTCCGCGATCAGCGGAAGGTAGTCCGCGTGCATACCGAGGGCCGGGTTACTGAACGGCAGTATCTGAAGATCGCCAAGTCGCATGGCGTGAAGGTGGATTTTGGCGAAGCAGGCAAATCTCCCTCGGTGCTTGTGAAGCACGCGGAGAGGGATACGGAAAATCAGCGAGGTCGGTTTGACGAAATCTGGTGCATCTTCGATTACGACCGGCATCTTGATGTTGTGAGGGCTATCCAGCAGGCCAAGCAGGCCGGCGTGCGCATAGCCCTGTCCAACCCTTGCTTCGAGCTTTGGCTGGTGCTTCATGCTGAGGAGCAAAACGCCGAGATAGAGCAGCGGCGCATTCAGCAGCGTTGCCAGGAACTGGGCCTGACTGATGGCAAGGCGATCGCTGGCAAAGCAAAAGAGCAATTGAAGGCCGGTTATGAAGCCGCCAGAAGGCGTGCTCAAGCACTCGAAAAAATGCACCACGAATCTGGTCGCCTGAAAACCTCCAATCCCAGTAGCAATGTGTGGCAGTTGACCGATCAGTGTGGCGGTTTCGGCCTTTCGGAGCAATCCGCAAAGAAAGCAATCAGGGCGTGAGTCGGGCGGGCGGCGCGGTGTTGAGGTAGCATCGGGGGCGGCAGGAATCTTGAGGGGGCTTTGGTGGCGCTGAGGGTTGGCAAAATTCTGTTTGTGGTTTCGGCGGCGTTGTTTGCGGCGCTTGTTGGCATGAACAACATGCTGGATTATGAAATCAACTTTGCCGGGGTGCGGCATGTGATGTTGATGGACAGCGTGTTTCCCGGCAATAACTCCATGTGGCGCGCGGTGACGGCGCCGTGGCTGCATCACTTCGCCTACTGGCTGATTATCGCCGCTGAACTTGCCATCGCATTGCTGGGGTTTTGGGGCGCTTTCGAGCTTTGGCGGGCGCGCCGCGATGCTGCGGAGTTCAACCGGCGAAAAACAAAGGCGGTCCTGGCGCTCGTGTTGGGCGTTTTGCTCTGGTTTACCGGTTTTGTGGTGGTTGCCGGCGAATGGTTCCTGATGTGGCAATCGGAAACCTGGAACGCCCAGCAGCCGGCATTCATTTTTGCCGCCTCGTTTTTTCTTATCCTGATGCTGCTGACACGGGAGGACCAGGACGGTTAGCCTGAGATCTGCGGGCCAATCCAGCGCCCGGCCCTCGGCTGAAAGCCGGCCGCGAAATCGTTGCCGGCCTTGTCTTCGCCGCGCACCAGCCACAGCGGCATCCGCGCGTAATTCAGCAGGGGGTAGCGTTCCGTTAGCTGGCGGTGCAGTTTTGTTGCGGGGTCGCGCACGTACAGGGAGGTGGCGGGAAAGTAGCGGATGACGTATTCCAGAGGTTTTTGGGGAGGTTGATTCAGGGATTGCCCCGGGGCCTGCGCCGGATATTCAGTTCCCGCAACAACACGGTAATCCAGGTCCATGCTGTGGCAGATGATGTTGCCGGGGCCGCACTCGATCGCCTGTTCGGCGGATTGATCCGGCCGGCAGATGAACTTTGCGTTTGCATCGGCCGCATCCGCATCCGCATCTGCAAGCGGAATGCGGACTACCAGCCCTTGAAGGGGCCTTGCCGGGCAGCGCAGGCGGTCGTTTCGCCATGATGATTCCGCCTGCCCCGCATCGCCCGCGCCGGGCGAAAACTGGCTGTCGAAAAGGATAATGTCCTCGCCTATGAACGGCGCGATTTGTTCGAGCAGCTCTTCCGACTGGCATAACTCCAGGAATTTCCAGCTGTCCGCAACGGAGGCGGACCGGCTCCAGGGATTGTGCAGTTCCCATAGCAGCCACGGCCGCTTTTGCGTTGCGGCCCGATAAATCGCCGCTGCCTGCTCCCGCAGGAAAGGCAGGTAATCCCTGACCGGCGCTGCTGGAATGGACACCGCGCCTTGCTCCTGGCGCCGGCTAGCCCGCTGACCTTTCAGCATGCCGATACATCCAGGACATTCTCCAGGCTTTTGATAACAGCCCGCTTGCTGAAATCGCTGGTGATGAACACCAGCCTTGTCGCTGTTTCGCCATCGGGCCAGCGGTCCAGCTTTGCCGGAGGGTAAAAGGAGTGCTGCACCCCCTGTATCACTACCGGCCGCGGCTCTCCGGCCACGTTGAGCAGTCCTTTCACGCGGTGAATGCTGTCGCCTCGAGCAATGAGCACGGCTTCCAGCCAGGCGGCGAAATCATCCCAGGCTACGGCCTCGGGCCAACCCGCGAAGAAAGTCGCAAAGCGATGGTCGTGCGGCGATGCGGTGGCTTGCTGCTCAAACGCGCGCTGCCGCAACAGTCGCTTGCCTGCCCTTTCGCTTGCTGCGCCGGACGCTGCGCCGCCAGCGCCGGACAGAATGCCGGGATCAACAGGCGCAAGGCCGGAATGAGACCGCGGCGCCAGGGGGTTCAGCCGCTCCAGTCGTTGCTCCATGCCGCGCAGTTGCGCTTCATCGCGCAGATCGGTTTTCGACACGATGATGTGGTCAGCGACGCTCACCTGCTTGACCGCCTCAATATGCCTGTCGAGGTTGGCGTGGCCATGGACCGCATCGACAACAGTGAGGATTTTCCGGCAAAAATAGCGTTGGATGATTTCCTTGTCCGCCAGAACCAGCTCGCTTATGGCGATAGGGTCGGCGATGCCTGTGGTTTCCAGCAGCACCCGCCGAAACGGCGGCGCGCTTCCTTGCGAGCGCCGGGCGTGAAGCCTGAGCAGGGAAGCGCTGAAGTCGTCGCGCACGCTGCAGCACACGCAACCCGACTCCAGCAGGAAAATGTCGTCGTCAATGGACTTCACCAGCAGGTGGTCCAGCCCGATTTCGCCAAACTCGTTCACCAATACGGCCGTATCCGCCAATGCGGGCGAGGAAAGCAACTGATTCAACACCGTGGTCTTTCCGCTGCCAAGAAAGCCAGTTATAATGTTTATCGGTATTTTATCTTTATTATCAATCACTTGAATTGAACAGGCGGCGCGCAAGGCGAATTGCCGCGCTGCATTGCTTTCCCGCGCGTTTGACCGCGTCCGAAAGAGCGCAGCGGGGACGGCGCATTGCTAGCCCGCATATTTCACCAAGGGGCCGCGTCTTGCGCCAGGCGAACAGCGGCAAAGCCGGGCATAGGCGTTTGATTAAGCGCGAAAGACATGCAGGCAACGAGCGGTTTGGCGGAATGCGCGGGCTATACTACCCGCATGGCGGCAGCGACCAGCGGAAATGCCACGCTCTCCGGCGCAGCGGGCAGCCAATTCGACTTGTTCCGCGAGCCGCAGCTCTCCAATCCCTATCCCTTTTTCGAGCGGCTCCGGCGGGAGGCGCCGGTGTTTTACGCCGAAGACATCGACCACTGGGTCGTCAGCCGCTATCAGGATGTGAAACAGGTGCTGAGGGATTACGAAAATTATTCGGCGCAAAACACCATCACGCCCATTCATCCCCTTTGCGACGCGGCCCGCCAGGCGCTTGAGGACGGAGGCTGGAATGTGCTGCCGGCGCTGGGCAATGCGGACCGCCCGCAACACACCCGAACCCGCAAAAGCGTTATCAAGGCATTCTCCCCGCGCCGCATAGCTGGAATGCAACCTTACGTCAGCGCCATGCTGAACAGCGCCGTGGACCGGTTTGAGCAAGACGGCAAGGCCGAACTCATGGGCCAGCTGCTTTTTGATTTGCCGGCCCTGGTGATACTGAAGCTGCTGGGTTTTCCGGATGAACAGGCCCCGGCCATCAAGGAGGGCGCAAAAAACCGCATCCTGTTTGTTTGGGGGCGGCCCGCCGATGAGGAGCAGACCCGGCTGGCGGCCGGGCTGGCGGGCTTCTTCAGGCTCTGCCGCGAACTGGTCGATGAGCGTCTCGCCCGTCCAACCGACGACCTCACCAGCGAGTTGCTGCGGGTGCGGGCCGAGGATGACGAGTCTCTAAGCCTTGATCTGATCGCCAGCATCCTGTTCGCTTTTTTTACCGCGGGGCACGAAACCACCGCCAGCCTGCTGGGCAACAGCGTCATCCAGCTGCTTCGCCACCGGGAAGCATGGGAGAAGATCATCGCCGAGCCGGCCTTGATCCCTGGCGCTGTTCAGGAAATTCTGCGTTACGACTCCTCGGTCATCAGCTGGCGCCGCAAGGCCAAGCGGGACATGGAAATTGCCGGCGTGAAGGTGCCCGCCGGGGCCCAGTTGCTGCTGCTGCTCGGCGCCGCCAACCGCGATGGCGAGATGTTTGATGATCCTGAGCAACTGGATATAACGAGGCGCAACGCCGGCCGGCATCTGTCCTTTGGCGATGGCGTGCATCGCTGTTTGGGCGCGACGCTGGCGCAAATGGAGGCCAAACTCACGCTGGAAGCGCTGAGCCGGCGCCTGCCCGGCATGCGGCTCGCCGCCGGCCAGCGTTTCGATTACCTCCCCAACATCAGCTTCCACGGCCCGCGCGAGGCGCATGTGGAATGGCCGGTGTGAGCGCGCGCGCCGCGCCTTGTCCAGCGCAGCGAATAACCGGCATCCTCGGCGGATTTTTCCACGCTTCCTTATCCGCGCTTCTTTTTTCCCCTTGAGGCGGCAAGCCCTGTTCGATAGCCCACGCAAAAAAACATGAAGATTACCGGTTGCGAAATATTCCTGGTGGCGCTGCCAAACCGGCGGCATCACACCTGGGCCAGCAAGATGACGGCGCCCATCGGCTATCACGCCGTGGTGAGGCTCGACACCGATGAGGGGCTGAGCGGCTGGGGGGAGGCGCCAGCCGGCATCTCCTGGGGCGGCCCTCACGGGCGCTATTGCGGCGAATCGCCAAAGACCGTCCGGCATGTTATCGCCGAGCACCTGATTCACGCCATCAAGGGCCTCGACCCGCGCGACATTGCCGTTATTCATTCCGCCATGGACAAGGCGGTAAAGGGCAACCCGTACGCCAAGGCGGCTTTGGACATGGCCAGCTACGACATCGCCGGGAAAGCGGCCGGCGTGCCGGTTTACCGGCTTTTGGGAGGGCAATTCCGCGACCGCATCGAGGTGGCGCACTCGCTGGGCATCATGCCGGTGGAAAAATGCGTCGATGAAGCGATGGCGGCCGTGGAGGAGGGCGCGAAAACGCTCAAATGCAAAACGGGCCTGGACCCGGAGCGCGATGTTGAGGTGGTGAGGAAACTGCGCGAGCGGCTGGGAGGCGAGGTCAAGATCCGGGTGGATGGCAACGAAGGCTACCGCGACGTTTGGGAAGCTATCCACGTGACCCGGCGGCAGGAGGAATACAACATCCTTCTGTGCGAGCAGCCCGTGATGGACAACAGGCAGTTGGCCTTCGTGGCGGAGCGAATCGAGTGCCCGGTGATGGCGGATGAATCGGCCTGGACGGCGCACGACATCCTGGAGCTTCATGCGCTCAAGGCGGCTTCCTGTTTTTCCTGCTATGTGACCAAGCCGGGAGGCTTGTACCGGGCCAGGCAGCAGGCCGACATCGCCGCCGCCCTGGGGATGTACAGCGACATAGGCGGCTCAATAGAATCCGGCATCGGCAATGCCGCCAATCTGCATCTGGGAGCCGCGCTGAAGAACGCCATCCTGCCCAGCGTATCTCCCGTATCCAGGCCCGAGGGCGCTTCGGGACCCTCGGTGGCGGGCGTTTATTACCTGGACGACCTGATTGCCGAGCCGTTCAGATTCGAGGACGGTTGCGTGCTGGTGCCAGAAGGCCCCGGCCTGGGCATCGAGGTGGATACGGACAAGATCACAAAATACGCGGCGCCATGATCGTAGCGGTGCTGGGGGCCGGCAATGGCGGCGCCGCGGCGCTGGTGGAATTGATTCAACAGGGCTTCAGGACCCGGCTCTGGAACCGCTCCGATGAAACGCTGCGCCCTTTCAGGCAAGCAGGAGGCATTCGATACACCGGGGTTTTGGGCGAGGGGCTGGTTGCGCCGGAGTTGATGACGGCCAACCTGGCCGCCGCTATTGAAGACGCCGATGTCATTCTCGTTTGCCTGCCCACTCTGGCGCACGGGCGCATTGCCGAGGCTTTGGCCGCGCTTGGCGCCAATGCCGCGCCGGTGGTTTTGAATCCGGGGCATACCGGCGGCGCCCTGGAATTTGTGGCGGCATTTAATCGCCAGGGCGCCGAGCCGCCGCCCACTGCCGAATTTTCCACCTTGACGTATGTGGCGAGAAAGCCTCAGCCGGATAGAGTCTTGATTACGGGCGCGGCGAAACAGCTGCGGGTGGCGGCCATGCCGGGCGGCGAAGCGGCGCTGCATGCCGCGCAAACACTCTATCCGGCCGCGCGGACTGCCGCCGACGTAATCGCTACCGGCCTGGCCAACGTCAACATGGTGCTGCATCCGCCGGGCGCCATGCTGGGGGCCGCGTGGGTGGAGTCGAGCCGGGGCGGTTTCACCTTTTATGTTGAGGGCCTGCCGGATGGCGTGGGCCGCATAATGACTGCGCTGGATGACGAGCGGCTGGCCGTTGCCCGCTGCTACGGGCATGACTTGCCGGATCTTTTTACTGAAATGCAGTCCATAGGCACCATAGAAAGCGGCGCGGACCCATCCGCCGGGCTGGCGGCTGCGGTTCGCAACGGCGCAGCGAACCGGCATATCAAGGCGCCGGACTCGCTGTCTCACCGTTACTACCGCGAAGACTTCTGGTACGGGATAAAACCCTTTCTGGCTTTTGCCGCGATCGGCGGCGCGCCTGTTCCGGTGGCCGCCTCGTTGATGAAGCTGGCGGAAATCCTGCTGGGCCGCCAGGCAATATCCGAGGGGCGCTCCGCTTCATTCGAGGGGCGCTCCGCTGAGGCAATGGGCATTGACGGACTCGGCAAGGACGAATTGCTTGAATGGGTGCGCTCCTGAGAGTGGAGAATAGAAGCTCATGAAGAAATACGCAGCTTATGTTGCCGGGGAATGGGTGGATGCCAGCGTTGGCGGCAACGCCATCATTGATCCGGCCTCGGGCCAGGAAGTATCCTTGGCGCCCGTGCTTGCTGCGCAGCATGTTGATGGCGCCGCGCAGGCCGCGCAGCAGGCCCTGGCGCGGAGCGGCTGGGCAAGCGACGCCAGGCTGCGCGCCGATGTGATGCTGCAATGGGCCGAGCGGATTGAGCGGAACGTGGATGCCCTGGCGCGCCGGCTTACCCTGGAGAACGGCAAGCTGCTGAGCGAGGCGAAATTTGAAATTGGCAACCAGGTCAATGTAATCCGCTTCAATGCCGGGCTGGCCCGCGCCCTCAGCGGCCACAGCCACAGCCTGGGCTCCCGGGTGATGGGGGTGGTGGCGCGCGAGCCTATGGGCGTGGTGGCGGTAATCTCGCCCTGGAACTGGCCAATCAGCCTGCTGGTGCGGGATGTGGCCCCCGCGCTGGCGGCGGGCAATGCCGTATTGTCCAAGCCGGCCTCGCAGACCGCGGGCATCAGCATAGAGGTGCTGCGTCTGCTGGTGGAATGCGACGGCCTGCCCAAGGGCATAGTGAGCATGCTCACAGGCTCTGGCGGCCGCGTGGGCCAGGCCATGGTGGAGCACCCCGGAATCGACATGATCGCCTTTACCGGCGACGGCTCAACCGGCAAGGGCATCGCCCGCGATGCGGCTCCCACGGTAAAAAAAGTGGCCCTGGAACTGGGCGGCAAGTCGCCTTTCGTATTGTGCGCCGATGCCAACATGGACAAGGCCATAGCGACTCTGGCGCGGTTCATCTTCCTTACAACCTGCGGGCAAATCTGCACGGCGCCCTCGCGTTTGCTGGTTGAGTCCTCGGTTGAGAACGAAGTTTGCGAGCGCCTGGCTCAGGCGATTGACGGCATCAAGGTGGGCCCCGGCCTGGACCCGGCCAGTCAGATGGGCGCCATTACCACGCGCGATCAATATGAGAAAATTCTCGATTTCGTTGAACGGGGCAAAAGGGAAGCCACTCTGGTGGCTGGCGGCGAACCGGTTGCCGGCGTTGACCGCAGCCAGTGCAATTTTGTCGCGCCGGCCATTTTTGCCGATGTCGATCCGCAATCGCCCCTGGTGCAGGAGGAGATTTTCGGGCCGGTGTTGACGGTGCAGTCCTTCGCCAGCGACGACGAGGCGGTCCATTTGGCCAACGGCACGCCTTTTGGCCTGGCTGCGGGAGTGTTTACCCAAAATCTGGACCGGGCCTGGTTCCTGTCCCGGGGAATAAAGGCCGGGACAGTGTGGGTGAACACCTACAACCGCTTTTATGCGGAAACCGAAGTAGGGGGCTACAAGGAAAGCGGCGTGGGCCGCATGGCCGGCTTTGATGGCCTGCATGAATTTACCCAAACCAAGCACATTAATTTTGATTCCACGGAATAACTGGCGATGCCCGGTCAACTCAACGTCTCTGAAAACCGGCAATCGCTGAAAATAGCCGTGCTCGGCGGCGATGAGCGCGAGCAGGAAATCGCCCGCCTGGCGGCCGCCGCCGGCGCTAGCGTAACAGCCTTTGGTTTCCCCTGGCCTGAAGGCGGGGTGGCCGGCGCCGCCCTGGCTCCCACCGCGCGGGACTGTTTGCGAGGCGCCGGGTTTTGCCTCATGCCCATACCGGGCATCGCTGCCGACGGCAGCATTTTCGCCACCGAAAAAATAATCCCCAGGGAATGCCTGCTCTCCGTGATGGCCGACGGCGCTCACATTATTCTGGGCAAGGCGGATGAAGGGCTGAAGAATGCGGCCCGCCGCCTGCATATTGGCATCCATGAATACGAGCACGATCAGGAGCTGATGCTGTTGCGCTCCCCGGCCATCGTTGAAGCCGCCATAAAAATCATCATTGAGAACACCGCCATCACAATCCACAAAGCCTCGGCCTGCGTGGTTGGCCAGGGCAATATCGGCTCGGTGCTAACGCGCTCCCTGATTGCCCTGGGCGCCCGCGTAACGGTTGCGGCGCGCAACCCGGCGCAGCGCGCCCTGGCCTATGCCGCAGGCGCCGAGGGCTTGCCGCTGGAGCGCCTGGTTGAAGCGGCGCCCGGTTTCGACATGATTCTTTCCACCGTGCCTGCCCCCATTGTTACCGCGCAGCTGATTGACGCATTGCCCGCAGCCGCTTTGGTGATGGATTTGTCCGCGCCGCCGGGCGGCGTTGACCTGGAATACGCGAAGCTCAGCGGCCGCAAGGCGGTCTGGGCGCGGGCCCTGGGCCGCCGGGCGCCGGTTACGGTGGGCGCAAGCCAGTGGACAGGCATCGTCAAGATCATCAACAAGCTGCTGGAGGACAGCGCCCGATGAAGGCGGATCTGACTATTCGCAACGCCCGGGTGGTTGACCACAGCGGCGAATTCTTTGGCGGCGTGGCCGTTCAGGATGGCAAGATACTCATGACCGGCGCCGCCGGCGCCTTGCCGCCGGCGAAGCGCGTAATTGATGCGCGCGGCCGCTGCCTGTTTCCGGGCGTAATCGATACGCACTGCCACCTGGGGGTGGCGTATCCCTACCACGAAGACATGCGGACGGAAACCGCCCAGGCTGCCCGGGGCGGCATCTCCACCATCTTTTTGTACATCCGCAACAAGAAGGAGTCCTACCTGCCGTTTTATGACGAGCGCCGCGGCATTGGCGAGGAAAACGCCTGCATCGATTTCGGTTTCCATTTCGGCATCCAGCGCGAGGAGCACATCCGCGAGATTCCCAAAATCGTTGAACACACCGGCGTGCAGTCCTTCAAACTGTATTTCGGCTACGAGCCGGACAATCCCATAGGCATTGTGCCGGCCAATGACGGCTGGGTTTACGCCACCATGCTGCAGGTGGCCAAACTGCCGCAGGGCGTGGTGTCGGTGCATTGCGAGAACACGGCCATCGCTTCCTGGTTCAAGCGGGACATGCTGGCGTCCGGGCGCCAGGACCTGGGCGCCTACACCGAATCGCGCCCCGCATTCTGCGAGGTGGAAACCATCAAGCGCATGATCTTTCTGGCGGAGCGCACCGGCTGCTCGCTGCAACTGGTGCATACATCCGTGGGCGCGGGCCCGGATCTGGCCGCGGAGGCCCGAACCCGGGGGGTGGACGTTACCGTGGAAACCTGCCCGCATTACCTCACCCGCACCTGCTACGACGAAGACCTGGACATGACGGCCAAGATTTCGCCGCCTTTGCGGGACCGGGAGCAACTGGAATGGTTGTGGAAGGGGATGCTGGCGAACAAGGTCAATTCCATCGGCAGCGATCATGTGCCTTTTCTGCCGAAGAAAGGCGAGGACCTGTGGACGGAGTTTCCCGGCGTGGTCAGCTTTCCCTGGGAATTGCCGCTTTTGATTACGCATGGAGTCATCAACCGGGGCCTGTCTCTGCAGCAACTGGCGCGGATGAATTCATATGGCCCGGCCAAACGTTTTGGTTATTACCCGCGCAAAGGCTCGCTGGAGCCCGGCGCGGATGCGGATATGGTCCTGGTTGACCTCAACGAAGAACGCGAAGTAACGCACCAGGGCCGCGGCACCTGCATTTATGAAGGAATGAAACTGAAAGGCTGGCCGGTACTGACGGTATCCAATGGGCGGGTCGTTTATGAAGACGGCGAAATCAACGATCAGCAGCATGGAAAGGGCATTTGCATTACTCGAGCCCGCGGCTGATGCCCAGCTGTCTGCTGCCAGCCCCTAACCCGAGCGGCGGGCGCTAGCCCCTAACGACAACCCCTGACAACAGCAATGCGCGCCAGCCCTGTCGTCATTTCCGGCAATAACGGCGCCATCATCCGCAATGTTGCCTTCGCCAGTTCCGGCCGGGCGCTGGAAATTGCCGTCTCCGCCGGAAAAATAGCGGAAATAAGAGAAGTTGACGCGCCGGTTGAGTGGGTTTGCCTGCCGCCGCTGGTGGATAAGCATGTTCACGCCAACAGGGCTTTCACCCTGGCGGGAGTCAAGCCTGATTCCTTTGAACATGCCATTGCCCTGACCATGGAACTGTTCAGCAGCTTTGATGCCGGGCAATACGCCCTGCATGCGCGAAAACTGTTTCAACGCGCTTTTTCCCATGGCACCACCGGCATCCGCACTCATGCCGACCTTGATGGTGTTACCCGCTTCGCGGCGGTGCAGGGCACCTTAGGCGCCGCCGCGGGGATGGCCGCGAAGATGAGCATTGAGGTGGTGGCCTTTGCCACAGAGCGGCTGGATCCGTCCGCTGCCAACGGCAAAAGCCTGATTGCGGAAGCATTGGCCAGAGGAGCGAACTTCATCGGCGCAACCCCGGCGCTCCACGCCAACCCAAGGCGCTCCATCGACGCCGTTATCGAGTTGGCTATCGAGCAGGATGCGGGCCTCGACCTGCATCAGGACGAGCACTTGCGCCCTGAGCGGGCATCCGTGGATTACCTGGCCGACGCGGTCATCCGCAACGGCCTGCAAGGAAAGCTCACGCTCAGCCACGGCTGCGCCTTGTCCATGCTGGAGCCGCCGGCCCGCAACAAAATCATTGACAAACTGCTGCGGGCGCAAATTGAGGTGGTTGCGCTGCCGCTCACCAACCTCTACTTGCAGGACCGGGGGAGTGGCACGCCGCGGCAGCGCGGCTTGACCTGCGTGCATGAAATGCTTGATGCGGGCCTCGAAGTGCGCTTCGCCAGCGACAACGTTCGCGATGCGTTTTATCCTTATGGCGACGCGGATTTGCTGGATACGGCGTATGCGGGCATGCTGGCCGCGCAGCTGGATTCAAGCGCGGCGCTGGTTAGGTCAATCTGCGACGGGCGCCTGGAGTTGTCCGCCGGGGAGCCTGCCAGCCTGGTGCTGATGCGCGGAACGGATTTTGACCAAATCCTGTCCAGGCGCCCTTCCGAAAGAATAGTTATCCGCAATGGAAGCCCGGTTGAGATTCATGCGTAGATTTGGGCAACAGCGCAATACAATAAATAATGAAGGGACGGAGTGCGACTATGCGCGATGAGATAGCGCGGCGGCTGATTGCGGC
>RKRP01000086.1 GCA_007571315.1 Gammaproteobacteria bacterium
TTCTCCGCGTGCAAGCGCTCGATATTGGCCCGCACCGCCCTGGGGTCCACCCGCCGCCGGTCGATCCAGATCTGGTTGTCGGCGCTGATGGCCACGAGGATGTTCGCCTTCTCCTGCCGCACCGCGGTAGGAGCGTCCGGCCGGTTCACGTCGATGCCCGCTTCCTTTACGAATGAGGCGGTAACGATAAAGAAGATCAGCATGATGAACACCACGTCCAGCATGGGCGTGAGGTTGATCTCGCTGGAGGACTCTTCCCCGGCGGCTTGGATGATGGATCTGCGCATAAGTGCTGTCTCCAGGTAATCTTGTTCGCGCGGGCGCTGGCTAGCGGTCCATGGCCAGGCGTTCTTCCAGGCCCTCCACCTCGCGGGCCGCGCGGCGGTTGAGGTAGGTGGTCCAGAATACGCCGGAGAGTGCGCCCACCATTCCAGCCATCGTGGGAATGGTGGCCTTGGACACCCCGGAAGCCATTGAGCGCGGGTTTCCGCTGCCTTCCACCGCCATCACGTCGAACACCTCGATCATCCCGGTCACGGTGCCCAGCAAGCCCAGCAGCGGGCAAAGCGCCACCAGGGTCTGCACCAGCGGCAGCGAGCGGCGCACGGCCATTTTGTACTCGGAGATCATCCGCTCGCGAATCTGGTCCGCCTCCCAAGATTGCCGTTCCGTCCGCCCTTCCCAGGCATCCTGAATCGCGGCCCGGCGCTTGTTGAGTTCAAGACGGAAAAAAGCCAAGCGCTCAAACACCAGCATCCACATCAGGAAGATGGTCAGGGCAATCAGGAACAGCACATCGCCGCCCAGCTCCACGAAATCGCGGATAGCCTCGAAGGCGTCGAAGAACCAGTTAAACACGGATCAACGCGGGTATTGCGGCAATGAATCTTCCAGCGCTCCGCAAGGTTCAGGCGGCCGATGCCGCCTGGCGCCGGGCCTCGGAGTGCTCCGCCACAATCCCGGTGCTCTGTTCTTGCAGTATCTGCACGATCCTGCGGCTGCGGCCGCTCACCACCGTATGCAGCAGCACCATGGGAATGGCTACGCTCAAGCCCAGCACCGTTGTGACCAGCGCCTGCGAAATGCCGCCGGCCATCAGCTTGGGATCGCCGGTGCCGTAAAGCGTGATCGCCTGGAAGGTCTTTATCATGCCGGTAACTGTGCCCAGCAGCCCCATCAGCGGCGCCACCACGGAAATGATCTGAATGAAAAGCAGGGCCCGGTTCAGCTTTGGCGTTTCCTTGAAGATCGCCTCGCCCAGCTTGAGTTCCAGAGTTTCGGTATCCACGGTCTTGTTTTCGTGATAGGCCTTGAGGACCCGGCCCAGGGCATTGTCGTCCGAGGGTGTCTTGCTTTTCAGTTGGGCCGTTACCTTGCGGCTGGCGAGCGTAAGCGTAACCAGGCGCTCCAGCGAGATCAGCAGGCCAATGATGCCCAGCGCGATAATGAGGTAGCCCACCAGGGCGCCCTGCTGAACGCGCTCCACCAGGTTGGGACGGCCCACCAGCGAATTCAGCACGCCGCCCAGAGTGGGGTCCAAACCAAAGCGCACTACTTCGCCCGGGCCGGCGTTCACAATGTCCGCGGTGCTGTTGGTATAACGCCCCTGCTCAGGCTGACGGCCCAGTTCAGTTACGTTGCCGGTCTCAGGGCGATAGGTGAGATACTTGCCGTCGGAAACGATATTGAATAAGCCCACCCTCACAACTTCAGTAGGCTCACGCTCGCCGCCTAGGGAAATAACGTCGGTATTGAACTTCACGACCTTGGACGATTCGGTCATCTCCCGCTGAAGCTCCCACCAAAGGCGCTCCATTTCATCTATGGAAGGAAGCTCAATGCCGGAACCCAGTTTCTCGACCAGTTCGGTGAGAAACTGCGAGCGGTCCGGATATTGCACGTTGGTGACCGAAGCTTCGAACTTGGACCGGGCATCGCCCGCCACTTGCTGGGTCACGCCGAAGAGTTCCTTGAGCACGCCAAGGCGCTCATCGCGAGTCTGCTTGAGCGCCGCGATGCGCCGCTCGTTCTCGCCGTAGGTATTTTCAAGGCGCTGGCTGCGGCGCTCCTCGGAAGCCTTCTCCGCATTCGCCTGATCCAGCAGCCGCTGCTGCTGGCCGCGGGCCTCGCGGAAAGCCGCCTCGCGGGCGCGCATTTCCTCGTTGTCGCGCACGGCGCCCTGCCGGACCAAATCCAGCAGCTCGTCGAGCGAAACGGCCTCCTGGGCCGGCGCGGAAACGGCAAGGGCCAGGCCGGTCAAGGCGCCGGCGATTATTCTGCTTGCAGTCATTTATCCAGCCTCCGGCGCGGCAACGGGAAGCAGGAGCAGATCCGGAGCGACCTGTCGCCTGGCGACGCGCAGCCCCATGCGCACCTGGTTGCGGTAACTGCCTTCCAGGTCCATCCAGGCCCTGGCCTCGCGGTCCCATTTGCGGGTGGCGCTGAGGTCGGCGGTTTGATACACCAGCGCCACCCGGCCGATGCGCAGCATATCCACTTCCAGCGTGGCGCCCTCATGCTCCACGGAATCCTTGTAGGCCTCGATGGTGCGGCCGTAGTAGTCCTCGATCTGATAAGCCTCAAGCACCTTGCGGAACTTCTCGGCCACGCTTACGTCCTCGCGCTCCATCAGCTCGTAAAGCGCGGCCACGCGGGTGCGCCGCTCGTTGAGCAGGAAGGGAGCATCCGCTTCCACGAACAGGTCCAGCGCTTCGATCATGCGCACCATCAGCGGCATCATCTGGCGGCGGGAAGCCTCTACTTCGTCGATCGCATCGTTGAGCAGCCCTATGTCGGCTTCCTGACGGTCGATCTGCCTTTCCATCAGGGTGTTGAATACCTTCAGGCCCTCCAGTTCCTTGAGCACGCGCTTGTATTCGTATTCCAGCGAATCGGCTTCCTTCACGATGTCGTCGATCCGGTTTTGCGACTGGCGACCCGCCTCGGCGCGCTCCGCCTGAACAGCCTCAATATCCTCCAGCGTGGTTGCGCCCGCCAAAGCGGCCGCGCCCAGCAAACCGCTTGCGCAAAGCAACGCCCTAAAAATTGGCTTCATCCAAAACTCCCCCTGTACCGTGCAGGAATATGATCACCAGCCGGATGTCAGGAAACCGGCCTGATGCAAGGCAGTGGATATTAGCACAGCTTGGCGCGAAGGCAGGTTTCAGCGCCCGCGGCAACCGGCGGGCCGGAAAAGCCCGGAGCGGAGCCGCAAAAGCCTGATACAGGGCCGCAAGACCTGCGCCCGGTTTGCGTGATTCCTCTCAACAACCGCGCGGGCGACCGGCGTGTCAACCCGCTGGACGCGGCTTTGGAACCGCCCTGGAATTCCGCCTTGGCCCGGCCCGGCCGAACCCCTTGGCGAAGCGCAGCTGCGCGCCTATTCCGCCGGCGCTGCCGGTTTCGCCGGGGGCGGACGCGGGCGAGGGCATCGGCCCCGCGCCGCTGGCCATTGATCCGGTCCGGCCGTGGTGGCCTGGCGGGCCGTAGCCGCGCTGGCTAAAGCGCGCGCCCTGGAATCCCTGGCCGCCGACGGTTGGCATCCCGCCTTGCGTGAGCACCAGCTCCAGCGTGAACGATCCAGCATACTCCAGGCCGAGGCCGGACCGGCCGCCGGGGCGCAGAATCCGGCCAACGGACGCGGGGCCATGCGCGCGTCGCCGCAACGGCCTGGGCCTGCCGGCCGACGGGCCGCGCAAGCAGCGGCTGCCCGATGCATGAGGAGCAACGCCGCCCAGCCCTTGACATTGGATCGCCAGGGCGCATAATCCGGCCCATGGACGCAAGCGGGCCGATCCTCAGCCTTGGCGCCGCCGCAGGCGGTCTGCGCGCGCTTGCGCGCGGGCGGCTTGCAAAGCGCCAGGCGCGGGGTAGGAAAAAGACCTGAGCAAACCAATAAGCCTCATCTGAAACCCCGCCTGCCGGCCAACGGACGCGGGGTTTTTCATTTGGGCGCAACAACCACCTTATGAGAGCCGAAAAATGAACCAGCAAATCACCCGGGACCGCGTGCGCATATTCGACACCACCTTGCGCGATGGCGAACAGGCGCCAGGCTGCAGCATGACGCTGCGCGAGAAGCTCAAGGTTGCGCAAGCGCTCAGGGACATGCGCGTGGACATCATCGAAGCCGGTTTCGCCGCGGCTTCGCCGGGCGACTTCGAGGCCGTGCGCGAAATCGCCCTGTCCATCCGCGGGGCCACCATTTGCTCGCTGGCCCGCTGCCACGAGGGCGACATCGAGAAGTCGGCCAAAGCCCTGGAGCCGGCGGCGCGCAAACGCATCCACGTGTTCGTGGCAACCAGCGAAATCCACCGCAAGTTCAAGCTGGAAATGGCCCGGGACGAAATTGTGCGCCGGGCTGTGGAGGCGGTGCGCATGGCCCGGGAAGCCTGCGGCGATGTCGAGTTTTCGCCCGAGGACGCCTCGCGCACGGAGCCCGAGTTTCTCACCGAAATCGTGACCGCGGTGGTGGAAGCCGGGGCAACCACGGTAAACATCCCGGACACTGTCGGCTACGCGATGCCGACCGAGTTTCAGGCCCTTTTCGAGCATCTGCGCGCCACCGTGCCCGGCATTGAGAATGTGGTCCTGAGTGCGCATTGCCACGACGACCTGGGCCTGTCGGTGGCCAACAGCCTGGCCGCCGTGGCCGGAGGCGCCCGGCAAATCGAATGCACGGTTAACGGCATTGGCGAGCGGGCCGGCAACTGCTCCCTCGAGGAAGTGGTGATGGCGCTCAAAGTGCGCGCCGATCATTTCGGGGCCGATACCGGCATCGAAACCACCGGCTTGTATCCGGCCAGCCGGCTGGTGTCCAGCGTGACCGGCATGCGCACGCCGCGCAACAAGGCGGTGGTGGGCAAAAACGCCTTCGCGCACGAGGCCGGCATTCATCAGCACGGCATGCTCAAGCACGCCGAAACCTACGAAATCATGCGCCCTGAATCGGTGGGCATGCGCCGCAGCGGCCTGGTTTTGGGCAAGCACTCGGGGCGCCATGCGTTCCGCGACCGCACCCGCCAGCTGGGCTTTGAACTGAGCGAGGATCAGCTCAACCGGGCCTTTATCGCGTTCAAGAAGCTGGCCGACCGCAAAAAGGAATTGTTCGATGCGGATATCGAGGCCCTGATCGTGCACAAGGAGGGCGCCGCGGACGGCCCATGGCGGCTGCGCGAACTGCGCATCAACACCGGCGGCAGCACCCTGGCGGTGGCGGCGGTGCGCCTCGAACACGAAAACGGGGAGCAGCGCGATGAAGCGGCTGTAGGCGACGGCCCCATAGACGCCGCCTTCAAGGCGCTGGAGCGCGCCACCGAAACGCAGGTCGAATTGATTCACTTCGATGTGCGCAGCGTCACCACCGGCGAGGATGCCCAGGGCGAGGCCACCGTAACCGCCCGCTGGGGAGAATT
>RKRP01000031.1 GCA_007571315.1 Gammaproteobacteria bacterium
GAACGCTTGGGCACGGCGCTGGGCGTGTTCCAGTGCGCCGCATTCATCGGCGCGGGCGTGGCGTTCCTGGTGGGCGCCCAGGTAATCGAACTGGTCGCCGCAATCCCCTTTGAGCGGCTGCCCGAAGGATTGGCCGGTTTTCTCACTCAATTCAAGCCCTGGCAACTGGCGTTCATGATCGTTGGCCTGCCCGGCGTGCTGGTGGCCGGGCTGGCCCTTACAATCCGCGAACCTGCCCGGCAGGGCCTGATGGCGGGCGTGGAGCAGGAAGCCCCATGGCGGGAAGTTTTCCGGTTCTTCGCCAGGCATTGGCGCATGTTCCTTGCGCACTTTTTCGGGTTCGCGATTCTGGCGGCGCCGATCGCCAACATGCTCCTTTGGGGGCCCACGCACATGATCCGAAACCTGGGCTACAGCGCCCCCGAGGCCGGGCGGACGCTTGGCTTGATCCTCCTGTTCTGCTCGCCGGCGGCCGTTTTCGCCGGCGGCTGGTTCACCGATTTCCTCAGGCGCCGCGGGCGCGCCGATGCGCCTTTCCTTGTTGGAATCATTGCCGCCGCTACGCTCACTCCGCTGTGTCTGGTCACCACGCAGCTTGAAAGCGGATTCTGGACTCTGGCGCTGTTGGTGCCCTACGCCTTTTTCGCCTGTTTCGCCACAGCCAGCGGGCCGGCGGCGCTGCAATTGGTCACGCCGAATCAGTTGCGGGCCACAGTGTCCGCCGTGTGGATGCTGGCGCTCAACATTCTCTCGGCGCTGGCCGGCCCCACGCTGGTGGGCCTGGTGATTGATGCCGTTTTCGGATACGACGAGGCGGTGGGCCGCGCAGTAGCGCTGTGCGGAGCAATCGCTTCGCCCATAGCGGGAGTGTTCCTGTATTGCGGGCTGAAGCACTTCCGGGCCGCCGCGCGCGAGGCAGGGTAGCAGACACAGGGTTCCGATGGGTTAGAGGGAGTAGGCGCGCACGGGCGCGCGGGCCTCAAAACGCCCTCCGTCGAGGCGCAGCCAGCAATCCGCGCGGGCGAGAGCGCCGGCGTGGCCGGGGCGTTGAGGGCGCACAGGCTTGACCGCTTCTGATTCGGGGCTGCGGCGAGCCAGCAGGAAGTGGGTGTAACCTTCGCGCAAATCGCAGGAATCGGCAAGCCGCATGCGCCGGGGCTGCTCGGCTTCCATACCCAGAATGGCGCGAATGGCCGGCCATGCCAAAAAACGCATTCCGGCGGCGGTCGCCAGCGGATTGCCGGGAAGTCCGAGAATCAATGCCTCGTCATCCAGCAGCGCGAACAGGGCCGGCTTGCCGGGCCGCATGGCAACGCCGTGAAAAACAATCCGGGCGCCCAAATCTTCCAGGGCCTGCCGCAAAACATCGCGCCTTCCCGCCGATGCGGACCCACTCGACACCAGGACCTTAGCGCCAGCCTCCCGGGCGCGTCGAAATCCATCCGCCAGATCGCCGGGGCTGTCCCGAAAGTGTTGCGCGAACGCCACGGGGATGCCGCGTTCAGCGCACCAGGCCGTCATCCAGGCGGCATTCACGTTGGCAATCTCCCCCGGCGCCAGAGGAACATCAGGCGGGCGCACTTCGTTGCCCGTGGTGAGCAGGCCCAGCGGCGGTGGCTTGCGCACGCGCAACTCGCTGATTCCGGCGGCGGCAAAAAGCGCCATGTGACCGGCGTGAATGCGCCTGCCGTTGAAATTGAACGCGGCTCCAGCCGAATACTCCTCGCCCATGATGCGCAGGTTCCGTCCGCTTTGCACGGGCGCCGCAAAGCGCAACATCATCGTGGCGCCGGGCCGCTCGATTACCGCCGCCTGCTCCAGGGGCAAAACCGTGTCCAGCGGAGGCGGCGTAAGAGCGCCCGTGGCCACCTGAATAGCGCGTCCGGGCCCGGGCGCAGCGGATTGCGCAAACGCGCCTGCCTTCAACTCGCCAACAACCGGAAGTTCCACCGGAGAATCCTCGGCGGCGCCCGCCGTATCCTCCGCGCGCAGCGCAAAGCCATCCATGGCCGCGTTGTTGAACGGCGGCGAGGCGATAGCGCCAACCACGGTCCCGGACGCAACCGCGCCCAGGGCCCCGCAGGCAGGAACCGATTCCTCCGGCCCCGGCGCGCAGGCCGCGGCAATGGCGGCCGCCGCTTCGCGATAGGAGATCAACGGGTCAGGGTTGAGTGCGGATAGAACTGCTCGCAGTACTTCCGGTAGGTGGCGATTCCGGCATCGTAGCGGTTCAGGATAGGCAGGGGCTGGTAGCGCTTGTTCTCCCAAATGGCCACATCCTGCCGCACATCGTGCATGACGCGCGATACGAAAAACCGGGACAGCCAGCTTGCCGGAAGACAGGCAAGCAGCACCGCCGCCAGCCACTTCTGCCCGGGTTCCCGGCGCTTGATCTGCAGCGCCGCCACCAGCCGCACATGCGTGTCGTTAACGGGCGTGGACAGTATCCACTGGCGCAGTTTCAGCCCGCTGGCGCGCTCGTGGAACTCGACGAAGGAGTAGCCAAGCCCCCACACGTGGACAGCGGCCGCGACTCGGGTAAGTATCGGCGCGCCAAACAGGTACAGCTTGCGCCGGAAATTGAACTGGCTGCGCAGGCGGGCGCCGTCCACCTGAACTTCACCCGCCCGCTCGACCGCAAGGTAGCCATGCACATATTGAAGATGGTTGAAATCGACGGAGTTTTCGGTGGTCTCCTGGGGGTGCCCGCGAAAATGCAGGCTGCCGTAATCCAGCCGATGCCACTCCTTTTCCGGCCATTCGGGAAGCTCCCACTGCGGACCGCGCCCTGCCGGGCTCCACCAGGCGAGGATGAGGCCGTTGAGTTCGCGGGCCTCATACACGTTCAGCCGCGCCGTTTTGGGCGGGGGCGTATTCGGCGTGGCCACGCACCGGCCTGCGGCGTCGTACTCGAAGCCGTGGAAAGGGCAAACCAGGCGCCCGTTAATCACGCACCCCCCTCCTTTCGGCCCCAGGTGGCCACCCAGATGCGGACAGTAAGCCTCGCACACGCAAACCCTCCCGGCATCGTCGCGCCAGGCCACAATCTGCTGACCCATCCATTCTTTCTCAAGAATGCCGCCTGCTGGCAGCTTTCTGGCGATTTCCACCAGATACCAGCCTTCCGGATACCGTCCCGGCGGGTAATAACTGTTGTCCGCTATTGATCTCCGCATCATCAACACCCGTTTCTTACCGGCAAACAGGATACCGCCACGAAACGGCAAAAGACATTAGCCTTTCGCCTTTGCGGGCAGGTATTCGTACCCTGCCGCCGGATAAAGCTGCGGAAACCAGCGTTCCACCACGTCAAGAGGAAAGCCCAGGCGCGCCGGCGCACGCGGACCATCCGACACCAGCAGCCCCTTGCGCAGCAACTCGGCCAGTATCTGGCGGCTGCGCCTTTCCTGATAGCCGGTGATGCCGGACGCTTGCCCCCGGGGGAAACCGCCCATCTGCAACGCCTCTCGAAGCAAGGAAAAGGACCGGGCCGGCAGGCGCCCCGCCACTGCCTCATCGTCGGCGTAGAGGCGGATTCGGCGCAACAGTTCGCCGGGCTGCAGCAGCGAGCTCATGAACTCGACCTGATCAATGCAGGTGTTGAGGAAAAACTCGCAGAATTTTTCCAGTTGCGCCGCCGACCTTTCCCCCCGTCCGTCGTAGTCGCCCTGCCTGGGCAGATCGGCATTTGCGAGCCTCGCCTTGTACTCCCTTACATTCCGGGCCAACCCGCGCGCAACCGACCAGAGGCTCCCGCCGATGCCGGCGTGAATCAGCATGGCGTGGGATAACAGTCTGGCCACCCGTCCGTTCCCGTCATAGAACGGATGGATCCACAAGAAACGGTGGTGCGCGGCGCCCGCGGCGACAATAGCCTGCGTCTTCGACAGCGCTCCGCCGGAGTATGCCGACTGAAACCGAGCCATGAATCGCGGCAGATCAACTGCCGGCGGCGGGATATGCTCGCCCACTGCCACGTCTCCTTTCCGAAACTCGCCGGGCACGACGCGAGCCCGGTTGCCGGTATCAGGGTTCTCAACCCACAGCAGCTCATCGGGCAGCCGCAGGCAAAACTCCCGGTGAAGCCATTGGATATATGCGGTGGAAACAGGCCCCTCCCGAGGGCCTTCTCCGCAGTCAACCCGCTTTTGGGTCTCAATGTGCGCCCGGGCCTCAAGTTGAAGAATGCGGGTCTCCGCAACTGACGAGTAGTTCTCCTCCAGCGCCGCGTCAATGTCGCGGGGGTGCGTGTTGTGGCCCTCAATGAGGTTCGAGTAGTAGCAGTTCATGGAGCGCACAAGATTGCCGATGCTTTCTTGCACGTTTCCGTGCAATTGCCCCGCAAGCGAACTGGCTTTCGCGACCAGATCGACGGCAAGATCCGCCAATTTGGTGTGACCGTCGCGAGGCCACATGGGTTCCATCATCAGAGGGAGCAAAGTGCCGGTTATTTTGCCGGTTCTGAAGAAACCGGTCAATTTATATTTCAATGACTTACGCCGCTTATAACAAAGTTATTGAGGCAATAAGCGCCGGTTTCAGACCGACCCTTCAGCAGCGCAAAAGGCGCAGA
This sequence comes from Gammaproteobacteria bacterium, assembly GCA_007571315.1. Taxonomy (GTDB): domain Bacteria; phylum Pseudomonadota; class Gammaproteobacteria; order Steroidobacterales; family Foliamicaceae; genus Foliamicus. The sequence goes on from RKRP01000031.1 coordinate 4,574, forward strand.
ATCCATCCGCACGCCTCCCGGCATGCCACAATCTAGGCAGCGGGGCTGATTGCGCTCAATTTGGGATCGTTGGATTCACTTTCGCTCAAGCCTTTCGGGCATCAAATGCGTAAACCGCTGAAGGCTGCCACTGCTCGGCGGGCCATGCGGATAGCGAGTCCTGATCGCACGGGCATCAAAAGAAGCGTCCTATCCTGGTGATTTTTTTAAGTGCGTAGTTTTCATGAAGCGGCGCCGGGAACACTAAAAGGCCAACATCTGCTCTAAAATGGGCTGATTGCGAACAACGAGCGACCGAGCGAGGCGCACTAGTCATAATGTCCTGCCGATTCCACAACACCTGTCAGGTGTTGCGCTTCGGAGTGGAATCGGCAGATAAATACGCAGGAGACAATGACCAGGAAAATTATTGATCGGAATCCTGAAATTCTTGGAGGGGCTCCAGTCTTTGCTGGCACCAGGGTTCCGGTGCGTATTTTGATGGAGCACCTGGAAGCTGGAGATCGGCTGGACGATTTTCTGGAACAGTTTCCGACGGTGGAGCGCCGTCAGGCGATCGCTGTGCTTCAGCAAGCGAGGGAAGTCCTGGCTTTGGAGCAAAATGAAGCTGCTGCTTGACGAAAACGTGCCGCGCACCCTGAGTTCCTTTTTCCCTGAATCTTTTACGCTGCGCACAGTTCCTCAAATGGGTTGGACTGGCATTTCCAACGGCCAGCTTCTGCGTTTGGCTGCGAGCCACGAATTCAATGCCCTGATTACAGCCGATCAAGGCATTGCGAACCAGCAAAATTTGGGTCGTCTGCCAATACCTACCGTGGTCATGCAAGCCATGCACAATCGATTGCAGGCATTGCAGCCCCTTGTTCCTGCCGTGGTATCCGTCCTGTCCGGGACGCTGCGCAAACGCATCTATCACGTTTCATCTTGAATCCGTTCGCGCAAGCCGCTGCCCTCGGCATGCCGCAATCCCAACAGCGGGGATGATAGGGGAGTTCAGGCGGGAGGGGCGCCCGGAATGCGCGCGGTAATGCAGGCGCCGCTGCCGGGCGGGCTGGCCACTTCCACGCTGCCGCCGTGGGCTTCAGCAATCAAACGGCACAAGTACAAGCCGAGCCCGTGCCGGCCCGTACCGGCCCCGCGCGAAGGGTTCGCGCGGTAGAAGGCATCGGTCACCTGCCCCAGGTGTTGCGGCTGAATGCCCGGACCATGGTCCTGAACCCGCACAATCGCTTCGTTGTCCCCCACTTCAAGGCTCACCTCCACCGGAGGGCCGTCGCCCGGGTTGTAACGCAGCGCATTCTCCACCAGGTTGCGCACCAGCATGCGCAGCCGCGAGGCGTTCACGCTCAGGTGCGCGGGGGCCGGCGGGAGGCTGAGCGTTACACGATGGCGGTCATTGGGAAAATCGCCGCGCAGGACTTCCGCCATCAGTTTGCTCAGGTTGACCCGCGAGCGCGAAAGTTCCTGGCTGCGGGTATTGAGGCGTTCCCCCTCCAGCAGTTCCGTAATCATGCGCTCCATATTGGACAGGTCGTACTCCAGGTGGGCGCGCACTTCCTTGTCGTGAATGAACTCCAGCGCCAGGCGGGCGCGCGTGAGCGGCGTGCGCAACTCATGGCTCAAGGACAGCAGCAGTTCGCGCTGGCCGCCCAGCATGCGCTGCACCTCGTCCGCCATCAGGTTGATGCGCTGCGAAAGCCTGCCCAACTCGTCCTGGCGGCGAATGGGAATCCGGTAGTCCAGTTGCCCCTCCCGGATCCGGCGGGCGCCGGTGCGGATGTCCTGCAATGGATAGAACAGCCGGCGAACCACCAGATAGCATCCGCAGACCACCGCGGCGCATACCCCATAGACGAAAATGCGCAGCATCGTCACATTGCGCTCGGGCGGAAACATTTCCATGCCCATGGTTACGCCCAGTGACATGACGAACAGGCTCGCCAGGAAGATCAGTATCAGGCGCACGGACAACGAGCGCCACCAGTTGATCGGCTTGCTCGCCAGCCAGTTGCGCAACCGGGCAAAGCGGTCGCTCATGCCTCCTCCTGCGCCTTGAGGAACGCGTAGCCGGCGCCGCGTATGGTCCGAATGAAGCGCGGGCTGGACGGGTCGTCATCCAGCTTCTGCCGCAGCCGGCTGATATTGATGTCCACGGAGCGCGAGAAGATATTCGGCTCAATCCCGCGCAATTCCGCCAGTATTTCGTCGCGAGTGAACACGCGCCCGGGCTCGGCCGAGAGCAGTTGCAGCAGGTTGAACTCCATGGATGTCAAATCCAGAGTCTCGCCGTTGAGGCGCGCTTCGCGCCGGTCGAAGTCGAGACGCAGGGGACCGTGCTCGGCGGCGCCGGACAGGGGGGAGGCGCGCTGCACCCGGCGCAGAATGGTTTGGATGCGGGCCACCAGTTCGCGAGGCTCGAAAGGCTTGGCCACGTAGTCGTCGGCGCCCACCTCCAGGCCCACCACGCGGTCGGTCACATCGCCGCGCGCGGTCAGCATGATGATGGGCACGCTGCTGGACTTGCGTATTTCGCGGCACAACTCGAAGCCGTCGCGCCCCGGAAGCATCACGTCCAGTATCACCAGGTCGGGCGAGAAGGCGGCGAGCTTGCGCAATCCGCTGTCCCCTTCAAGAGCCGATTCAAGCTCCAGGTCAAAACGGCTGAAGTAAGCCCGCAGAAGCATTCCGAGCTTGGCATCGTCGTCGATAAGCAGGATACGCGGAGCCATCGGTCAGGAATTTTATGGGCGGATTTTTCGATTTGGCGGCAAAAGGCCCCGCCGTTACAAAATGTTACGAAAAGTTACCCCAACGAGAAGAAAAAACCGCTGCCGCCCGTATCTTATGCCTTGCATCAACAAGTTATGCATTTCATTGAAGGAGAAACGACATGACACTGATTTCAAAAGCTGGCGCCGGCAACCTGGGCGTCATTGGTGAGACCGTCCTTTTCGCAGTGGCCTTTGTGGCCCCGCTAGCCGCCTTTTCCTCAATCCTGGGCGCTTAAGCCCGGCTTGAACAGCAACGGCAACCTTGTTCCCGGTTCTCCCCCTTAAGAGAACTCCCCCCAAAATCCGGGTTCAAGGTCAGGTCGCCCCCGGCTTCTTCCTCCCGCCGGGGGCGGCCTTGCCGCCCTTTGCGGCGGCGCCTAATTCCACCAGCAGCGGTGTGGCGGCCCCATAGAACAAAGCCACCAACAGGTAGAACTCGATCGTGGCGCCGGAGCCGGCGCCTAAGGATATTCCTCCAAAGTACGCAAAAGGCGCTCCCACCGCGCCCAGCGCGGCCGCCAGCAGCCGCTTGCCGCGCAACCAGCCCAAACCGTCAATGCTCATCAGGGAGAAAGAGCCCCACAGCGCCAGTATCCACACTGGCGCCAGCGCCGGAGCCGGCCAGCCCGGAGCGTAAGCGATCCATCCGGCGCCGTGCACCAGGTTCTCCAGCGCCACTCCCATCGCCAGCCCGGCAGCCAGCACCCGCAACTCGCGCATGCGGCTGGGAGAAAAGAACACCTGCATCGCGGCGAAACCCAGCAAGGCCGCCAGGCCCAGCCAGTAGGCACCATTGGCAGCCCCCAGCACCGTGCTCAGCCACACCACCTTGAAACCCAGCGCGCTTCGCGCAGGCGCCGCGAAACGGCGCAAATCCAACCGGTTCATCCAGATCCTCCATACTCCATGACTTCGTAAGCGCTGCGCCGGAACCCCAAAGCGCCGTAGGCCGCAATGGCTCTGGCGTTGCCGCGTTCCACGTAGAGGCGCAGGAGGCAGCCGTTTTTCCGGGCCTCCTCAAGCACCTGTTCGCACAGTTTGCGGAATACGCCGCGGCCGCGGTGAGCCGGCGCCGTATATACGCTCTGAAGCCACCAGATCATGCAGTTTCTCCAATCGCTCCATTCGGTGGTGACCATCAGCTGCCCCAGAATTTCCCCCTGAGCCGACACCGCAAGCAGATAACGTCCAAGTGCCGGGTTCGCCAACAGGCCGCGCACGCCTTCTTCCGCCGTGCGGGCCTCAAGCTGCAAGCCTTCCGACTCCTCGGCCAGCGCCACGTTGAACCGCGCGATGGTGGACATGTCTCCGGTTCGAGCCCGCCTTACCCGCACGCCGCTCATGGCCGACCGGCCCCGCTCAGGCGCCAGCCGTCCGCATCCCGATGTGCCATGCGCTCAACTTCGAGCTTGTCCAGATGCGCCCGCAACGACAAGGCGGCCACCTCGTGCAACCCTTTCGGAACGTCATCGTAAACGAGCGGCAGCAGGTCCGGGATGGATGCCGCGTTCAAGCCGGCCAATGCGCGAACCACCTTTTCCTCACGCGCCTGACGGTGCGCGATCAGGCCGTTTATTTCCCGGCGAGGGCAATCAATCCAGCGTCCATGCCCGGGCGCCAGCGCTTTGAGAGGAAGCTCCAGCACCCGGCGCAAGGATGCCATGTAGTCGGTCATGTTGCCGTCCGGGGGCGCAATCACAACGGTGGAGCCCTGCATGATGTGGTCGCCGGTGAAAAGAACGCCGCGGGAAGCCAGCCACCAGCACAGGTGGTTGGAGGCGTGGCCCGGCGTGTGGATGGCCTGCAGAACCAGCCCGCCCAGTTCGATTTCCTCGCCATTGCGGGGCGCGCGCGCCGGTTTGAAGGTCGCGTCCTGCCGAACGCCCGGGGGCGGCCTGGGGCCAATGATTTGCGCGCCGCTGCGTCTGGCCAGCAGCGCGGCGCCGGGAGAATGATCAGCATGGGTATGCGTGGCCAGCACCCAGCGAATGCGCCCTGGCGATTTGGCCAGCAGGTTGTCGATGTGTTGGCGCGATGCGGGGCCGGGGTCCAGAACCGCCAGGTCCTGCTCGCCCAGTATCCAGGTGTTGGTGCCGGGGCCCGTCATAAGACCAGCGTTGAAGGCGGTCAAACGATGAATGTCCGGCGCCAATCGGACCAGTTCGCCGGGACGAATCATGTCATTGCGCATCAACATGCCTTTGCCCTAACGGGTAACTCCGCATTGTGAATGGGCCAAGCACCTCGCCCGTGGGAAGGCAGGACATCAGCTTGCCTTCGATTCGCCGAACTTCCGGCCGGGTTGCCGGAATGGGCCGCCGGTTCAGTCCGCGGGCCCAATCAAGGGCTTCATCCAGCGTGACCATTCCGGCAAGTATTCGCAGGTAGTGGCGGGTTGGATGCGCCAGCGGAATTTTCCTTTCCAGCGCCTGAGCCGGGTTGAACCATTGCGCGCTCAAGGTTTCCCGTCCGTCGGCGCGCGGCGCGGCGGCGTTTCGCGGCGCGGCGGCAACAAAAAACCGGGTGGAGAAGCGGCGAGGCGCAAGCGCGGGCGTAATCCAGTGAGCCACATAATGAAGCCGCTTTGCCGGCAAGCGCCAGTTGCCCCGGCGGCAAAGCCCAGCGAAGTCCACGCGGCCTTCAATCAGCGCCCGGCGGCTGCCGGCGGCGGCGCGAACGCCCTGAGCGCATCCGTTTACGGCCAGCAGCACCCCGGCCTCCTCGAAGGTTTCGCGAATCGCGGCCACCCAGTACGCCAGGCCGTCGCGGGGCAGCGACAGCGCCCGGCTGGCGCGCGCGTCATGGGCGCCCAGGCAGCGCCGATACAGATCCGGGCTGTGGTCCTCAGCGTCCAGCGCCCCGCCGGGAAACACCCACGCGCCCCCGAAAGCCGCGCCCTTTGGCCGCTTCAGCATCAGCGCCTCGATTCCGCCGCGAACGCTGCGGAGCAGCATGAGAGTTGTGGAGGGCAGCGGCAAAGCGGTTTGCGGGGCGGACATTGGGGCAGCCATGCCGGAAAATGCTAGCATCACGGCCTGGTCTTTCGGGAGCGGGAAAACCTTAATGCGATTTGACGATCAAACCGTTGTGATCACCGGGGCGGCCGGCGGGCTGGGCCAGGCTTACGCGGTGGAATTTGCCCGCCTAGGCGCCCGCCTGATGCTTTGCGATCTAAAGGATTGCGCCGAAACGGCGGCCCTGGCGCAGGATGCCGGCGGCGAGGCCCTCACGGCAAAAGTTGATGTCACCTCAACTTCCGAACTTGAATCCATGGCCGCGAGGGCGGCGGAAGCCAATGGCCGCATCGACGTGCTGGTAAACAATGCCGCCTGGTGGGGCAATCTCAAACTGGAACGGTTCGACGAGGTGGCTGAAGAGCTGTGGGATGCCACCATGGCGGTGAACGTGAAGGGAGTGTGGCTGGCCTGCCGGGCGGCGGCGCGGCATATGAAATCCGGCGAAGGCGGCTCCATCATCAACATCGCCTCGCTGGCGGCGACCTACGGCATGGCCAACGTCATCCACTACACCACATCGAAAGCGGCCGTGATTGGCCTTACTCGCGGGCTGGCGCGGGAACTGGGCCGCTACCAGGTGCGCGTCAACGCGGTGGCGCCCAACATCGTCTCCACGCAGGCGGCTGCGGACTTCTTCGGCGACAAACTCGATGCCGCGCTGAACGCCACGCAATCGCAACAGGCCATCCGCAGGCCGCTGCGCACATCCGACGTGGTGGGCGCCGTGCTATGGCTGGCCAGCGACCTGAGCCGCATGACCACCGGCCAGACCCTGATGGTGGACGGCGGCGTAACCTTCCTGTAGTTGCGTGAATGCTGAATCTTTTACGCTGCGCGCGGTCCCTCGGATGGGCCGGGCCGGCGTTTCCAACGGGCTGGTTCAGGCGGCCTGCTGCGCGTAGCCAAGAACAGCCTTGGTTTCGAGGAATTCCTCCAGGCCCTCGGGGCCCGACTCGCGCCCGTTGCCGGATTGCTTGTAGCCGCCGAACGGGGCGCTGGAGTCGCCGGAATTGCCGTTGAGGCAAACCTGGCCCGCGCGCAATTGCGCCGCTATATTTCTTGCCTGTTCGAGGTCGTTGCCCCACACGTAGGCCGCCAAGCCGTATTCCGTGTCGTTGGCGATCGCGACCGCCTCGTCCAGGTTCTGGTAGGGAATCACGCACAGCACCGGCCCGAAAATTTCTTCGCGCGCGATCGTCATGTCGTTGCTCACGTTGCCGAAGACGGTCGGCTTGACGAAATAGCCTAGGTCCAGGCCCTCTGGCTTGCCGGGGCCGCCCGTTGCCAGCGTCGCGCCTTCCTCGATGCCCTTGCGGATAAGCCCTTGCACCTTGTTGAGCTGGGCTTCGCTGGCCAACGGCCCCATCGTTGTGTCCTCGCGTGCCGGGTCGCCAATCCGCGCCCGCGAAGCGGACGCTACCGACAACTCCACGGCCTTGTCGTGGAGTTCCGCCGGGACCAGCAGGCGCGTGGGCGCGTTGCACGACTGGCCGGTATTCATGCAGACGTTGCGCATGCCGTAAATCACGCCCTGCTCCAGCGAGGCTTCGTCCAGAATGAGGTTGGGCGACTTTCCGCCCAGTTCCTGGCTGACCCGCTTGACCGTTCCGGCAGCGGTGGCGGCCACCGCGACCCCGCCGCGGGTGGAACCGGTAAACGACACCATGTCGATGCCGGGGTGCGCGGCGATGGCCTGCCCGACCCCGGGGCCATCGCCGTTGACCAGATTGAAGACCCCGGCGGGAACGCCCGCAGCCTCCATGACTTCGGCGAACACCATGCCGCTGAAGGGCGCGACCTCGCTTGGCTTCAGCACCATGGCGCAGCCGGCCGCCAGCGCCGGCAGGACCTTCAGGGCAATCTGGTTGACCGGCCAGTTCCAGGGCGTGATGAATCCGCAAACCCCGATGGGCTCGCGGCGAATCAACGTGCCGCCGCGCTGCTCCTCGAACTCGAAATTTTCCAACAGCCGCCTGGTGGTTTTTGCGATAACCAGCCCCATGGCGGCTTGCGCCCTGGTGGAAAGGCGCCGGGGCGCGCCCATTTCCGCCGTGATTGCCTCCGCCATGTCGCTGTAGCGCCCCTTGTAGGCGTTGATGAACGCGTCGGTCAACTCAAGACGCTCCTGTTTGCTGGTTCGCGAATAAGCGGCGAAGGCCGCGCGCGCCGCTGATACGGCCCGACCGACATCCGCCGCGCTTCCCAGCGAAATCATTCCGGCAGGTTTCTCGGTGGCGGGATTGATTACGGCCAGATCCCGCGGCTCGACCGGCGCGACCCATTCTCCGCCGATAAAAAACTTGCGATGGTCGTATTCGGCCATTGCTTTCACTCTCCTGTAGCGTTCGGTGCAGCCTGGCGAGGATACACCGCTCCCGCGCCGCGTGCTATCCTGCGGCGCTACGCTCTGATTCGAGGCGCTGATACAAATGCAAACCATGCTTGGCCAACCGACCCCGGAAAAGGATGCCGTTCCGCTTTCCCTGCGAGCGGGCTGGGGTATTGGCGCGCTTGGAGTGGCGCTGCTTTTCAACACTTACTCCACCATCATCCTCTTCTACCTGACCAGGGTCGCAGGGGTCGCGGTCATCACGGCCGGTGCGTTGATGTTGATCGCCAAGGCCTATGATGGTGTGACGGACTTGCCGATGGGCATCATCAGCGACCGCACCCGGAGCCGCTTCGGGCGCCGCCGGCCCTGGCTGCTGGTGGGCGCCTTCGTGTGCGGCGGGGCGTTCGTGATGCTGTTCAGCACACCGGCAGAGTGGGCGGATTTCGAAAAGGCGGCTTATGTGCTGGGGGGCCTGCTGATCTTCAATACCGGATACACGCTGTTCAACGTGCCTCATCTGGCCATGCCCGCGGAAATGTCCAGCAGCTACGACGAGCGCACCGCCATCATGTCATTCCGCGCCGTGGCTATCATGATAGGAACTTTTATCGTGATTGGAATCGGGCCGGCCCTGGCTGCGCAATTCGGAGGCGGCAACGAAGGCTACGGGCTGGTGGGCTGGCTGTTCGGCAGCCTGGCGCTGGTGGCGATGATTGCCTGTTTCTTCGGGACAGCCGGGGCCCGCGCTACCGAACACGTCAGGCCCCGCTACGGTTTCATGGAACAGGTCCGCACGGCCGCTTCCAATGTTCACTTCCTGAAGCTGGCGGCCTTCAAGCTGCTGACCCTGCTTTCCACGGGTATGGCGGCGGGGAGCGTCCTGTTCTTTATCGTGGACATTCTGGGGCATTCCCAGGACGTAATGCTGTGGTACGCGCTCGGCGGCAATCTGATCATGCCGCTGTTGGCCGCTCCATTGTTCTGGGTGCCCTTCTCGCGCAAGGTGGGCAAGCACCGCGCGCTGATGTTTGCGACTTTCGGCTTCGTTGCGGGAGCGCTGTGGTGGTGGTTCGTTCCACCCGGCGAACCGGTGTGGCTGCTGTTTGTGCGGGCCCTGGTCCTGTCCTTTTTCGGCATGGGCAAACTGCTGCTCGGCATGTCGCTGCTTCCTGATGTGCAGGAGTACGACTACCTTGCGACGGGCCTGCGGCGCGAAGGCGTGTTCGCCGGCGCATACAACATGGTGGAAAAAACCGCATTCATGGCGGCCCCCATGCTCATCAGTGTCATTCTGGGGCTGCTGGGCTACCAGGAAACCGTTGATACCGAAGCCATTCAGCAGGACCCCGGCGCGCTCACAGGCATCCGCATAACCATTGCCATCATTCCGGCGGTCTGCAACCTTATTGCCGGCCTTATCCTGATGCGCTGGACCCTGACCCGGGAGTACCTGGAGGAACTCCGCGCGCAGCGCAAGTCCGCCTCACCCTGACACCAGGCGCAGCGAGAGCGCCCAGGCGGGACGAGAGCGCGAGGGCGGCAGCCGAAAAGGGCAGTCTCGGTCAGGCGGCCTGGTCGGCCTCTACGGCGCGCGCCGGCGTGGCCGGCACCAGCGGAATGGAGTCGATTACCCAGCCTTTCCTCTTGCGCCGTTCCGGGCTGGGCACGGCGAATGCCGTGTGCCTTTCAAGCGCGCGAACCTTGTCCACATCAATGCGCCAGCCGCGCGCCTCCCATTCCTTGAGCCGTTCCCTGTAGCGCCCCACCGGATAGTCCGAGGGAGTGAACAACTCCCTGGTGTTGACCCGCGGGGTGATCCTGGGGTGCAGATTGTAGAGCACGTCCCGGTCCTGAGTCGCTATGTACTCGTTCCGTTCCTTGATGGTGTCATCATAAATGTCTTCCAGCATGAAGTTGCGCATGTTGACCAGGAACAGCCGCGTGTTGTCCTCGTCAACCGGGCACTCGTAGAGATACTGGTAGATGTGCATGGTGGGCACCGGATTGATAAATGTCCACACGGAAGCCGGCCCGTGGTGGCCGGTGCCCACTCTCACAATGCGGTTTTCGGTTTCACCGGAAGCCTCGCGCATCTTCTTTTCGGCCAAAGGCGGCGCATAGACCTCATTGAAGAAGCCCGTGCCCCACTCGGTTTCGCGCATATCCAGTTCGCGCACCCGGTAGTTTTCGTCCAGGCCCTTCATGCCGTGGGTGGGATGCACAAACTCGTTATGAGCCGGGTCTATGCCGTTTTCGATGGAGCGCTTGTAGTTGAAATTCCAGTTGAATTCCTGAAGGGTGGACGACCAGCCCTGCTGCCCCCACTCGTTGACCTTGAGGATGGGCGGCCGCTCCGATTCGTCAAGGTCGCCCAGGAAACAAAAAACCAGGCCGTATTGCTCCATCACCGGGTAGGAATCCACCCTCGCTCGCCCCGGGGGAGGGGTCTTCATTCCGATGGACGGCACGCGCACGCATTGCCCGTCGCCGTTAAAGCGCCAGCCATGGTAGGGGCATTGCACGCAGTTGTCGGCCACCAGGCCATCGGCCAGGGAACCTCCCCGGTGGCAACAGGTATTGCTGAGGCAGTGGGCTTGCCCTTCCTGGTCGCGCCACAACACGAAGTCCTGGCCCAACATGCGTTTCTTCATCGGCTCTTCGCCGAGATTGCCGGACTGAACCGCCGGATACCAGAAGTTGATGAACATGCCTATCCTCCCGGATTACAGTGAAGTCAGTTTATATCCAATCTATATTGGAACCGACCAGGGGTTGTAGCTGAACAGGCCCAGCGATTCCTCGTTGCGGTCGTTGCGGTCGGCGAAACGGTCCGTATCGGGGGCAAAGAAGCGGTGAATAATTTCCGCCGAATTGACCATAACCAGCGTGGTGCGCTCCACTCGAGCGGCTTCGTAGCGGCGCAGCGCCTCGGCCACGCCTGCGGATGCGCCCAGGCAGCGGGCCAGCACAATGCCGTCCTCGATCGCCATGACCGCGCCTTGCCCCATGAAGGGCAGCGTGGGATGCGCCGCGTCGCCCAGCAGCGACACCCGGCCCATGCTCCAGGATTCCAGGGGCCGCCGGGAAAAAAGGCCCCACTTGTAACAGAGTTCCGGCGGCGTGGCGGAAATGATGGATTGCGCCAGCGAGTGGAACTCGCCGAACTCGTCGAGCACTTCCGACACCTCCGAATGTTGCGACCAGCTCTCGGTCAGCCAGTCGTCCCGCCTCGCGAAAGCCACGTAATTGATCGTTTCCCCGCCGCGAATCAGGTAGCGGACAAACAGGTGGCCGGGACCGATGTAGATGCCCGAGGGCGGATCCATGGCTTCGGGCGGAACCTTCGCAGCCGGCGCCAGGCCGCGCCAGGCCACATAACCCGTAAATTCGGGCGGCTCGCTCTCGCGCAACTGCGAGCGGACCAGGGATTTCACGCCGTCGCATCCAACCAGCACCCGGCCCGCGGCGCTGCGGCCGTTGCGGAACCAGGCGCGCGCTTCGCCCGCGTCCTGCGTAAAGCGCTCGAATTCGTGGTTCAGGTGAATGCATTCCGGATCGTTGGCGAGCACCGCCCTTGCAAGCATTTCGTGCAAATCGGCCCTGTGGATTTGGTAATAGGGCGCTCCATACTCCTGCTGCGGCAGGTCGCCACGCTCGCGCCGCACCAGCACGCGCCCGGTCTTGTAGTGATGCACCGCCTGGTAGCTGGGCGGGTCCGCGGCTTTCGCCAGCTCGTCTTCCAGGCCGAGGCCGATAATTCCCATGGAGCCGTTGGGACTGAGCGTGAGTCCCGCGCCAACCTCGCCCAGTTCCGGCGCCTGCTCAAACACCTGCGCCGGGATGCCGGCGCGCTGCAGCGCAAGCGCGCAGGTCAAGCCGCCAATGCCGGCGCCAATCAGCATTACAGGACGATCACTCACTCTCCGCGATTTTAGACGGCTTAGGGGCGGTTTCGCGCAAGGATAAAATCGGCAGCTTGATGTTCTTCGGGAAATGCTCATGCGTAAAACCATTTTCGCGGCCGGTGTCCTTGCCGCACTCGCGCTGATGTCCGCCGCGCAAGCCCAGACGGTGCTGATTACCGGCTCCAATCGCGGCATCGGGCTGGAATTCGCTAGGCAATACGCCAGCAAGGGCTGGACGGTTATCGCCACCCACCGGCGCGACTCCACCCCGGAAACCCTGGCCGAACTGGAGTCGGAGCATGAAAACGCGCACGCCGAAAAGCTCGACGTAACCGACCACGCCAGCATTGACGCGCTGGCCGGGAAGCTGGCCGGAATGCCGATCGATGTGCTGATTAACAATGCCGGCATTACCGGGGATTTCACCCAGCCCAAGCCGCAGAGCCTGGGCACGCTGGACTACGACATGGCGGTGCGGTTCTTCCGCACCAACGCCCTGGGCGCGCTCAAGGTAAGCGAGGCCTTCCTGGATAACGTCGCGGCCAGCGACCAGAAGAAGATCGTGGCCATCAGCTCGCTGGCCGGCTCATTCGAGGGCGAGTCGGGCGGCAAAGGGGGAATCTACTGGTATCGCTCCAGCAAAGCCGCGCTCAACATGATGATGGTGGGCGTGGCGGCCGATTCCAGGCGCAAGGGCATTGCCGTGGCGCTGCTGTCGCCCGGCACGGTGAAGGTGGAAAAGGTGGCCGAGATGGTGGACCGGATGGGCCTGAAAGGCTTTATCGAGCCGTCCGAGAGCATTGCCGGAATGATTTCGGTAATCGAGAACCTCACGCTCGACGATTCAGGCGCCTTTATCCGCTACAACGGCGAGCCGCAACCCTTCTAGCGCTCCCCATGACTCACGGACAGCGCGAGCGTCTGAGGCGGTACCTGAGTCTCACGGACCGGGATATGGAACCGGTGTTCGTGGGCCGCAAGGCCCTGTTCGATTTGGTTAAGGGAAACATCGAAGGCGTTTTGAACAAGAGACATTCGACGGGCTCGACGATTTGCATCACCGGCCCGCCCGGCGCGGGCAAAACGGCGTTTCTCGAAGAACTCAAAGCGCGCTGCCGGGAAGAAGATTTTGCCGGAGTCAAGACGCACTGTGTCCAGATCCACGCCGGCGACTTCCATAGCCCGGGCTGCGTCATCGCGACCTTGGCGAAAGCGGCCGACGAGTTCCAGTACGCCGCCGGCGCCGAAGGTCGCCTGAGCGCCCTGGGGCTGAGTGTGGGGCACGCCGGCATCTCGTTCGCCTGGGAACCCGGCCGGCGTCTGCCGTTCTCGTCTTTCCCCGAGGACCTTTTCAAGGAGGGAGCCGAAGGGCTGCTGAAACGCGGCGATGCCTTCATCCTAGTTGTTGACGAGGCGCAGAAGATCGCGCCGACACCGGGCCGCAAGGCGAACCACCTCCTCGCCAGCTTGCATGAAGGCGTGGGGCTGCCGGTCGTCACCGTGCTTGCGGGGTTGCCGAACACGCCGTCCGGTCCGAGACAGCGCGCCATCACCGCCGCTACCGACGGGTCGGTCGGAGTCGTCGCGGCGTAGTCAAGGTAGATCGGCGTCGGCACAGGGGCGCCACACGGCTAGGCCATCGGTGGTGCCCATGCTACAACATCTTGCCGGAAGCGGGCAGCCGTCGGCGCCGGCTCGCTTGGGGCGAACCCCTACCGCACCGCCGAGCGGACGGAATCCAGACGTCGCCGCGCCGTGACAGGCGTCGCTTGAGTTCGACGACGGCGGTCACTGCCAGCGCTACCCTCAGCACTCGATGACGTTGACGGGCACGGCGACGGCGTGCACGGCGAGCCCGCCGCGCGAGGTCTCCTTGTACT
>RKRP01000127.1 GCA_007571315.1 Gammaproteobacteria bacterium
TTCTTCAAGCCCGGCGCCGCCGAGCCGGTCATCCTGCCGCAATTGCTGACTCCCGACATGGTGATCAACACGCTCGAGCGGGCCTGAGCCAAAGCCGCCTCGCGCCCCCCGGCGGCCCCTTCGCGCGCGTGATTCCCGCGTGGCGGAGGCGGCGCCAGGGCGCCCGGAATTCCCGCGGCAAGGCATCCCCAAAGCGGGCACCGGGAGCCTGTTTTCCTGTATAATCGCATGGCTGCGGTTGCGGGGTGGAGCAGTCAGGCAGCTCGTCGGGCTCATAACCCGAAGGTCACAGGTTCAAATCCTGTCCCCGCTACCAAATTGTTTTTGCAACGGCCCCAGCGAGGGCCTTTTTTGTGGCTTATGAACGCGATTGTGGACAGGCTGAACGGACTCCTAGCGCCCTGCGTCGAAGCCATGGGCTACGAGCTGGCCGACTTGGAACTCAAGCGCGAGAACCGGGGGCGGGTTCTGCGGCTTTTCATCGATCAGGAATCGGGCATTGCGCTTGACGATTGCGAACGAGTGAGCGGACAGGTGAGCGCGCTGCTGGATGTGGAAGACCCGATCCAGGGAAACTACAGCCTGGAGGTGTCTTCGCCCGGCCTGGACCGCAAGCTGGCAAAGCCGGAGCACTTCGACCGTTTTGCGGGCCGCCGCGTGCGCATCAGGATGCGCAGCGGACGGGACGGTCGCAAAAATTTCAGCGGCACGCTGCGCGGGCGCCGCGGCGCGAACGTGCTGGTGGACTCGAACGGCGGCTGTGGCGAAATCGAACTGCGGCTGGACGACATACAGGTGGCGCGCCTGATGCCGGACTTCCGGAATTGAGGACTGATTGGTGTTTGGCAGCAAAGAAATTCTTGAGGCCGTAGAGCTTTTGTCCAACGAAAAGGCGATTGGCAAGGAGGAAGTCTTTTCCGCCGTGGAAGCCGGCCTGGCGGCGGCTCGGCGCAGGCTGCTGGCGGAAGATGTGGAAATTCGCGTGGCCATCGATCGCCACACCGGCGAGCAGGAATACTTCCGGCAATGGGAGGTGCTGGAGGACGATGCCGAGGATATAGAGGCCCCCGCGCGGCAGTTGCGCCTTGCGGAAGCGCGGCGCATTGATCCCGGGGCGGCGCTCGGCGGCGTGGTAGAGCGCCCCATCGATGGGATGGACCTGGGCCATATTGGCGCGTACACCGCAAAACACGTGATTAACCAGAAGGTGCGCGAGGCCGAGCGCGCGCTGATCCGGGAGCGCTACCAGGGACGCATTGGCGAATTGCTCAGCGGGGTGGTGAAGAGAGTCGACCGCAACGGCGTGTACGTGGACCTTGGCGGCGGGGTGGAAGGCTTTGTGCCGCGCGAGCAGATGATTCCGCGCGAGCCGATACGGCCCCAGGACCGGGTCAAGGGGCTGCTTTACGAGGTGGCTACCGAGGCTCGCGGCCCGCAACTCAGGCTAACGCGCACCAGTTCGGAATTTCTGGTGGCCCTGTTCAATGTGGAGGTGCCCGAGGTGGGCCAGGGCCTGATCGAGATTCTGGGAGCGGCGCGCGACCCGGGCGTGAGGGCGAAGATCGCGGTGCGCTCGAAAGAGCCGAGAATCGATCCGGTGGGCGCCTGCGTGGGCATGCGCGGCTCGCGGGTGCAGGCGGTTACCAATGAAATTGTGGGCGAGCGCGTGGACATCATCCTGTGGGACGAGAATCCCGCGCAATTCGTGGTCAACGCAATGTCGCCGGCCGATGTAGTGCAAATCATGGTGGATGAGGACAATCAGCGCATGGATATCGCCGTTTCCGAGTCCATGGTGTCGCAGGCCATTGGGCGCGGCGGGCAGAACATCCGGCTGGCCAGCAGGCTGACCGGATGGGAATTGAATGCGATGACGCCGGCGGAAATCGAGTCGAAGATTGAAAGCGAGAACCTCCAGCTCACCGAGATGTTCCGCGAGCAGTTGTCGGTGGGCAAGGATGTGGCCCAGGTTCTGGTTGACGAGGGCATTACCGACCTGGAAGGCATCGCCTACTCTCCGGTTGGAGAGCTGTACGCGATTGAGGAATTCGACGAGCCGCTGGTGGACCAGCTGCGCGCCCGGGCCCGCGATGTGCTGCTGATGAATGCCTTGAGCCGCGAGGAGGAAATGGAGCAGGCCGCCCCTGCGGAGGATCTTTTCGAGGTGGAGGGCATGACCCGTCCGCTGGCTTTCGCGCTGGCCGCCCAGGGCGTATCGAACCGCGAGGACCTGGCCTGGGAGGAAGCCGATTATCTGGCCGAACATATCGAGGGCCTTACCGAGGCGGCGGCTGGCGAATTGATTATGGCGGCGCGGGCGCCGTGGTTTGATGAGCAGGCGTCCGGGGAGCAGGCCGCCGCGCCGGGCCAGCATGACTGAGCTGACCGTAGCCAAACTCGCCGAGAACCTGAAGGTGCCCGTGGAGCACCTGATGGATCAGTTGCAGCGCGCCGGGCACAGCTTCAATGATGCTAGTCAGCCCGTGCCGGAGGTGGCGCGCGAGGAATTGCTGGCCTTCCTGCGGAACCGGCACGGCCATTCCTCGGCGGTGCCCCGAGAGATCAGCATTACCCGCCGCGAGTCGGTTGAGGTGGTTCAGGTTGACCAGGGACGCCGCCGGGCGGTGCAGGTGGATTTCCGCCGCAAGCGCAAGTTCGTTAATCGCGCCGCCCTGGAGCGGGAGGCCCTGGCGCGCCGCGAGGAAGAGGAAGCTCGGCGGCTGGAAGAGGAGCAAATCCGCCGCCAGGAAGAAGAAGCTCGGCGGCTGGAGCAGGAAGGTTTGGCTGCGGAGCAAACCGAGGAGCAGGAGCAGGAGCGCAAGCTGGCCGAGGAAAAGGCGCGCGAGGAACGCGAGCAGGCGGAGCGCGCCGAGGCTGAACGCGAGGAAGCCGAACGCGAAGCGGAACGCAAGGCCGGGGAGCAGGCCGAACTGGAAAAGGCTCAGGAGCAGGCCGATTTGGAGCGCGCCGAGGCCGAACGGCAAGCGGAAGAAAAAAAGCGCGCCGAGGCGGCGCAAGCGGCCCGCGCCCGCGAGGAAGCCGCCCGCAAGCAGGCTCGCGCATCGAAGGCTTCCCGTTCGAGAAAGGCGCCGCCAAGAGAGGAGCTGCATGTAGCCTCGCATATCCGCCCCCGGCGCAGCCGCCGGCGCAAGGCCAGCCGCCATGCCACCGCCACGGTGGAGAACGTGAACGCCTTTGTGCGGCCCGCCTCCCCGGTGTTGCGCACCGTGGAGGTGCCGGAATCCATAACCGTGTCCGAGCTGGCTCGGCAAATGGCGGTGGGCGCGGAGAAGGTTATTGCGAAGTTGATGCAGGAAGGCGTAATGGCCGGCATCAACGACACGCTGGATCAAACCACGGCCATGATTATCGTCGAGGCCCTTGGGCACCAGGTTGTGGCGCAGGATGAGCAGGACGAGGAAGCGGCGCTCATGGCGCGCGCGGTGGCAACCTCGGGCGAGCCCCGGCCGCGCGACCCGGTGGTTACTATCATGGGGCATGTCGATCATGGCAAGACTTCGCTTTTGGACTATCTGCGCGAAAGCAGCGTGGCGGCTGGCGAAGCCGGAGGAATAACCCAGCATATCGGCGCGTACCAGGTGCGGACCCGGGGCGGCTCGATCACGTTTCTGGACACGCCCGGCCATGCGGCGTTTACCGCCATGCGGGCGCGCGGGGCCCGGCTGACCGACATTGTGATCCTGGTCATCGCCGCCGACGACGGCGTGAAGCCGCAGACCGAGGAGGCGATCAAGCACGCCCAGGCCGCGGAAGTGCCGATCGTTGTGGCCATCAACAAGATCGATCTTGACGATGCCGACCCTACCCAGGTGCGCAACCAGCTGAACGTGCTGGGGCTGGCGCCCGAGGACTACGGCGGCGATACGCAGGTGGCCGAAGTGTCCGCCCGCACGGGCCAGGGCGTTGACGAACTGCTTGAAAAGGTTCTGCTGCAGGCGGAATTGCTTGAACTGCGCGCGCCGGCAAAGGGTGGCGCCCGGGGCGCGGTTATCGAAGCGACCATTGAGACCGGGCGCGGCCCGGTGGCCACGCTGCTGGTTACGGAAGGATGCCTTCGCAAGGGCAATATCCTTGTGGCCGGATCGGAATATGGCCGGGTGCAGTCCTTGAGGAACGAGCACGGCAAACTGGTGGACCATGCGCCGCCGTCCTTTCCCGTCGCGGTTCAGGGGCTTTCCGGAGCTCCCGATGCGGGCCAGGATGCCGTAGTGTTCCGCAATGAGCGCGCGGCCAGGGAACTGGCGGAATTTCGCGCCCGCGCCGACCGCGAGAAGCAACTGGCCCAAAAACGCGGGCAGCCGGTGTTCAGTGGCGCTTTCCCGGCCGAAGAAGACACCCGCCAGGTAAGCTTGCTCATCAAGGCCGATGTGCGCGGCAGTGTGGAGGCCTTGCGCGACGCCCTCATGCGGCTCAGCCGCGAGGAAGTGGAGGTGGAAGTGATTTCCTCCGGCGTTGGAGGGATTACGGAGTCGGATATCAACCTGGCGGCGGCCTCCAGCGCCTCGATTATCGGCTTCAACGTGCGGATGGACCCGGCCGCGCAGCAGGCGCGCAAGGCCAGCGCCGTGGAAGTGCGTTACTACAGCGTAATCTACGAAGTGCTTGATGACATTCAGGAAGTGATCAAAGGCCATTTGGCGCCCGTCATCCGGGAAACGATCATCGGCAACGCGGAGGTTCGCGAGGTGTTCCACTCGCCCAGGTTTGGCGATATTGCCGGGTGCCTGGTCATAGACGGACTGGTCAAGCGCTCCAATCCTATACGGGTGCTGCGCGACAGCGTGGTTATTTATGAAGGCGAACTGGAGTCCCTGCGCCGGTTCAAGGACGATGTGGAGCAGGTCAGGAGCGGCACCGAATGCGGAATCGGGGTGCGCAACTATAAGCAGGTTCGCGTAGGCGACATTATCGAGTGCTACGAGAGCGTCGAGGAAAGCCGCGCCTGAGCGCCAAAACGGGGAGCGCCGGAATGAGGCTGGAAACGCGGCTGCAAGCGATTCCGCCGCGCGCTTGAGCGGGCTTCGGCATTCGTGCCTCGCGAGTTCACACGCGCGCAACGGCTGGCCTCCAGGGCCATGCGCATTTTCGCGTCCATGACCCATTCCGGCTTGCGCGACCCGCGGCTGGCCGGCGTGCAGTTCACCCATGTTCGGTTTTCCAGGGATCTGAGCGTGTGCCGGGTGTGGTATGTGCCCGGTCCTTCGGGACCGGCCGCGGCCGCGGCTTCGCTGCGGTCCGCGTCGGGGTACATTCGCCAGCGCCTGGGAGAGAGTTTCCGCTTGCGCCGGCAGCCTGAGCTGCGGTTTGTGCTGGACGACAGCCAGACGCGCGGCGACGCATTGGCCGAACTGATCGAAGACGCCG
>RKRP01000091.1 GCA_007571315.1 Gammaproteobacteria bacterium
GCCTGGAAGCCGGACTGGGGCTTGCAGCTCACTTGGCAGCAGCGCGAACCCGGCGGGCCGGACGCGCGCTTCCCCGGCGATGACTGGGTGTCGGCGGCAGTGACTTTCAGCGTTCCATTGTGGGGCAGCCGCTCGCAGGCGCCTGCGCTGCGAGCGGCCAAAGCGCAGCGGCAAAGCGCCGCAAGCCGCCGGGCCGCCGCCGCGAGGGCCGCCGCCGCGGAGTATTCGGCGCTGGACGCGGCGCGGCGCGCTGCCGAGGACGCCATGGCTGCGCTTGACGCCAAGGTCTCGGCGATTCGCGAGCAGGTGGCGGCGCAGCGCACGAGGTATGAATCCGGCATGGGGGACTACTCGCCGATCATCGACGGCGAACTGGCCGAACTGATCCTGTTGGCCCGGATCGCCCGCGAACAGGCGCGCCGGGACAGCGCCGTGGCCCGGCTCAATTCCCTGCTGGCGGCCTCATGAAAAATCACGCGCTTTTCCAAAACGCTCTCCTGCGCGAAGGCATCCCGTCCTCTCGCAGCTCGGGACGCCAGCAGGGCATTGGCCTGTCTTCCGGAAGCGGCGCCTTGCGCCTTCGCCGCAACCTGCGCTTCATCCTGTCGCTGCTGGCCATCTTCTCGATCGCGGGCTGCGGGGAAAGCGGACCCGGCGCTGAGGCGGAGCAGGCGGTTTCCCCGGCCGCAGCGCAGGCGGAGCCGCTTTACACCTGTCCGATGCACCCCCAATTTGTTTCCGGCAATCCGGATGTTCCCTGTCCCATTTGCGGGATGGACCTCGTGTCCGCCTCATTCGAGCGGCGCAGCGAACGCGCCCCGGGGCCAATAGTGCAGGTATCGCCCGGAATGATCCAGACCATGGGCGTTCGCACGGCCCCGGTGGAAGCCGCCCGCTTCGAACGGTCGCTGCGGGCATTCGCCAATGTGATCAGCAATGAGCGGCTGGAATCCGTTTCGGTCTCCCGGCTGGAAGGCTGGATAGAGGATCTGGCTATTCGGGCCGAGGGCGACGTGGTGGAGCTCGGCGCGCTGCTGTACCGCATCTACAGCCCGGCGTTGATTGCCGCGCAAAAGGACTTTCTGCGGGCGCTGGAGACCGGCCGGCAATCGCGCATCGACTCCAGCAGGCAACGGCTGATTTCCGACGGCATGCAAGCTGCCGCCATCAATCAACTGGAGACGGAACGGGAGGTGATCGAGCGCCTGCCCGTTTACGCGGAGGCGGCTGGAACCGTGGCGGCTCTCGAGGTGCGCGAAGGCGACTACGTCAAGCCCGGCACTCCCATCATGCGGCTTCAGTCGTACGCAACAGTGTGGATCATCGCCTCCATTCCGGAAACCGACCTGCCCCTGGTTTCGGACGGCCAGCCGGTTGCGCTGGATTTTCCCAGCGCACCCGGCGCTGCCGGGCAGGGGACGGTGGATTACATCTATCCCGCCATCGACCCGAAAACGCGAACCGCCGATGTTCGGATCGAAGTCGATAATTCCTCCGGCGCATTGCGCCCCGGCGCCTACGCGGACATTCAGTTCAGCCTGGGCGGCGGAGAATCGCGCCTGTCCGTGCCCACCGAGGCGCTTTTGCGCGACAGCCGGGGGGAGCATGTGATCGTGGCTCTTGGAGACGGCCGGTTTGCCGCCCGGGCCGTGGAGACGGGCGTTGCGGGGGGCGGGCGCACGGAAATCCTGAAGGGCCTGGCTGCGGGCGAGAGCGTGGTCGCGAGCGGGCAGTTCATGCTGGATTCCGAGGTCAACCTGCGTGAAGGGCTTGCCAGGTTCGACTCGCAGCCCTCGGAAAGCGCCGACAGCCACTCCGGGCACAGGCACTAGCCATGGCAAGGCATCCGGCCGAGCCGTTGGGAGGGCGCGACCCGTCGGATTCGGCGATTGCCCGGCTGATCGCGTGGTCGGCGGGCAATCCGATCATCGTGCTGACGCTGGCCGCGGGGCTTGCCCTGGCGGGCTGGCTCTCCCTGGAAAGGATGCCGCTGGACGCCATACCGGACCTGACCGACACCCAGGTCATCATCCGCACGGAGTTTCCGGGGCAGTCGCCCCGGATTGTGGAAGACCTGGTGACTTACCCGCTGTCGGCCAACCTGCTCGGATTGCCCAGGACCAGGGACGTGCGGGGTTCTTCCATGTTTGGCACCAGCTTCGTCTATGTGATCTTCGAGGATGATGTGGACCTGTACTGGGGACGCTCGCGCGTCGTTGAGGCGCTTTCGCGCCTGAGCGCCGAACTGCCGGCGGGCGCCCGGCCGCGAATCGGACCGGACGCCACCGGAGCGGGATGGATTTATCAGTATGCGCTTGTGGACGACACCGGCCGCGCGGACCTGGCCCAGTTGCGCTCGCTGCAGGACTGGTTCCTCAAGCTCGAACTGGCAGGCGTTGACGGCGTGGCGGAGGTGGCCTCCGCGGGCGGTTTCGTGCGTGAGTACCAGGTGCTCATCGATCCCAACAAGCTGCGCGCCTACGATGTATCGATCCGGCGGATAGCGGAAGCTGTGCGGGCGGCATCCAGCGAGGTTGGGGGCCGGGTGCTGGAGCAGGGAGAGAGCGAGTTCGTGATTCGCTCCTCCGGATACGTGGAGGACCGCATGGACCTTGAGCAGGTCGTGGTGCACGCCCGGGACGGCACGGCGGTCACGCTGGCCGATGTTTCCCGCATCGTGGAAGGTCCCGCCCTGCGGCGCGGCATCGCGGAACTTGACGGGACTGGCGAGACGGTGGCCGGCATTGTGGTGATGCGCGACGGCGAGAACGCGCTGGAGGTGATCAGGCGGGTCAAGGCCAAGCTCAGGGAACTTGAGCGCGGGCTTCCCGATGGTGTCCGCATCGTCACCACCTACGACCGTTCTCCCCTGATTGAGGGCGCGGTCTCCTACCTCATGCGCAAGCTGATCGAGGAGGGCATCGCGGTGGCGCTGGTGATCGTCATCTTCCTGCTGCACATCCGCTCGGCGTTCGTGGCTCTGATTACGCTGCCTCTGGGCGTGCTGGGCGCGTTCGCGATCATGTCCGCCCAGGGCATTACGGCCAACATCATGTCTTTGGGGGGCATCGCGATCGCGATCGGCACCATGGTGGATGCCTCGATCGTGATGGTGGAAAACGCCAATCGCAGGCTCTCGGAGACGGGCCGCGGCGCGCCGCCTGGCGCCCGGCGGCGCGCCGCGGTGCGGGCGGCGCAGGAGGTGGGTCCGGGGCTGTTCGTTTCGCTGCTCATCATCACCGTTTCCTTCCTTCCGGTGTTCGCGCTCACGGGCGAGAGCTATCGGCTGTTCGCGCCGCTGGCCTTCACCAAGACCTATGCGATGGTTTTCGCTGCCTTGCTGTCGGTAACGCTGGTGCCGGCGCTGATCCTGCTGCTGCTGCGCGGACGGATCAGGAGCAGGAATCCGGTCAGCGAATTCGCCGCGCGGCTGTACTTGCCCTGCCTGCGCGCGGCTCTGCGCTTCAAGTGGCTTGCCCTGGCGCTTGCGGCCGCGCTGGTCTTCAGCGCCATCGCGCCCCTGTCGCGCCTGGGGTCGGAGTTCATGCCGCCCCTGTACGAAGGCGAGCTGCTTTACATGCCCACCACGCTGCCGGGCGTGTCGTCCACGAAGATGCGCGAAGTGCTGGGGCAGACCAACCGCGTCATCGCCGCCGTGCCGGAGGTCGAGAGCGTGTTCGGCAAGGCCGGACGGGCGGACACCGCAACCGACCCTGCGCCGCTAACGATGATCGAGTCCTGGATACGCCTGAAGCCGCAGTCCGAATGGCGCCGGGGAATGACCCCGCAAGCGCTTGTGGATGACTTGAATAGCCGCCTGAGCATGCCGGGGCTGGTCAACTCCTGGGGCTACCCGATTAATATCCGCATGGATATGGTCTCGACCGGCGTGCGCACGCCGGTGGGCGTGAAGATTACCGGTAACGACCTGAACGAACTCGAGCGTCTGGCGCGCGAAGTGGAATCGGCCGTCAGCGCCGTGCCCGGGACGCGCGCGGCGCTTGCCGAGCGCGTCCTGGGGGGCAACTACCTGGAAATCCTGCCGGACCGCTCTGAACTGGCGCGGCGCAATATCGACATGGGCGTGTTCCAGTCGGTAATCCAGACCGCGCTGGGAGGCATGAAGCTGGCCGAGAGCGTGGCAGGGCGCGAGCGCTATGACATCATGCTGCGCTACGACCGCCCGTTTCGCGAAACCAGCGCCGATATCGAGAACATCCTGGTTCCGACGCCCGCCGGAGCGCACATACCGCTGGGCGAACTGGCCGGCGTGACCTTCACCGAAGGGCCTCCGATGATCCGCTCGGAGAACGCGCGCCTCACCGGCTGGGTGTTCGTGGACATTGAAGGGCGCGACCTGGGGGGCTACGTGTCCGAGGCCCGGAGCCTTGTGGACCGCACGGTGGAGCTGCCGCCGGGCTACGCCATCGAGTGGTCGGGCCAGTACGAGCAGATCCAGGCGGCGGGCGAACGGCTCAATATCGCCGTGCCTTCGGCCATCGGGCTGATCTTCCTGCTGCTGATGCTGCACTTCGGGCGCCTCGACCGCACCGCCATCATCATGCTGTCGCTGCCCTTCGCCCTGATCGGGGGGCTGTGGGCGGTGTGGCTGGCCGGCTACAACCTGTCGGTGGCCGTCGCGGTGGGTTTTATCGCGCTGGGCGGAG
Organism: Gammaproteobacteria bacterium; assembly: GCA_007571315.1. GTDB lineage: Bacteria > Pseudomonadota > Gammaproteobacteria > Steroidobacterales > Foliamicaceae > Foliamicus. Next base: position 4,668 of record RKRP01000091.1, read on the forward strand.
TGGCGGCTGAAACCGCGGTGGTCATGGTGATGTACCTTGATAACCACGTGCGCGAGGACAGGCCGGCAAACCGGCAGGAACTGGCGCGCTCGATCAGCGCAGGCGCCGCGTTGCGCCTGCGGCCAATCCTGATGACCGTGCTCACAGTGCTGGCGGGGCTTTCGCCGATATTCTTGAGCAGCGGCCTGGGCGCGGACGTGATGCGCCGCATCGCGCTGCCCATGCTGGGCGGAATGGTCTCGGCGACGGCGCTTGCGCTGCTCGTGGTCCCCGCGGCGTATTTCGCCTGGGTGGGGCGAAAACTACCTTCCGCCGCGCTCGACGAGTGACTGCCAGGTGAATTCCTCGGTCCAGGGCGCGCCTGCAACGCGCCGCACCAGCCGGTCGCGCTCGTCCTGCAGGGTTTCGCTGAATGCCGGCGATGGGGCGTAATCATCCAGGGCGCCGGCATCCAGGAGCCCTTTCTCTTCAAGGATTTTCTCCAGCACCATCACCCGGTCGCGCAATATCCAAAGTTCCGAGAGCAGCTCCGTGTTCATGCGCAGCAGGCGGTCCAGGCTCTCGTCGCCGGTAAGCGGGCGGGACGGAGGCTTGGTCATGCCTGCGGGGAACGATGGA
>RKRP01000164.1 GCA_007571315.1 Gammaproteobacteria bacterium
GACGGGCGGGTGCTGGTGGCTAGGCGGCCGACGGGGAAGCATATGGCGGGCGCCTGGGAGTTCCCCGGGGGCAAGCTGCGGGATTCTGAAACACCCCGTCAAGCGCTGGAGCGGGAGTTGCGCGAGGAACTCGGCGTTTCAGTGCGGCGGGCGCTGCGGATTATGAGCTGCGAGCAGGACTACCCGGAACGGCGGGTCGAGCTGCATTTCTATCGAGTCAAGGAATATTCGGGAACTCCGCGCGGATGCGAGCAGCAGGAACTGGCCTGGGAGTTGCCGGAGCGCCTCGCCGAACTGGGTTTTCTGCCTGCCGACCGTCCGCTGGTGGAATGGCTGATTCAGCAAACCGCCAGCATGAAAGTGAAGTTCGGCCGGTAAGGTTTTGCTGCCGCGAAGCCGACCGGAATATGCAGGAAACGCACGTGAATCTTGCCGCTGTCGGAAGTGCCGCTCACTTCCGGAAAGCAGGGGATGCCGTTCGGCAAGCTGATTCGGACCATCCACAGCTCCTGATTGCGGGCAACGGAGGCTACAAAGCCGCCCTGCTCGGCCTCGCATTCGCGGTACTCGCCACGTTCGCGCAGCAGCGCCAGAAACTTCCGGTTGGCACTCAAAAGCGGGTCGAAAGACTCAACCCATTTGAGGAAATCCTTGCCGCAGTTTTCCGCGCCGGATTGCAGCCAGCACTGATACATTGGCAAGTCCGCCGCCATCGCCGCATCCGTGATGGAGCCGCGCTGGCGCAAGGCGCTAATCAGGGGGTCGAAGCGCACCGCTCTTCCCGTGGCGGCCTTCAGTTGCCCCAATTCCTTGCGAAACTGCTCAAGTTCGTCAAGCAGGGTGGCCAGGTTCTCCTGCATGATGTCCTCCCGCGTTCGCAGCACTTCATAGTTGCGCTGCAAGTAATAGATCTGCTGCAGCAGATGGGCGCGCAAGTCTTCCCGGAATATCAGATCCAGCGTGCTTAGCACCGCATGGGTCGCGGTGCGGTTAAGTTCGGGGCTGCGATGGTCGGCTACGGCCGCAAGCTGCCGGTCGAGAACCTCAAGGCGAAGAGACAGGCGAATACTGTCCCGCAGGGGGAATTCGTATAAGGCGCCGGTGGCGCCCTGCGGGCCAATGAAATGGTCCATTGCGGGTCCATTGGTCAATTTGCCCCGTATCTTATCGCGCAAACGATGGTCTTGCCCGGTTTCAGTTTTTCAGTTTTTCTCTTTCAGTCTTTTTCCTTTCCAAGATACAGGCGGTGGAGCTTCTCGACCTGCGCGCGCAAAGCGTCGACGGAGCCGTTATTGAGGATCACATCGTCAGCCAGGGCGCGGCGTTGCTTGCGGTTCGCCTGGGCCGCAATGATGGCGCGGGCTTGCCTGCGGGTGGCGCCATCGCGCGCCCTGAGCCGGGTCATTTGCAGTTCCCGCGGCGCGTCGATAACCAGCACGTGGTCGATTCCGGCCGTAAAGCCGGTTTCCGCCAGCAGGGGAATGACCATAACCAGATAACTTCCCGGAGTGGCGCGGGCGCGTTCCCAGGCCGCCTGGCGAATGCGCGGGTGCAGGATGGCCTCCAGCCGTTTGCGCGCGCCGGCGTCGGCGAACACTTTTTCGCGCAGCCCTGCCCGGTCCAGCGCGCCGTTGCCCGCCACCAGGCTTGCTCCAAACTCGCGGACGATTTCCTTGAGGGCGGGCATGCCGGGGGCCGTTTGCTCGCGGGCGATCACATCGGTGTCCACCACTGCCGCTCCGAGTTCCATCAATTGGCCGGCCACTATGCTCTTGCCGCTGGCGATTCCTCCTGTAAGGCCCACTGTAAATCGCCTGTCGGAGCGCATTTTCACCATCCAGACGCGCCAGGGACGAACACGGAGGCGGCCTGCGGTCCCAAAAAGAGCATGAACAAGCCGCCCGCCGCCAGAAACGGACCGCATGGAAGCGGGTCGCTGACTGCGGCGCGGCGGCTGAGCACCAATGGCAGCCCCACAGCCAGACCGGCGATGGCCGCCAATCCAACAATCAGCGGCAGGCTATTGAGGCCGGTCCAGGCGCCCAGCGCCGCGGCGAGTTTCATGTCGCCCCCCCCGAGCCCGTCCCGTTTGCGCAGCACCTTCCAAGCAAAATTGATGATCCAAAGCGCGGCATAGCCCGCAATGGCTCCAGCCACGGCTTGCCGGGCGCCAGGAAACGGCAGTTCAGGCAGGTGGGCCGCGACCGCGGTTTTCGGAACCAGGCTAAGGGCAAGGCCGGACCACAGCAGGCCGAGTGTCAGCTGGTCCGGCAACAGGCCATGCTCCAGGTCGATCAGGGCCAGGGTCACCAGGGTTGCGCACATGAGCAACGCGGCCCAGGCGTATAGCCCAGCGCCGAAAACGTGCCAGCAAGCCAGCGCCAGCAGGCCGCAAAGCGCTTCGCTCACAGGGTAGCGCCAGTGTATGCGGCAGCTGCAGTGGGCGCAGCGGCCCCTGAGGAGCGCGAAACTCAACAGGGGCACATTGCGCCTGAAGCGGATGGGCGTTCGGCACGACGGGCAGTACGAGCCCGGCCTGTCCAGCGCCAGTCCGCGCGGCAGCCGGTAGGCCAGCATGCCCGCAAAGCTGCCCAGGGCCAACCCTGTCAGCACTGCGAATGCGCCGCTCCAGGCGGGCAGCGGTTCTCCCAGGCTCTGCTGCCAAAAAAAGTCCATGTCCTGTCCGTTTCAATCGGCTCTGATCTTGTATTCCGCAAGTAACTTTACAGGCAAGGGCGGGCGGTTCAAATTACCGAGCCCATGCCGAAGATCGGCAGGTACATGGCCATCACCAAGCCTCCAATCAGCAAGCCCAGGATCGTCATGAGCAGGGGTTCCAGCAGAGCGCCCATGCGCTCGGCGGAGGTTTGCAGTTCCTCGTCGTAACGTTCGGCCAAGTGCGCGCACATCTCGCCGAGGCGCCCGGTTTCCTCGCCTACGCCCATCATTCGGGGCAGCGCAGGCGGAAGAACCGTGAGATAGGCCATGGCCCGCCGCAAGCCCTGACCGGTGGCCACTTCCTGGCCGGCGCGCCGTATGGCGGCTTCATAAACACGGTTGCCGCAGGCGCCGGCGGCGGCATCCAGGGCTTCGACGGCAGGCAGGCCCGCTTCCAGCAGCGTGGCAAGCGTGCGCATGAACCGGGCCAGCGCGGCGCGCGCGAAGAGAGCGCCTATCAAAGGCAGCCGCAGCTTGAGGCGGTCTTCCAGGCAACGCGCCCTGCTGACCCGCCTTCGCGCCCAGGCCAGCGCGCCGGTTGCCGCGCCCGCCGCGCCCGCCCAGGCGGGGCCGCTATGCCGCAAACTGTCGGACAGCCCCACAACAAAGCGCGTTGCCGGCGGCAGTTCAGCGCCGTAGCCGGCAAACATGCGCTCGAATTCCGGCACCACGTACGCCAGCATGAGGCCCACCACGATCAGCGCGATTCCCAGCACCGCGATTGGATAGCTTAGCGCCGACGAGATTTTCCTGCGGATCCTTTCGCGCCGCTCCAGCCATGTCGCCAGGCTGGCCAGCAGTTGCGGCAGGCGTCCTGATCCTTCGCCTGCGGCGACCAGGCTGATGTGCAGGCTTCCAAAATGCTTGCCATGGCGCTTCATCGCCTCGCTCAGCGCGGCCCCGGAGGCCACTTCCCTGGACAGCGCTTCGAGGAGTTCCTGCATGCGCGCCAGATGCTGGCTCTGCGCGGTGATATCCAGCGCCTCAACCACGGGCAGGCCCGCCTCCAGCACGGTGGCGAGTTCGCGCGCCATGAACGCCACATCCGCCGGCTTGATGGCGCGCCGCTGGCTGCGGCGCAGGCGCCGGGGCCGAACGCGAAGCGGCGCAATGCCGTCGCGCTGCAGTTCGGCGCGCACTTTCGCCGCGCTGCTTTCGCGCCGCATTCCTTTCAGCAGGCGTCCGTCTCGCGAACGCCCCTCCCACTGATAGCCTTTAAGAGTCATTTCAGCCAAGGGTTATTTCACCGCCCGGTCGGCCGCCAGCGGAACGGACAGGCCGGTTGCCGTCACGCGATTGACTTCTTCCAAGCTGGTGATGCCCTGGCGCGCCTTTTCCCAGCCAGAGGCCCGCAAATCCGCCACTTTCTCCAGTTCAGCCTGGGCCTCGATTTCCGCCATCGGCGCGCCCGCGTGGATCAGCGCGCGTTGGGCGGCGGAAACAGGCATGACCTGGAACAGGCCCACCCGCCCGCGGTAGCCATTGGCGCAGTGGCCACAAGCCGACGAGGCGCCGGGGCGGTAGAGCCGGGCGCCGGGCGGCAGCGCATCCAGGTCCATGCCCTGCCGGCGAACATCCTGCGGGCGGGGCGCGCAGGGCCGGCGGCACTGCGAGCACAAGCGCCGAACCAGCCGCTGCGCCACAATCAGGCGCACCGAAGCGGCGGCATACGGCGGCACCTCGAGGTCGCGCAGGCGCGCCAGAGTTGCCGGCGCATCTTCCGTATGCAGCGTTGACAGCACCAGATGCCCCGTTTGAGCAGCTCGCGTGGCGATGGCGGCGGTTTCGGCATCGCGAATTTCGCCCACCATGATTACATCAGGGTCCTGGCGCAAAAAGGCCCGCAAGGTGCTGGCGAAGGTTAGCCCGGCAGCGCGGTTGATGTTCACCTGATTGATGCCCGGGAGCTGGATTTCGCACGGGTCTTCCACGGCGCTGATGTTGCGCTCCAGCGCATTCAGGCGCGATAGCGCCGCGTACAGCGTAACCGTTTTGCCGCTGCCGGTGGGCCCGGTCACCAGGATCATTCCCTGCGGCTGGGCCAGGGCCGAAGCGAAATCGCGCTGTTGGCGCGTGTCCATGCCCAGTTCGTCGAGGCCGGGCAGCGCCGCGCCGGAATCAAGGATGCGCACCACCACCTTTTCCCCATGCAGCGTGGGCAGCGTGCTCATGCGCAAATCCACCCTGCGCCGGCCGGAAAGGCGCAATCGCAGCCTGCCATCCTGGGGCGCCCGCCGCTCGGCGATGTCCAGGCGGGCCAGCACCTTGAGCCGGGCGCAGACTTTGGCCGCCAGCCCGATCGGCGGCTGCGCCGCTACCTGCAGCAGTCCATCAATGCGCAGCCGCACCCGGTAACTGCTCTCATACGGCTCGAAATGAATGTCCGATGCCCCCTGGCGAATGGCGCTCAGCAGAATGCTGTTCACAAAACGCACCACCGGAGCCTCCTGAACCGAGGAAACGATGGCCGTGTCCTCTTCCGGGGGCGCTTCTCCCTCAAATTCCAGAGGCGGCAGCTCATCGTCCAGCAACGCCAACTCCGCCATTCCCGCGCCGCCCGACTTGAGCCGCGCCGCCAGCTTGTGATGCTCCACCACCACGGCGCGCGGCTCCAGTCCCGTGCGCTGCCGGGCCTCGTCGAGAATCATGATTTGCGCGGGGTCCGCGAGGCCCAGGGTTATCCGCCGGTTATCCGCCGCCAGCGGTATAAGCCGTCGGGAGGCGAAAAATTCAGGGTCCACTCCGGCGCCCGCGGGAGGCATTTCGGCGAGCCGGTCCAGGTCCAGCAGGGGCAGGCCGAATTCGCTGGCGATGGCGCCCGCCAGACGCGCAAGATCGGTTCCCTTGCGCTCAGCCAGCCAGGCGATGACGCTGCTGCCGGAATGCCCCAAATCTTGCTCCGCCGCCCGCAACGCCGCTTCGCTCGCGATGTCTTCCGCCACCAGCCTGCGGAGCAGCGGGCTTGCCGGTTTGCCGGAGTCCATCATCGCCTCCAGCCTGTGGCCTTAGCGCGCTGGCCCGCGTTCCTTCAGGAAGCGCTTACGGGCGGCAGGTTTGGGGAAGGTAGGCGTTTTCCAGATCGGTTGCGGCTTCTTCCGCGCCTAGCGCTTCGCCATCGGGCGCCGCGGCGTTTCCGCAGCGCCAGATCAGGGTGGTTCCATCCTCCGCAATGTATGGAGTCATGTACAGCATCCTGTCGGCGATAAGGCGATTGGCCTCGTTTCCGAACGTGATTACGATTTCACTGTCAATAATGTCCACCGATGCCACGTAGCGGCCCTGAGTGTCGGCGCCATCCGCGCTCAGCCCCGCTTCGGCGCGGTTTGCCGGCCCGCCGCCGGTGCCCATATAGGTTTCGGTTACCGCGTTGCGTGTTTGCGCCGACAGCGTTACGCCCTCCTGAACCTGCGCGCGTATGGTGTAGTCCTGATAGGCGGGTATGGCCAGCGCGGCCAGGATGCCGATGATTGCGATGACGATCATCAACTCCACCAGGGTGAATCCTTGGGCGATCTTGTGCATGGCATCCAGCCTCCTTGTGCGCAACGCCGCCAGAATAGGCGACTCGCTCCGCTGCGCGCAAGTGGAAACTGCGTGCGTTTGCCGGCAATTTTTTTCCAGCGCCCGGGCTCGCCGCGCCGTCCGCAGGGGGCTCGCAATATCACGCCCGGCAATATCACGCCCTGCGGCATTACCGGCTTGCGCGTCCTTGCGCTATTGATTCAGAATGCCCGCATGAACCTTCATGAGTATCAGGCCAAGGCGCTGCTGCGCCGCTACCGGGCGCCGACCGCGGCGGGTTTGGTGGCGGATTCCCCAGGGCGGGCGGAACAGTGCGCCCGCGAACTGGGCGGAGAGCGCTGGGTGGTAAAGGCGCAGGTGCATGCGGGCGGCCGCGGCAAGGGCGGCGGGGTGGCGCTGTGCGACTCTCTCAACGAGGTTCGGGAGGCTGCCGAGGGCCTGCTGGGCAGGCGTTTGGCCACGCCGCAAACGGGGCCTGAGGGCCTGCCGGTAGAGCAGGTGTACGTTGAGCAGGCGAGCGATATCGACCGCGAGTTGTACCTGGCGGCGCTGATGGACCGGGCCGCCGAATGCGTATGTTTTGTAGGTTCCGCCGCGGGTGGGATGGATATTGAGGAGGTGGCCCGCGTTGCGCCGGAGAAGGTCGCCAGAATCAGGGTGCCCGCGGCTGTGGGGGTTCTGCCGTATGTAGGGCGAGGGCTGTGCAGCGTTTTCGGCCTGAAGGGCGAGGCGGCCGGTCAAATGCAGGAGCTTGCGGTCGACCTGTACCGCGCTTTCGTGGAGTGCGACGCGAGCCTGGTGGAGATCAATCCGCTGGTGGTGACCCGGGACGGCAAGCTGCTGGCCCTGGATGCCAAGGTGGCTTTGGATTCCAACGCCCTGTTCCGCCAGCCCGAACTGGCCGCGCAGCGCGACCCGGGCCAGGAGGACGAACTGGAACGGCAGGCGGCCGAGGCGGGCTTGAGTTATGTGTCGCTGGACGGCTCCATCGCCTGCATGGTCAACGGCGCCGGGTTGGCTATGGCCACTATGGACCTGATCAAGCTGGAAGGCGGGGAGCCCGCCAATTTTCTCGATGTGGGAGGAGCCGCCGATGCAGCCCGCGTGGCGGCGGGCTTTCGCCTGATTCTTTCCAATCCCAGGGTGCGCGCCATCCTGGTGAACATATTCGGCGGAATTGTTCGCTGCGACGTGATTGCCGATGGCATTTTGCAGGCGGTGCGCGAAGCCCGCGTGGAGGTGCCGGTGATTGCCCGCCTGGAAGGCACTAATGCCGCAACGGCCCGCGCCATGCTGGGTGCAAGCGGGCTCGAGATCACTGCTGCTTCGGACCTGGCCGAGGCGGCCCGCAAAGCGGTGGAGCTGGCGGCATGAGCATTCTTGTGGATGCCTCAACGCGGGCGATTTGCCAGGGGCTGACCGGTCGCCAGGGCCGCTTTCACGCCGAGCAGTGCATTGAGTACGGCACCAGGATTGTGGCGGGAGTAACCCCGGGGCGCGGCGGTCAGGAATGCCTCGGCCTGCCGGTTTACGACACCATGGAGGAAGCGGTAAGGACCACCGGCGCGGACGCCAGCCTGATTTTCGTGCCTGCGCCGGCCGCGGCGGATGCCATCATGGCTGCGGCCGACTCCGGCATCCGTCTTGTGGTGTGCATCACCGAGGGCGTTCCGGCGCTCGACATGGTTCGCGTCAAGGCCGCGCTGAAGTCTTACGATTGCCGCCTGATTGGCCCGAATTGCCCGGGAGTTATCACGCCGGGCGAATGCAAGCTGGGGATCATGCCGGGCTTCATCCACAAGCCTGGCCGCGTGGGCATCATCTCGCGCTCCGGAACGCTTACCTACGAGGTGGTGCATCAAACCACCGCGCTCGGCCTCGGACAGGCCAGTTGCGTGGGAATTGGCGGCGACCCGGTGCGCGGCCTCAATTTTATTGACTGCCTGGAAATGTTTGAGCGCGACCCGGCAACGGAAGGCATCGTTATGGTGGGTGAAATAGGCGGGGCCGCCGAGGAGAATGCCGCGGAGTACATTCGCCGCGAAGTGTCCAAGCCGGTGGTGGCGTACATCGCCGGCGTAACGGCGCCGCCGGGGAAACGCATGGGCCATGCCGGCGCCATTGTGGCCGGAGGGCAGGGCACGGCCGAGGCCAAATACCAGGCCCTTGAGGCTGCCGGAGTTGCTGTGACCCGCTCGCCTGCGGACATCGGAAAAACGATGGCGCAGGCGCTTTCATAGTCCGTTCCAGGTTGCGCCATGAGGATCGCCCTGGCGCAACTCAACCTGTTGGTGGGCGACGTTCCAGGCAATGCCGCCCGCATCCTGGAAGCGATCGGCGAGGCTCAGGCCGGCCATGCCGGCCTGATTGCGTTTCCGGAACTGGCCCTGTGCGGATATCCCCCCGAGGATCTGCTGTTTCACGCCGGGCTGCGCGAGGACCTCGCCGCCGGTCTTGAGCGGGTCCGGGAAGCCTCCGGCGGCATTGCCGTTGCGCTCGGTTATCCGCATTGGGAAGAGGGCCGCTGGTATAACGCCGCGGCGCTGTTTCATGGCCGCCGCCTGCTGCTTCTGCACCGCAAGAACGTGCTGCCCAACTATCGCGTTTTTGACGAGCGCCGCTACTTTGCCCCGGGCGCGGAAGCCCGCTGCGCCCAACTTGGGGATATCCGCCTGGGGCTGGCGGTGTGCGAAGACGTATGGGAGGCTGAAGTTGCAGAGCGCTGCGCCGCCGACGGCGCGCAACTGATCGTGGCGATCAACGGTTCTCCCTACGAACTGGCCAAGCAGGCGCAGCGCGAGCAGGTGCTGGCGGCGCGCGCCCTGGAAACCGGCCTGCCCCTGGCGTACGTCAATCTGGTGGGCGGTCAGGATGAGCTGGTGTTCGACGGGGGCTCCTGCGTGGTTGACGCTTCGGGGCAGGTTTGCCTGCGCGCCGGCGCCCATGAGGAGGGTCTTTATTTTTGCGACCTTGAAACCAGCGGCGGCGGCCCGGCCCGGCCCCTTGCGGGGAGCGTCGCGCCCTTGATGTCCGAAGAAGCCGAGGTGTATGCGGCGCTGGTAACCGGCGTTCGCGATTACGTGCGCAAGAGCGGTTTTTCCCGCGTCGTGCTTGGCCTGTCCGGGGGCATTGACTCCGCGCTGACGCTGGCGCTGGCCGTGGACGCTCTGGGGGCCGACCGGGTGCTGGCTGTCATGATGCCGTACCGCTACACCTCGCCGATGAGCCTTGAAGACGCCCGGCAGCAGGCCAATACTCTGGGCGCTCAATACGAAGTGTTGCCGATTGCCGGAATGGTTGAAGCAATGCGGGAGGCGTTGTCCGGCCTTTTTGCAGGTTTGCCGGAAGACGTGACCGAGGAGAACATCCAGTCCCGCTGCCGCGGAATGCTGTTGATGGCGATTTCCAACAAGCAGGGGAGGCTGGTTTTGGCCACCGGCAACAAGAGCGAATATGCGGTGGGCTACGCTACGCTGTATGGCGACATGGCGGGTGGCTTCGCGCCCCTCAAGGACTGCACCAAAACCCGCGTGTATCGTCTGGCCCGCTACCGCAACGCGTTGTCGCCGGCGATTCCCGAAAGGGTGATCGAGCGCTCTCCCACCGCGGAGCTCCGGCCGGGGCAGCTCGACAGCGACTCGCTGCCGCCGTATGAAGTGCTGGACGAAGTGCTGGACGCGCTGATGATGGAGGACCTGTCGGTGGGCCGGATTGCCCAGCGGGGTTTCGATCCGGGCATTGCGCGGCAGGTTCTGGACCGGGTTCGCTTAAGCGAATACAAGCGCCGTCAGGCTCCCCCCGGCGTGCGTGTAACCCAGCGCGCTTTCGGTCGCGACTGGCGCTACCCCATAGTCTCCGGCTACCGCTCCTCCCGCAACTCGCCCTAACCCGCCTGTTGCCTGAGGCTGCGCTCCCTTCGCCCATCGGTTTGCCCCTTCCTTCCGGGAGTATTGGAGTGCGCGCCAATAGCTTGGCGCGCACAGATGCCGGAGCAAGCTACAGGGATGTATTCATGCGTCTCCCGGAAGGAGGGGGCCCGAACAGGCGGAATCAAAGCGCCGTGCGTTTTTTTTACTGGTGGTTATTGCGGATGAAGGGGGAGAACGCTGGCCAGCCACAGGAGCGGAAGCCCGATGATGGCGGTGGGGTCGGTGGTTTCCAGGGCGTTCAGCAGCAGCGGCGCGGCGCCCTCGGCGCGAAAGGCCGCGGTGCAGTCGTACGGCTGGTCCAGTTCCAGGTAGCGCTCAACCCGTTCGCTATCCAGTGGCCGGAAGCGCGCCACTGTGAGGTCCACATGCTTCAGCGCCTCGCCTTGCGGCGTTAGCACGCACACGGCCGTATGGAAATCGAGCCGCCGCCCGGAGAAGGAAAGCAGCGTTGCCCGCGCCTGGTTTACGGAAGGCTGCTTGCCCACCGCCCGGCCCTCGAACTCCGCCAACTGATCCGCGCCAATAACCCATGCTCCGGCGTGGCGCGGCGCCACCTCGCGGGCCTTGGATTCAGCCAGCCGCGCGGCCTGGTCCCGCGGCGCTTCATCCCGCAGCGCGCTTTCGTCGATGCCCGAGGGGTCAGCCACGAAACTGCGGACCAGCCGTTCCAGCAACTGGCGCTTGTACGGCGATTGCGTGGCCAAAACGAGCTTTGCAGGCATGTAATCAGGGCTCCTGCGCACCCGATTGACAGCTTGGGTTTTGGCTTCCTATGATAGCGGGGCCAGCCTCTGATTCTCGTCGTTTCCCCGCAACATCCGCGCCGCTGCAGGAGGGAGTGTGGCTCATCCCGGCACCGTATCAATGCGCAAAGTGCGTGAATGGGCCTGCCGCGGCCACGTTATTGAAGCATCTTTCAAGGTTGGCGCGTGCCCGCGGCTTGCGGAGTCTTGCGCCGGTGGCGGCGCCAGCCAAGCCGAGGTTATTGATACCCGCTGGTCCTTCCGGCAGGGCCTGGAGGGTTTTCCGCTGATTCGCCTTAAGGCCAGCGGCGCGCTGCAACTGGAATGCCAGCGGTGCCTTTCGCCAGTCGCCTGGACGGTCGAAGTGGATTGCCGTCTTACGGCAGTGGGCAGCGAGAGCGAAATCAGGGAGGTTGCTTCCCCCTACGACACCGTGGTGGGTGGCCCGGACGGCCTGCTGCTGCGTACAATACTGGAAGATGAAATCCTGACCAGCTTGCCCATGGCGCCGATGCATTCGCATTGCGCGGGGGCGCGCCCGGCCCGTTTTGAGGTTGCGCCGGGCGCTTCCCGTCCTTTGGCCGGCCTCGGCGCCTTGATGCGGCAGAGTCGGGATTGAGTGATGATGGCCCGTTGCCAAGGGGACAATCATGGCAGTTCAACAGAATAGAAAATCGCGCTCGCGCCGCAATATGCGCCGTTCGCATCATGCCCTGGGGCGTCCCACGCTCTCGACGGACGTGGAAACCGGCGAACTTCACCGCCGCCATCACGTTGCGCCCGACGGCTACTACCGCGGCCGCGAGATCATTCCGCCGCCGCCCGAAGTCGATGAGGAGGAAATGCAAGGCTGAGTCCTGTGCGCCAGCGCCGCATCGTTGCGCATGAAGCCGAGCCGGAAGCCTCCGGCCGCGCTTTAAGCCGCATCGCTTAAGTCCGTGAGCAAGCTCATTACCATCGCGGTGGATGCCATGAGCGGCGACCTGGGCCCCGAGGTGGCTGTTCCCGCATCCCTGGAAATGCTGCGCAGCCGCGATGAATTGCGGCTGATACTGGTAGGCGATGCGGAAACCGTGCGCCGGCATTGCGGCCGGCTGGGGAAGGAATCGGCCCGGGTGGAAATTCACCACGCCGACCAGGTTGTGTCCATGGAGGACACGCCCTCCGAAGCCTTGCGGCGCAAGAAGCGCTCGTCGATGCGCGTGGCCGTGGACCTGGTGCATTCGGGAGAAGCGCGCGCTTGCGTAAGCGCCGGCAATACCGGCGCGCTTATGGCCACCGGACGCCTGGTGCTAAAGATGCTTCCCGGCATCGACCGCCCCGCCATCCTCGCGGGCCTGCCAACGATGCAGGGGGTTTGCTACATGCTGGACCTGGGCGCCAATCCCGTTTGCACGCCCACTCATCTTCTGCAGTTCGCCGTGATGGGTTCGGTGATTGCATCGATCAACGGGGTGGAGAACCCGGTCATTGGGTTGCTCAACAACGGCGAAGAGGACATCAAGGGGATCGAAACGGTCCAGGCGGCCAATGCTTTGCTGAGCGACAGTCACTTGAATTACCAGGGCTTTGTGGAGCCCAACGATGTGTTCAAGCACGGCGCCGATGTTGTGGTTTGCGATGGATTCACCGGCAACATCTCGCTGAAGACCATGGAAGGCTCGGCGGATTTCGTCTATCGTCAAATGCAGTCCTATTTCCGCAACGGCTGGTTTACCCGGGCCTACAGCCTGGCGTGCTGGCCCTTCCTGCGCGCCATAAAGAAGCGGCTGGACCCCAATCGCCACAACGGCGCCGCGCTGGTGGGCCTTAACGGAATCGTGATAAAGAGCCACGGCTACAGCAACGAAGTTGGATGGCAGCAGGCCATTCATCTGGCCATGCGCGAGGTCGAGAAAGGCCTCAACGAGCGGATTCAGGGACTGTGGAGCAACATGGCCGCATGACTGACCTGGCACTAAGGCATTCGCGAATCGCGGGAACCGGGCGTTATCTTCCGGAACGGATTCTCACCAATCAGGACCTGGAGCGGATGGTGGATACCACCGACGAGTGGATCCGCAGCCGCACCGGCATGCGGCGCCGGCATCTGGCGGCTCCCGGGCAGGCCAGTTCCGATTTGGCCATTCCGGCCGCGCGCGCGGCGCTGGAGTCCGCCAGCTGCGAGCCCGGAGAAATCGACCTGGTGGTGGTTGGAACCACCACGCCCGATTTGGTCTTTCCCAATGTGGGCTGCATGGTGCAGGACGCGCTGGGCATACCGCCATGCGGCGCTTTCAGTTGCGAGGCGGCTTGCACTGGCTGGCTGTACGCCTTGAGCATTGCCGACGGGATGATTCGCCTGGGGCGCGCCAGCAAGGCCTTGGTGGTGGGCGTGGAGGTGCTTTCGCGCATTACCGACTGGAGCGACCGGGGCACCTGCGTGCTGTTTGGCGACGGCGCCGGGGCGGTTGTGCTGGAACCGGCCCGGGAACCGGGAATGATGGGCTTTATTCTGGGCGCGGACGGCTCCCATGTGAACATCCTGCGCAGCCGCGCCGGCGTGTCGCGCAATCCCGAGCAATTCAGCGACGGCGGCGCCGCCGTGCGCATGAAAGGCGGCGAGGTGTTCAAGATCGCGGTGCGCACCATGGGCGGCACGGTGGACAGGCTGCTGAAACAGCACGGCCTGGACCGCGGCGGCATCGACTGGCTGATACCCCACCAGGCGAACATCCGCATCATCCAGGCGATCGGCAAGCGGCTGAGCCTGCCGGATGAGCGCGTCATCCTCACCGTGCAGGATCATGGCAACACGGGCGCCGCTTCGATTCCCCTGGCGCTGGATGTGGCCGCAAGGGATGGCCGCATACAGCGCGGGCAACGCATCATGATGGTGTCTTTCGGAGGAGGACTAACCTGGGCCGCCGGATTGATGCAGTACTGAGGCCAATCGCAGCGCTAGCGCCGATGGGCGGGCGCCGGGCCGGCTGGCGCGCAGCCTTGCTGCTGCTTGGCGGGTTGATCGTCTGCCTCCCGCTGCGGGCGGAGAGCTTTCTGCTTGCCGGCCCCGCCGTTACCCTGGTTGGCGAGCAACACTGGGTTTTCGCCGACCGGCGCGAGTCATTGCTGGATGTGGCGCGCCGCAACGGCCTCGGTTTCGCCGATATGCGGCAGGCGAACCCGGATGTGGATATGTGGGTGCCCAAGGACGGCGCCCCGGTACTGTTGCCGACTGCATTCGTGCTGCCCAACGCCCCGCGCAAGGGCATCGTTGTGAATATCGCGGAGTACCGGCTGTATTTCTACTACCGGGAGGCAGGCCAGGACACTGTGGCGACATTTCCCATCAGCATCGGCCGCATGGATTGGAAAACGCCGCTGGGAAACTGGAGAGTAACCGCCAAGCGCATCCGGCCCACCTGGCGCCCGCCCAAATCCATCATCGCCGAGTACGCCGCCGATGGCGAAGAGCTGCCGCCGGTTGTGCCTCCCGGCCCCGACAACCCGCTGGGCGACTACGCCATCAATTTGTCCGCTCCCGGATATTTGATTCACGGCACCAACAAGCCGCGCGGAGTGGGCATGCAGGTTACCCACGGCTGCTTGCGCATGCTGCCGGAGGACATCGAGTGGCTGTTTGGCAGAGTGCCTGCGGGCCTTCCCGTCACAATCGTCAATCAGCCGGTCAAGGTGGGCTGGCGCGACGGGCGTTTGCATGTGGAGGTGCACCGGCCGCTTGAGGAACATTCGCCCGAAGCCATGGATGCCCTGATCGGCCGGTTGCGGGCCTCCGCCGAAGCCGCGCGCGCGGAGCTGGACATCCCGGCCATGCGCCGCGCGCTGATCGAACGCAAGGGCGTCCCAACCCCAATTTCTCCGCAAACCCAACCCCCGGACGAATTGGGCGAAGTGCTCTAAGGAACGAGCATCTGGCGTTATTCCCTCATCATCAGCAAGTCCCCCAAGCTCTTCAATTCGATGCTTGATCTCAAGTCGCAACCGCCGCATCAAACGCCACCCTCCATTCCAAATCCGCATAGATTGGAAGCACAGTCCGCTTGACCGTCTGACTGATCAGGAAGCACTGGCTTCTGCGCCCAATAGGGCCGCATCGCCGTCAAGGTCCTCAACTGCCTCGGCGAGCGCGCCTGGCAAGTTGACGATGCGGCGGTTTCCGCCATTTCCTTCTGGGAACTGGCCATGCTTCATGCCAGGGGCTGCATCGACCTGCCGCGCAATGCAGCCTTCTGGTATCGAGAACAGTTGCGCCAGGGAATCTTCGAATTGCCTGTGACCGGCGGAATCGGAATACGCGCCGTCAACCTCGAGGACCTGCCCGGCGATCCGGCAGACCGCCTGATCGTGGCCACCGCGCTCGAAGGTTACCGCTTGCTGACCGCGGACCTGCGTATTCTGGAATAGCGCGGCGACCTGGACTGCATGGATGCGGGGCGGTAGCGCAACGGCATCAGCCACCTGTTGCGTGAGTGCGAGTTAGTTCTTGCCCCTTTTGGCGGGGACGCATGAACCCATCAGCGAAGCTTCAGGATTCGTTGCCGACGGTTTGCAGCCTTGCTTTTTTGGCGGGTTTGCGAGGATAATTGCGCGGCGCCGGGAGCAGGCGCTTTGCATGGCCTAAGACCCCGAGGACCTCAATGAAAAAGACCAGAAATATTATGACGCTGCTTGGAGTTTCGGCTGTCGCCGCGGCTCTTTCCGGCTGCTGCGCCGCGGGCATGGGGGATATGGCCTCCGCCTCCGCCTCCGGCGCGGACGGCAGCGCAGTTGCAGCTGGCGGCGCCCGTATTGCCTCGCTTGAGCGCCGGGTTAGCGATCTGGAAGCTGCTCAAAGCCAAATGGCCGCGGAAATCGAGCGCGCAGTCGCAATGGCGGAACGCGCGGCGGAGGTGGCTGAAGGCGCCAAAGCTACTGCGGAGGATACCGTTGAGCGTCAGGACCGCGTGTTCGAGGAAACACAGCAGAAATAGCCTCTTCTGAGCAGGGCGAGGGCGGGCGCGACTGGCGCAGCGCGGTCGCGTGGCCGCTCTGCTCCGTTTTGGATAGCGGCCAACAGCGCGTCGGCCGCTTTTTCTCGTGGCTGCGAGCCGCGGTCCGTGAAAACCTCGTTCCAGGCGTGTTGTTTTCGCCCGTTCTCCGCAGCGCATTCAGACCTGTTTGCCGCCGCTGATTTGCGCTGCTATTGGCCGATGAGACGGTTCATTTCGAAAATCGGCATCAGCACGGCGAGGACTATTACCAGCACGAATCCTCCCACAACCATGATGAGCACCGGCTGAAGCAGGGAGGTCATGGTGCCGATGCGGGATGACAGCTCCCGTTCCTGGGTTTCCGCCGCGCGCCCCAGGAGTTGGTGAAGTTCGCCGCTGGCCTCGCCGCTGGCGATCAACTGTATGCAAAGCGGCGGAAACAACCCGCTGCGGTCCAGCGCGTCGGCGGCGGGCGCGCCTTCGCTGACCTCGGTGGCCGCAGCCATGGCGGCTTCGCGCATGGGAAGGTTGGTGAGCATGCGCGCTGCCACGCGCAGCGACTCCCACACTGGCACCCCTGCGTCGGTCAGCGTGGCCAGCGATTGCATCAGCCGGGCGGAGTTCAGTTCCCGCGCCAGCGGGCCGAACAGGGGCGTTCGAAGCAAGGCGCGATGCAGCCGCAGGCGCGCCGCCGGCAGGCGCATCGCGCGGGCAATCAACACCGCGCCCAGGGCGGCCCCCGGCAGCGTCAGCCATCCATGGGCGCGGGCGAAATCGCTCAGCGCCAGAAGCAGTTGCGTGAGTTGCGGCAATTCCACGCCGCTGTCCAAGAATACCGGGGTAATCTGGGGCACCACATACACCAGCATCAGGCTCACGATGGCCAGGCTCAAGGCGGTTAGCGCCATTGGGTAGGCGAGGGCGGCCCGCACCTGCTGCCTTAAGGCCTGACGCTTCTCGAAGTGTTCCGCCAGCCGCTGCAGCACCTCCGGCAGGCGGCCGATTCGCTCCCCGGCGCCCGCGGTGGCCACCAGCAGTTCTGGAAAAACACGCCCGCAAGCGTCCAGCGCTGTGGAGAAGCTGTAGCCTTCCTGGACTCTGGCTCGAACCTCCATAAGGATTTCGCTGTGGCGCGAGCGCTGCTCCGCCAGGGCCTTGAGCGCCGTGTCCAGAGGCAAGCCGCCGCGCAGCAGCGTGGCCAGTTGGCGGCAGATTTGCGCCAGCGGCTGGCTTCCCAGCGAACGGCGTTTGCGCGGCCATAGCCGTTTTCCGCTTTCCCGCACCGCCGCCGGGCGCAATTGCAGCGGCCGCAGGCCCTGCTCTCTCAGCAGGGCGCGCGCATGGCGGGCGTTATCGCCTTGCAGCGCGCCCCGCTTGCGGCGGCCTTCCCGGTCCAGCGCGGAGTACTTCCATTGAGGCAAATTTCGCCCTAGCGCCGGGTCGCGGCGCTAGTCCCTGCTGGTAACGCGCAGCACTTCCTCCACGGAAGTGAGGCCCGCGCGCGCTTTTTCCAGGCCGTTGGCCCGCAATGGCGGAGTAATGCGCCGCGCTTCCTCCTCAAGCTGCTGCTCGGGCGCGCCTTCGTGAATCAGGTTTCGCAAACGCTCGTTGACGCTGATTAGCTCGTAGATGCCCACGCGGCCGCGGTAGCCTCCGCCCCTGGCGGCATCCACCGGCCCCGGCCGATAGAGAGTGGGCTCCTCCCCGGCGCCCAGCCCCAGCAGCGATTGTTCGTACGCTCCGGGCGCGCAGGCCTCGCGCGTGTCCGGGTCCAGCACGCGCACCAGGCGTTGCGACAGTATGCCTTGCAGGCTGGAAGAAATGAGAAACGGCTCCAGCCCCATATCGCGAAGGCGGGTTACGGCGCCCACCGCGGTATTGGTGTGCATTGTGCTGAACACCAGGTGCCCGGTAAGGCTGGCGCGCACGGCAATTTCCGCGGTTTCGATGTCGCGGATTTCACCCACCATGACCACGTCCGGATCCTGCCGCAGAATCGCCCGAAGGCCGCGGGCGAACGTTAGGCCAACGCGGTTATTGACCTGGGTTTGTCCCACCCCCTCCAGGTAGTACTCCACCGGGTCTTCCACCGTCATGATGTTCCGGGTGCTGTCGTTGATCCGGTCCAGCGCCGCGTACAGGGTGGTGGTTTTTCCGGAGCCGGTGGGGCCGGTTACCAGAATGATGCCGTGGGGCCG
>RKRP01000007.1 GCA_007571315.1 Gammaproteobacteria bacterium
CGGCTGGTCCGTGTGCTGCAGACCCACCGAATGCGGCGAGGCTCCGAAAACCGCCTGCGACAGCGGCCGGTTCGCCTTGACCATGGCCTCACTGGCGCGCGCCCGGATTTCGGAATATTTCACCCCGGGCCGCAGCGCCTCCAGAGCGGCCTCGTAGCCGGCGCGAAGAATGCCCACCCGGTCCAGCACATCCTTGCGCGGCTCGCCAAGGCACCAGGTGCGGCCGAAATCGCCGTGGTAGTAGTTGATCTGGCACACGGCATCCACCATCATCGGCCGCCCCGGCACAACTTCGCCGTCCGCAAACCCGCCGATGGTGCCCATTGCGATCCAGATCGCCTTCGCGCCGCGTTTGGCGGACTCCTCAAGGAAAATCTGGTCGGTGTCGGCCTTCGTCATTCCCGCTTCAATGCGCCTGAGCATGGCCATGCAGGCATCCTGGTTGGCGCGCGCCGCGGCGCGCATGTGCAGCAGCTCCACCTCGGACTTGATCAGGCGGATCTTGCGGAAAGTGTTGTCGCCGGGCACACAGGTGACCGCCTCCTGCCCAAGGCTGCCGAGGATATGCGCAATGCGCATGTCGTCCACCGCAATCCGGCCTTTCGCCAGCCCCGCTTCCTCAAGCGCGCGCACCAGCGCCCATTCCGGGGTGGCCGCCTTGCGGTTCTCGAAGCGGCGCTCCATCTCCACCCAGCCGCGCTCAATATCCGTAAGGCTTTCTTCGCGGACCGGACGGCGCATCCCGCCCACCGCCTCCGGCGGCCGGTTCCAGGTGCCGGGATCGCGATATTGCTCCCAGGCCACCGGCGCGCTGTAGGGGATGATTTCCGGATACTCCCGCTGCGCGTTGGCGATAAACCACAAGTCGGTGGAGGCCACGATCAGGAAAGACGGCTTGCCGGGGTCGCGCGGCATGACCGCAAAACTCGGAATGGCGCGCAGCTTCTGCACCTCGTAGGAAAAATAGTTGCCCAGGTAGAAGACATTGACCGGGTTGAGCGCAACGATGCCATCAACGCCTTCCTGTTCCATCACTTCGTAGGCGCGCGGCCTGTTGACCAGGCTGCGGCCGTCAAAATTGGCCGACGGCGACGGCCCCGGAGCGATCAGGCCCCAGTTGGCCTGCGCCTCCCGCGCTCCCATCGTTGCGCCGGCGAGCGCGAATGCGGCCCCTCCGGCAATTCCAGCGAAAAAATCGCGTCTTTCCACGCCCTGGGAGATCGCTTTGCTCATATCCGCTCCTTTTTTGACAATATCGCGCAGGCCCGGGGCCAGCCGGTCCGCCCGCGCCCCGGATTGCTCGCGCTGAATGCCAATCGTCCGATCATAATAGATTAGGCTTGCGCCAAGCCCATGATTACCTGCTCGCAACAAAACCCGGCCACCCTGGGCAAGCGCCGGACGCTGGTCGCCGCGGCGGCAGTTCTCGCCGCGGCGTTCAGCGCCCTGGCGCCCTGCCTGGCGGCGGAGGAAGCGCCGCTTCGGGTGGCGGTGACGCTTATGCCAGCCAGTTTCGGCGACCCGTTTCGGACCCTGGGAGTGCCCGGGGACTGGATCTGGCGGCAGATCTTCGACCCGCTCACCGAGAGCGACGACGAAGGACGCATCGTTCCGCTGCTTGCCGAAAGCTTCGAGAACCTGGATGCCAACACTTGGCGCTTCGCGCTGCGCGAGGGCGTGCGCTATGCCAACGGCCGGCCCTTCAGCGCCTTCTCGGCCAAAGAAGTGTTCGACTGGCTGATCAGCGTGGAGGGCCAGGCTACCGTTGTAGGCTGGGAACTGCGCCGCGTGAGCGAGGTGGAGGCGCCCGATGCCCGCACGCTGATTTTCAGGACCAGGGAACCGGACCCGGTGCTGCCCAACCGGCTGACCAGCGCCATGATGATCGACCCGCAGGCCTGGCGCGAACTGGGTCGCCAGGGCTTTTCGCGAACCCCGGTGGGAACCGGTTCGTACCAGTTGCAGGACTGGCAGAACCGCAACGGCGCGGTGGTGCTCACGGCCAATCCGCACGCCTGGCGCCCCCCCGGCATTTCCCGGGTGGAGATCTACCCTCTGCGCGACCACGCGTCGCGCTTGCAGGCGGCCCTGTCTGGACAACTGGACATCACCATGTCCTTGCGTCCCGAGCAACTGGATGCCTTTCGCGCCCGGGGCTTTACGGTCCACGCCGACAACCTGAGGCAGATCCTCGCCTTCGCCTTCGACGTGGCCGGGCATCCCGACTCGCCAATCGCAGATGTGCGCGTTCGCCAGGCGCTCAACCATGCCGTGGACCGAAGGGCGCTCTCCGAGGACATTCTCCGGGGCTTTGCGCCGCCCGCCAGCCAGGGGGCGGCGCCCAACGTATTCGGCCACAATCCGCGGATCAAGCCCTATGCCTACGATCCGGGCAGGGCCCGGGCGCTGCTCGCCGAGGCAGGTTATCCGCAGGGTTTTTCCATTGAGGTGCAGGTCATAACCGGCACCTATCCCAACGACCTGGAAATCTTCGCCAAGATGCAGCAGGACCTGGCGGCGGTAGGCGTGGACCTGGCATTCCGGTCGATCCTGTTCTCCGACTGGATCCGCCAGTTTTTCCAGGGCGTATGGCGCACCGAGCTCTTTACCCTGGCGTGGAACACCGCGCCGCACAACGACGCCTTGCGCCCCATGGAGCAATATTCCTGCCTCAAGGCGCGCCCGTTCTTTTGCGACGAAACGCTCAGGGCAAACCTGGTGGCTGCGGGCCGTGAAATGGACCCGCAGCGCCGCGAGGCCCTGCTGCAGGAACTGGCGCTGCAGTACCGGCAGCGCGCCCCCAGCCTGCTGCTGCTGGAATATGGTCACATGTGGGTTGTGGGCCCGGGCCTGCGCGGCTTCCGGGTGCGCACCCGGGCCCCGCAGCTCTACCGCGTGGAACGGACTGGATGATGCTCGCGGCGCTCGCGCAGCGCGCCGCGCGGCTGCTGATCCTCTTGCTGGGCGTGAATGCGCTGCTGTTCGTTGCGCTGGGCCTGTCGGGCGACCCGGCCCTGATGCTGGCCGGCGAGGACCCAACGCCGGAGCTGCTTGAAAGCATCCGCGCCGAATACGGGCTTGATCTGCCCGCCTGGCAGCGCTACCTGGTGCAGCTCGGGCGCATGGCGCAACTGGATTTCGGGGTTTCACTATATACCGGCCAGCCGGCCCTGTTCATGGTGCTGGAGCAACTGCCGGCCACGCTGCTCATGGCCGTGCTGAGCATGGCCTTGACGCTGTGCACCGCGGTGCCGGCTGGCGCCTGGATCGGCCTTCGCCCGGAATCGGCGGCCCGCCGATTCGGCGCCGCGCTGACGGCCGTGGCCCAGGGCATTCCGGGATTCGTGATGGCGCTGGTGCTGATCCAGATATTCGTGGTGCGGCTGGGCTGGCTGCCCTCGCTGGGTTACGCCCAGCCGGCCGCGTGGATCCTCCCGAGCATTTCGCTGGGCTTCTTCCTTGCGCCGAAACTGTGCCGCGTAGTAAGCGCCGGCGTTGCCGAGGCCATGCAGCAGGACTACATCCGCACCGCCCGCGCCAACGGCGCCTCGATGCGCTTCATCCTGTGGCGCGAGGCCTTGCCCGCCGCCCTGCCGGCGACCGTCGCTCTGGTGGGAACGCAGTTCGCTTTCCTGATATCCGGCGTGGTGCTGATCGAGACCCTGTTCCTGTGGCCGGGCATCGGCCTGCTGCTGCTGCACTCGGCCCAGTCCCTGGATTTTCCGGTGCTGCAAGCGCTCTGCTTCGTCGTCGCGGTGCTGGTGTTCGCGGTGAACGGCCTGGCCGATGCCCTGTTGCGCCTCATGGATCCAAGACTGAGGCCAGCAACTCAATGACCCGTGCCGTGACCGTTGCAAACCGGCTGCTTGCGGCGCTCAAGGCGTCTCCCCAACTGGCCTTGGGCGTGGCGGCTTTGCTGGGCTGGCTGCTGTTGCTGGCGCTGAGCGGACTGCTGCAAACGCACGACCCGCAGTTGGGCGACCTGACCCAGCGCTTCGCGCCGACGGGCACGGCGGACCACTGGCTGGGAACCGACAATCTCGGCCGGGACCTGTGGTCGCGGGTTCTCTCGGGCCTTCCCTGGTCCGTGGGCGTGGCCAGCGTTTCCTGCATTCTGGCGCTGCTGCTGGGCGGAATCCTGGGGATGTGCGCGGCCCAGTACCAAGGCTATCCCCGGGCGGTAATCAATCAGCTGGTGGACGCCACACTGTCCTTTCCGGGGCTGGTCGCGGCGATCCTCATCGTGGCGGTGGCGGGGCGGGGATTCTGGCCGCTCAGCATCACGCTGGGGTTGTTGAGCTGGCCGGTTTTCGCCCGCGTGGTCTATGCCGAGAGCCTGCGGCTGCTGGCGCAGGACTACGTAACGGCGGCCCGGGTCATGGCGGTGAGCACGCCGCGCATCCTGCTGGGCCACCTGCTGCCGGGACTGCGACCGGTGCTTGCCGTGGTCCTCACCTTTCATTTCGCCGACATGCTGGTGGCGGAAAGCGCCCTTTCCTTCCTGGGGCTTGGAGCGCCGCTGGGCGTGCCCACCTGGGGGGCGCTGCTGCAGGAATCGCGCGACTTTATCATCGTGGCGCCCTGGCTGATGGTGGTTCCCGCCACGGCCATCGCCCTGCTGGTGGTGTCCATACACCTGCTGGGCGACGGCCTGAGCGCGCTGGACCGCGCACGGAGATGAGCGCTTCCGCATCCCTGCTGCGAATACGCGGGCTGTGCGTGGATTTTCCTCGCGGCGGACGGGTCCTGCACCACGTGTCGCTGGATGCCGGCGCAGGTGAAATCGTAGGTTTGGTGGGCGAATCCGGGGCCGGCAAGACGCTGGCGGCGCTGTCCATTCTGGGCCTGGCGCCCGCGCCCGGGCGCATTTCCGGCGGCAGGATTTTCATCCGGGACCAGGAACTGACGCAACTCGGCGAGGAGGCCTTGCGGGCGCTGCGCGGACGGCTCGCCGGATTCGTGTTTCAGGATCCTCTGACTTCGCTGAACCCGGTTCGCCGCATCGGTTCCGCGCTGGTTGAAAGCGCAATGCGCCATTCCGGGCTCACCCGGAGAAAGGCGCGCGAAAGAGCGATAGCAGCCTTGCGCTCAGTGGAACTGCCCCGGCCAGAGGTTGCCATGCGCGCCTATCCGCACCAGTTCTCCGGCGGCCAGCGCCAGCGCATCATGATTGCCTTGGCGCTCATCAACCGGCCGCCGCTGCTCATCGCCGACGAACCCACCACGGCGCTGGATGCCGCGGTGCAGTCACGCATTCTGGAACTGCTCAAACGCCGCGCAAGCCGTCAAACGCTGCTGATGATTACCCACGACCTGGCGCTGGCCGCCCGTTTCTGCGACCGCCTGTATGTGATGCGCGGCGGACGGGTGGTTGAACACGGCGCGGCGCGCGAACTGTTCTCGAAACCCCGCCACGACTACACCCGCTCCCTCGTGGAGGCGCTGCCGGGCAGGCGCGCGCGCGCTTCCGTTCCGAATCGCAGCAGGCGGCAGGAACCACGAGAAGTGCTGGCCGCCCTGAGCGGCCTGACAGTCCGCTACCAGGGCGCTGCGCAAGCGGCGGTGGAAAAAGTGGATTTTTCCGTTCACGCCAACGAGACCGTGTGCCTGGTCGGCGAGTCCGGGTCAGGCAAGACCACTATCGCCCGGGCGCTCGCCGGGGTCATCAAGGCCGCGCCCGGCCAGCTGAGTTTTCCGGCGCTCAAGGATCACGCGCCAAGCGCGGCTGCGCGGGCGCGCCATCTGCAACTGGTGTTCCAGGACCCCTATTCCAGCCTCAATCCGCGCTGGCCGGTGGAACGCATCGTGGCCGAGCCCCTCCGCGCCCACCGGCTCTGCGGGCGGGCGGAACAGAAAGCCCGCGTAACCGCGCTGCTCAGCCGCGTTGGTTTGGACCCGCGGCAGATGGACCGGCGTCCCAGCGCGTTTTCCGGGGGCCAGCGCCAGCGTATCGCGCTGGCGCGCGCGCTGGCGATCAATCCGCGCCTGCTGCTGGCCGACGAGGCGTTGTCGGCGCTGGATATTCGCACCCAGGCCCGCATCCTGGCCCTGCTCAGGGACATTCGCAAAGAGCGCAAGCTGGCGTTGCTCCTGATCACGCACGACCTGGCCCTGGCCGCGGAGGTTGGCGACCGCGTAATCGTGCTGCGGCGCGGCCGGATTGTCGAACAGGGCCCCGCCTCCAGGGTCATGAACACGCCCCGGAGCAAATACACCCGCGAACTGCTGGCCGCGCAGGCGCGCTGGGGCGCCGATGCGCATTCCGGCGGCATGTACACTTCGCACCCGTGAAACGGCGCGATCTGCTAAAGGGCGCGGGCGCCACCCTGACGCTCATGACGCCGGCCTTGCGGGCCGCCACGCGGACGGCTGCGCAATGGGACTTCATCATCGTGGGCGCCGGCACCGCCGGCCTGCCGGCCGCCATCCACGCCTCCAGGCGCGGCGCCAAAGTATTGATGCTGGAGGCAGCCGACACGCTGGGCGGCACGCTGAGCATGGCCTCCGGGCAAATCAGCGCGGCCGGCACGCGCTTGCAGGAGGCCAGGGGCATTGCCGACTCGCCGGACCGCCACTACGACGACATCATGGAGATTACCTTTGGCGAAGCGGATCCGGACATCGTTAGGCGCACCGTGGACCTGGCGCCGGACACGCTGAACTGGCTGCTGGACAAGGGCCTGGTTCCGCTGCCCGATCATCCGGTGACGGGCGCGGCGCCGGGGCGCGCAGGGT
Organism: Gammaproteobacteria bacterium; assembly: GCA_007571315.1. GTDB lineage: Bacteria > Pseudomonadota > Gammaproteobacteria > Steroidobacterales > Foliamicaceae > Foliamicus. Next base: position 6,736 of record RKRP01000007.1, read on the forward strand.
ACAGCGTCCCCCGGTATTTCTGGGCCGAAGCGGCCGGCAAGGCAATCCTCAAGGTGGTGCTGGAGGAGATTGAGCGCGAAATGCCGCAAGGCAACATCGCAATTTCCCTCAACACTCGGGCAACCGGGCTGCTGGCATCAGACTCCGGGGCGGTGGAGGGCGTTCGGGCCGAGAGCGCCGCCGAGGAATGGACTTTCCGCGGGCGCCACATTCTGCTCACCAGCGGCGGTTACGCCATGAATCCGGAAATGTTCGAACGGCTGACCGGCTACCCGGCCTACGCCGCCGGCTCCTGGCCGCATTCCATGGGCGACGGCTTGGAACTGGCGGTGTCGGTGGGCGGCTGGCTGCGCGGACAGCAGCTTCATCGCGCCGGCACCGGCTCCATCCTTAGCGCGGCGGAATTTCCCGCCAGGGTTTACGCGCGCTTCGCCACGGTTCCGCAACAGCGGCTGCCCTGGGAAATCTGGGTCGATGACTCAGGGCAGCGTTTCATTCGCGAAGACGAGCCGCGGGTGCGCCCGCGCGCCCAGGCGGTGCTGCGGCTGCCGCGCCTGCGCTATGCGATCGTGTTCGACGAAAACATCCTGAACACAGCGCCCCCGGGATTGCCAGACTTCAGCCGCGAGCAGCTGCTGGAGCACTGCGAGAACCACCCCATGTTCGCGCGCGCCGGCAGTCTGCCGGAATTGGCGGCGAAAGCGGATGTGGACGCGGCGGGACTGGAGCAAACGGTCCGCGATTACAACGCCGCGGTGGCAAGCGGCCGCGATGCCTTCGGCAGGGAGCATCTGCCGGCGGCAATCTCCCGGCCGCCGTTTTACGCCATTACCCACCTGGGCAGTTCGGCCACATCCTCAGCAGGCGTGGCGGTGAACAGCGATATGAGGGTCCTCAGAGGCAACCAGGAACCGATTCCCGGCTTGTACGCGGCCGGCGAAGTGCTGGGCTCCGGCGCCACCTTAGGCTCCACCTTCGCCCCGGGCATGATGCTCACGCCGGCGCTTTCCCTGGGCCGCTGGCTGGGAATGACGCTGCCCATCTGACCCGGGAGGGAGGGCATCCTGCCCTCTCTTGCGCTCCAGCCCTCCCGTCCTCGTTCCGGGGACCAGGGCCTGCTGGCCTGAAAGGCCCTGATTCAGAATACGTAGGTTGCGGTAACTCCAATCTGCCGCGGGTCCGCCAGCGGATACTGGAAGGCGCGCACGAAACCGGAGGTGCGGGCGCTGGTTCCGCGCGGCAGGATGTTCTTGAAGTCCACAAAGCGGATTACGGTGGAAGGCGTGCGGTCGTCCGTGAGGTTGCGCACAAACAATCCCAGTTGCCACTGGCCCACATCCAGCCCCAACTTCAGGTTGATGAGGTTCTGATCGCCGCTGTGGGCATGATTGAATATCTGCGCGTACTTGCGGCTGGCGTAGGCGTAGTCGGCGCGGATATAGGCGGTATTGGCGCCCAGCAGCCATTCGTAGCGGGCGAAGGCGTTGGCCTGGTGCTTGGACGCATTGGGCGTCTGGTTGCCGGCCACGGAAGGATCGCCTCCGGTGAAACGGACTTGTTCCGAGAACTCGTCGAACTCCACGAATGTGGCATCGTTGAGCGCGTAGCCAAAGCCGCCGGTGAACTGCTCGCTGAAGACATGCGCCACCTCCAGCTCCAGCCCCTTGGCCTCGGTCTCGCCGGCGTTGGTGACGTACGACACCGGGCGGCCATCGCTGAGCAAGCCGGTAGTGGTGAGTTGCTGCTTGGTCCAGTCGATGAAGTACACCGCCACGTTCAAGGTCGTGCGGCCGCCGTTCAGCGTATTCTTGGCGCCGACTTCCAGGTTCCAGGAATCCTCCTCTTCCGCAAACCGCAGCGAAGGATCCAGCAACGGATTGGCGTTGATGAACCCGGGCTTGTTGCCCCTGGCGACCGTCCCGTAAATCATCCGGCCGTCCGCGTATTTCCAGTCCAGCGTGGCGCGCGGCGACCAGCTCTTGAAGGTGTTCTCGATCAGAGGCAGCGTGGGGCGGGCCGGCGGGTTGTCGTTGCCGATCTTGTCCGAGGCGTAGCGCAGTTCCAGCGTGCCGGTAACCGTGTCGGAAAAGTCCTGCGCGACCGAGCCGAACACGGCCCAGTTGTCGGTGCGGGCCTCGCCCTGATCGACGGTGCGGCCGTTCAGCCGGTCCTCGCGGAAATCGCGGCGGCTCTGATACAGATACACCCCGCCCAGCAGCCGGGTTGCGGACTGAAGATCGGTGCTGACCAGCAATTCGGTGGACCACTCGCGCCGGTCGCTCACCGCAATCCGATTGAAAGTTCCGCCCAGCGCGGTTGAGTTGGAGGTGATGTCCACGTCGTAGCCATAGGTGGAATCAGCGTTGAAGTAGCCCGTGTTGGAACGCACCGTGAAGCCGCCCAGGTCCCACTCAAGCTGGGCCGATGCGCGCCAGGCTGTCTTGTCGAGGCCGATATCGCTGCCGAACAGTTCGAGGTTCTGCTCGGTGCTGTCCAGTTCCGCCACTTCGCCGCAGTAGTACTGCCGCGCGATTTCCAGAAAGCAGTTGTTGTAGGTGCGATCCTGCAGGGTTACCGCGGCCGCTCCGTCATCGTCCTTGCCGTAGCCCAGGTTGAAACGGGCGGTGAAGCTGTCGGAGGGCCGCAGTTCCAAAGACAGGTTCAGATTGGCGGACTCCTCATCCCCCACAAGCTGGTTATCCAGCGTATTGCGGTAGAAGCCGCCGTAGGTGTAGTAGCGCGCATGGGCCATGTAAAAGGCGGTGTCTTCCGCCAAGGCCCCGCGCGAGAGAAAACTGATTTCTCCCTCTTCATGCTCCGCCAAGCGCACAGAAACCTTGTTTTCAGGCTCGTTGGTTCCGGTTTTGGTGATCAGGTTGATAGCGCCGGCGAAGGTCGCCCGGCCAAACAGCGCCGCCTGCGGCCCCTTGATCACTTCCACCCGCTCGACAATGTCGAAGGGAAACGACAGGATGGAGTCGTTGTAGAGCACGCCGTCCACAAAGATCGAAGCATTGGCGCCGCCGAGAATTTGCGATTGCCCTCGAATGACGGGCCGGCTGCCGCCGCCCTGCACGCCGTAGCGGTTCAGCTTCTCGAACGAGAAGCCGGGCGTGAACTGGCTGATGTCCATTACGTCGCTCAGGCCGCGCTCGCCCAACTCGGCCGCGGTGAACGCGCTGATCGTGAGCGGCACGTCCTGGATTCTCTCTTCCTGCTTGCGCGCCGTAACCACAACCTCTTCAATTTCAACGGCGCCTTGTTGCGCCATCGCCGCCGGCGCCATCAGCGCAAACGCGCAGGCCAGCATGCCGATTCCGGTCCTCATGGATGCTTCCCCCAAAGAAAAACGCTGCGGCAATATATCCCAAAAGCCGCCGCAGCCAAAATCAGCGGTGTTGCGGACGGCGGCGCGCGTATTATGATTCGGGAAAGCGAGGAGTCCTGCAATGACCGATTATGTGCGTCACGACCTGCGTATCGAGCCCACTCGGGATGAGTTGTCGCGCCAGCGTTTCGTGTCCGAGATGCGCCGCCACATCCTGGGAGACTTGGCGCGGGAAATGCGCTCGGCCTACGACAAGCGCGTGGAGCCGGCGCTCATTGGGGAAAAGGGCAGGAAGCCGGAGGATGGCGCGGAGGTTCACAGGGCCATGCGCGGCGAGCGTTCCTACCGTTTTTACTCAGCCCTGCGGGTGAACTGCCAGAAACTCGTCTGGCGCTCGGTAATCCCCACCATCGAGCGCAATCTCCACGGCCTGAATCGGAAGGTGGCCGCGGCGGCCGCCAACGGCAACGGCTGCGGCGGCACGCTCGAACTCAGGCCGGGCCTGGACACGCCGCCGTACGTGGCCAACCACGATGTGCACCTGATGCCGGGCTGCTATCACACCGAGCGCGGCAATGATGATGCGGCCGCGGGCGCGCTCTACGACAACGGCACCGCCGTTTTCAGCATGGGGCTGTTCGGCAGCGAGCGCGCCGACATCGGCGCCAGCATCGCGCGCTTCATTGCGCTGAAATTTCCGCAATTGCGGCCGCGCCGCATCCTGGACATGGGCTGCTCCATTGGCTCCAACACCTTGCCCTGGGCGCGCGCCTTTCCCGAGGCGGAAGTCCACGCCGTGGATGTGGCGGCGCCGCTGCTGCGTTACGCGCACGCCCGCGCGGAATCGCTGGGCGTGAAGGCCCACTTCCGGCAGATGGATGCCACGGCCTGCGATTTCGACGGCGAGCCCGGCTTCGACATCGTGTGGTCGTCAATGTTTCTGCACGAATTGCCGCCAAAGAAAGTGCGCGCCGTGTTCCGCGAAGCCCGCCGCTTGCTCCGCCCCGGCGGGCTGATGCTGCATATGGAATTGCCCCCGAACTGCCGCACCGAGCCGTACGAGAGTTTCTATTTCGACTGGGACAGCTATTACAACCAGGAACCGTATTACAAGGCGTTCCGCGACATGCGTCCGCTCGATTGCTGCGTGGCGGCAGGCTTCGACGAATCGAACTTCGTGGAATTCATCGTGCCAAGCCTGGCCCGCAATGGCGAACAGGAGCTTCAGGCTTACGTGTCGAGGAAAGGCATAGCCGTGGATGAAAACACCGGGCGCCTCAGCCCTACGATCCGCTGGTATTGCTTCGGCGCCTGGAAGTAGGGCCGGCCCTTGCCAAAGAAGCCCCCCGGAACGCGGCTGAAGGACCTGACCCGCGGCAAGCAGCCCCGGTTTTTCGATGTCCAGGGCGTGGACGAACTGGTGTCCATCACCATGGGCCTGGCGCAGGAGTTGTGGGCGGTAAGGGAGAGGCTGGCCGCCGTGGAGGCGCTCGGCAAGGAAGGCGTCAGCGCCGCCGCCGTGGAGGCTTACGAATTCAGCGAGGAAGAGCGCGCGGCGCTCGGCCAGGAGCGCAAGGAGTTCATCGAACGGATCTATTTCGTGCTGCGGGAGGGCGGAGACTGAGGCCGCAAGCGAACCCCTCGCCGGATTCCTTTAAGCGATCGCCGCCGCGCGGCCCGGCGGTCAGAGTTTAGACTAGCGCCCAACACGGGCAACCCATGCAAAGGGATAACTTGTGAGCGATGAAATCATTGCGCCGGACGGTTCGCCAATGCGGGCGGCCGTTATCGGCTGCCGAAAAATTGAAAGGTCATTGGCCTTTTACAGGGACCGCATGGGTTTGTCGGTTCTCGCCGACGAATTGCTGAGCGGCGAAACCTTCTGCGGATTCTGGAAGCTGAAGAGCGGAACTTCCGCCCGGGCCATTTTGCTGGGGCAAGGCGGCGAGGGCGTGGGCCAGGTGCTTCTGCTTGATTTCCGCCTGCCCCAAGGCAGCGCCAAACCGGCGGATGTCCGCGACCGCAGCATTGTCAGGGCCTACGGCTGCTTCAATCTCAATTTCTATACAGCCGACATCCGCCGCGACTTTGAAGCGTTGAAGAAGGACGGCTACGTGCTCTGGTCCGATCCGGTCCAGCACTTTTTCGGGGATGACGTGGGCAACCCCATAGAGGGCATCTTTGAAGGCCCGGACCGCGTGCCGATCAACCTGGTGGAGTTGGCCACGCGCGACCCGGCAACGCGGGTAGGCCAGATGCGCGCCTATGTGGAGAAGCGCGGCTACACGGATGCGGGCTTCACGCCCATCGTAACCAGTTCGCATGGCGTGGATTCCAGCAAACGCGCCATAGCCTGGTACGAACAGGTGCTGAAGATGAAGCCCCTGATCGACGAGGTGCTGGGCGCGCCCGAGTCCAACCGCCTTCTGAACCTGCCCGAGGAGGCAAAGACCCGCGTTGTATTCATGCAGGGCAACCACATGTTCGGCAAGGTGGTGCTGAGTCAGCCGCTCAATTACGAGTGCGAATCCCTGATCGACCGGGCCCGGCCGCCAAACATAGGCTACTTGGCCCAGGCCTTCGCAGTGAGCAACCTGCAAGAGGCTGCGGAGCAGTGCGGGGCGCTGAAGGCGGAGGTTCTGAGCGGTCCGCAGCGTGTTCCATGGCCGGGCTCAGGCGATGTTTCGGCCATGCTGGCGCGCAATCCGGGCAGCGGGGCGCTGCAGGTATTGATGGAGGATGCCCCATGAGCGTTTACGGCATGACTTCGGTAACTGTGGGCGTGAGCGACATGGACCAGGCGCTGCGCCTGTTCCGCGACGCGATGGGATTGCAGGTGGTGAGCGACGGCGCGGCGCCGCGCGCGCTTCTGGATGCCTGGGGACTGCCAGAGCAGGCGGCGGCGCGCCTGGTCGAGCTGGCCTGCCATGGCTACCCCGCCGGGCATTTGCGCCTGGCGCAATACTCCCCTGCTCCCGTCGAGGCGGTGCGCCTGGACCATGGCCCGAACGCGGCCGATTCGTCCACCGACATCGGCCCCAAGGCCATCGATTTCTACGTGCCCCCGCCAATGAGCGCGGCCACCGAAGCCATCACCGGCGCCGGGTATGCGTTCCGCTCGGAACCGATCCGTTACGAGGTGGGGGATGTGGAGAGCGAGGAATGCCTGTTTTCCGGCCCCGACGGCGTGCCCGCGCTGCTGATGATCGGGCACCGTCATCCGCCCGAATCAATGCGCGAATTGCCCTCCGGGGCGCGTTTTTCGGAAATCGCCACAACGTCGGTCGTGTGCGGCGACCCGGAGGCGGCGCGCAGGCTGTATTGCGGCGCTTTGGGCATGGAAACAGGAACCGATGCCTGGGTGCCGGAAGAAAACCTGGACCTGGCCCGGCGGCTAACCGGCGTATCCAGCGCCACCGGCATGCATTTTTTGCTGGTGGCCTCCCCCGGCGAACCCAGCGGCAAGCTTCTGTTTGTGCACTTCGCCGGCGTTGCCAGCAAGCGGCTGGCCGGGAGAATGCGCCCCGGCAAGCTGGGCGTGAGCCTGTTCAGCTACGCCGCAAGCGATCTGGATGCCACGCTGGCGAAAGCCTGCGAGGCCGGCGGCACGCTGCTGCGCAGCCCAACCCAGGTTGGCGCCCGCCGCATCGCGCTGCTGCTCGGCCCCAACGAAGAACTCCTGGAACTCACGGGCTGAGCGCGGCGGGCCGCGCGGGCGCAGCCTCGTCAAAATCGCATTCGCACTCGCAGCAGGAGGTGCGGCGCCTGCCTGGTCTTGCGCCTTTCCACCGCGGAAAGCGCGCCGCCGGAACGGCCCTCTTCATAGAGTTCCCGCAACCGGATGCGGCCCGGCTGCCTCACGTTCTCGATTCCTATGCGAAGCGTCGCGCCGTTGGGCAGCGTGCGGTCCCACCATATGCTCATGGGCAAGGGCAGCTCCCGCTCGATGCGCACTTCGGAAATCCGGTATTGGCGATCCTCGTAGCCCAGGAATCCGTCGATCCCGAAAACGGAATTCCACCGGGGCAGTTCCCAGGTGAAACCGAAAAAACCCACCAGCGAGTGGCGGCCCGTCATGACCCGGCTGGCGCCGGTAAAGGGGTCCGCGATTTCCGAATCGAAGTGAATAGCCCGCATCCGGTAGGTGGCCCCGGCCCAGCCCAGGCGGTCCAGGGGCAAATTGAGATTCATCACCCGCCTGTGGCGCGTCGCCTTGCCCGCGTTGCCCAGCGCATCAAAGCCCGATCCGATGAGAATGTAATCGAGCGAATTCCCGCGCCGGTAGCGCGTATAGGACAGGATGACGGATGCCTCGTCCCAAAACCGGCGTTCCAGCTGCAACTCGTATTCAATGGACTCTTGCGGTTCCAGACCGGCGTTCCCGGCGGAAAAAATGCCGGATTCCAGCGAGGGCGAAGCCGCGAACGCATTAAAATCGAGCTGCCCCACCACCTTCTCCACACGCAGCCGGATATCGGTGCTGGCGTTGACCGACCAGGCCGCGGCGAAACGCGGCCTGGCGAAATCGAAACGCTTTGTGAGATTGGCGTCGCCGCTCTGCTTCAAGGTTGATTTTTCAAACGCCACGCCGCCCTCTAAGGACAGTTTCGCTCCGGCCCGGACAATGGCCCTGGCGAACGCCTCATAGCGGGTCTCCTCCACCCTGATGCTGTCATTGGGCAGCTCCAGCCGCGCGCCTCCCACATCCAGCTCGACGAAACTGTCGAGCGCATTGAAGGCCGCCTCGCCGCCCAGTTCCAGACTCAGCGGGGCGGACAAGTCCCAGCGGAAGAGAGCGCGCGCCGTAGTTTCCGAGCTGTCGAATTCGCTGTCCGCGAAGGTCTCCCTTGTCCCCGCCCGAAGCAATGCATCGCTGTCCTGCGACTGCGTCCGGCCAAGCAACTTCGCATTCAAACGGCGCTCGGGGGCGAGCGTGAAAGTCATGTCCGAACCGAATTCGAGCACATCCGTTTTTCTTTCGATATCGACAATTTCGCGTTGCGGGGCGCCTTCCGGAGTCTCGTAATCGCCGAACTGATCCAGAACCAGGGATGTGCTCTTGGCGATGAGATTCACGCCAATATCGATGCCGCCGGCCACATAGCTGCCGTTGGCGGTGGCCTGAACGCTCCGCTGCCAGTCGTCGCGGTCGAACCAGCCGCTCAGCAGAGTTTCGGATTCCTCCGACTTCAGCGTGTAGGGGCCCTCGCCAACGCCAAACATGGCCTGCTCGGATTTATAAACAAGCCCGCCGTCGAGGTCGAAGCGGCCTGCTTTTCTGGCGTACTCGACACGAGCCGAACCGCCGATGTCGCGATCGTTATCGGTGTACTTCCGTACCGCAGCCTCGCCGGTGAGAGTTGCGGCGCCTCCTTTTCTTCGAACGATGTTGAGCACCACCTGGCGGCCCATCATGTCGAAATCCGCGGCTTCCGCCCGAATCAGTTCAACGCGCTCAATAACCGCAAACGGAATGCTCTCCAGCACCTCGGAGAGCGTATTGGCCTTGATGGTGGGCCAGCGGCCATCAACCAGGACGTTGCCGGCGGCGCTCTCCAGTCCGCGCATCCGCTGATTCCCGCGGTCAAAGGCGAATCCGGGCGTTCGATTTACCAGATCCAGGGCGTTGACAGGTTCGCCCGCCGCAAAGAATGCCGCAGGGAAAACAGCAATGCCTGCGTTTTCGGATGTTGCCGCAGGGTCCTGGGCAAAACAGGCGGCAGCCAGCGCCAGCTGGACAGCCAGCGCTCCAAGCGCCTTGTCAAGCCGATAAATTCGCATCAGCGCATTCCCCGTGGCCCGCAGTTCCCGTCCGTTGTTCAGGGTACCAAACATTGCCTGCCGCCGGGAGGCCTCTCCCTGGACGCCCCCCATGCGTCCCGCGGGAACGCGCCGGTTCGACTGCCTGATAAGATGCGGATTTGGTGATCTGCTGATGCCGGGCCTGGGAGGCGCTGCGAATATGTTGAGACAGAATGCCGGCGGGCTCGACCGCCGGAGACTGGTGCAGGGGCTGCTGTCGGCGCCGCTGGCATTGGCCTGGGCGCGGGCGACCGCTGAAACGGCCCACCCTGCGCGGGAGCGAAGGCGGATTCGCCGGCGGTACGTGGACTTCCGGTTTGGTCAGGCGCATGTTCATGTGGCGGAGGCTCTTGATGCCTCAGCCGGAAACACGCCGCTGATGTGCTTCCATCCCACAGCCCTGTCGGGAGACTTCTATCGCGATTTCATGCTGGAGATGAGCGCGGACCGGCGGGTAATGGCGATGGACACGCCGGGTTACGGGCGGTCCGACCCGCCGCCCGAGCCGCAGCCAATGAGCGAACTGGCCGGCGCCGCCGCCGATGTGCTGGACGCTCTGGGCTACGGGGCGAATGGCCGGGGCGCGGTGGACTTGATCGGCTACCACACTGGCTGCTTTATCGCTGCGGAACTGGCGGTTGTTCGCCCGGACCTGGCGCGGCGGCTGGTGCTGCCGGGAATCCCCTATCGCGTTGGCGAAGAGCGCAAGGAAATGTACAACCAGTACGCCAGGCGGAAAGAGCTGAAGGAGGACGGCTCGAACGCCATGGAGGTCTGGCGCTTCTGGGTCACCGAGCGGCATCCTGAGGTGTCCCTGCAACGCGGCGCCTCGCACTTTGTCGATCATCTGCAATCGGGGCCGTATTCCTGGTGGGCCTATCACAGCGTGTTCAGCTATCCGGCCGAAGAGCGCCTGCCCCTGGTGCGGCAGCCGGTGCTGGTGCCCAACACGCATGGCAATCTGCAGGAAAACTCGCGCGAGGCCGCAAAACTGCTCCCGGATGTCCGGGTGGTGGAAATGCCCGATCTCAGCCATGGCGCGTTCGATGTGGGCGTGGACCGGCTGGCGGCTGTCTCGCGCGAATTCTTGGATACCTAAAGGCGGAGGCAACCCATGAAATTTGAAAAAGTCGCGGCTCTCGGCGCCGAGGTGTCGGGGGTGAATCTCTCGCCAGACCTTCCGCAGGACGTAATTGACGAGATCGAACAGGGCCTGCTTGAGCACCGGGTGCTGTTCTTCCGCCAGCAGGACCTGAATGGGGAGGAGCTGGTTGATTTTTCCCGCCGCTTTGGCGACAGCTTCATTCAGCCGGCGCTGGCGCACAAGTACCAGGAACTGCTGTTTTTGGAGAACGACAAGAGCAGGCCGCCCACGCTCAATACCTTTCATCAGGACATGACCGGCCTGGCCCAGCCCCCGGCGCTGCACATGCTGCATGCGCTGGTGGTGCCCGATGGCGGCGGCGACACCATGTGGGCCTGCAACTACCGCGCCTACGAAACGCTTTCGGAACGCATGAAAGAGATCCTGGGCGGGCTGAACTGCACTCACACCATTCTTCGCTACTACGATCCGATCGTCAGGAACTGGGAGAACAGCGAGGAGATGCTCAAGGAATTCAAGGAAATATTCCCTCCGGTGTCGCACCCGCTGGTAAGAACCCACCCGCAAACGGGCCGCAAGTCGCTGTTCGTCAATCGCTTCTTTACCGATCACATCGAGGGCTTCACGGCAAAGGAAAGCGAAAACCTCTTGGAATTCCTCTACCAGCACATCGAAACGCCCGAATTCTGCGTGCGGCTGCGCTGGCGCCCCGGCACCCTGGCCATCTGGGACAACCGCTGCACCTCGCATTACGCAGTGGCCGACTACTACCCGCAGCACCGCAAGATGCAACGCGCCTCAGTAGCCGGCGACACCCCGCGCTAACCCGGATACGGCCATTGATTAGGCCTGGCATCCTCTCCCTCCTCTGGGCGAGCGCGCATGAACCCGTCGCTGGGGTTCGGCAGATTGCACGGGGCGCGTTGGGAAGGGCACGGGGTATTTCCTGGCGGGCGCGGGCGGTGCCGCGGCGGCGCTGGTGTTGGCGGTCGCGGCGCATCTTGCGCGGGCGGCCCTTCGGGGCGGCCCGGAAGCCCGCAAGGACGATCCGGCGGCTTCCGCGCAGCAAGCGGAGAGCCGGGCGGGCCGCCCCGAAG